>DASRDR010000276.1:0-29113 GCA_035652475.1 Candidatus Methylomirabilota bacterium | reverse complement strand
CCGGCGCGCTCCGCGAGCGCAGGGCCCTGGGCCCGGAGCGCGCCGCGCAGCCGCACCCCGTCGCCCGCGGTCTCGAACCATTCGAGCGCCAGGAGCCGCCCCCGGTCCGCCGCATCGACCGTGGCCGTCGGCACGGCGGCGACGCGCGCAACCGCCAGGAGCGTGGCGCGCGGCTCCGCATGCTCGAATGCCTCGAGGATCAACTCGGCCAGCCGGTTGCGCACCGGGAGGGACAGGAGCGCCGCCGGGGGCGCGTGGCGGCCGCTCACGCCGCGCCGCTGCGCGCGCCGCGGCCGGCGCGAACCGCCCCTCCCGCACGGGTCGGTCGTCCAGCGCCCGGCCCGCGCTCCACCTCGCCGGCGACGAACTCCGCGATCATCGCGTCACGACCGCTCAGCCGGCGCCGCCGCGCCCGGCGGCCCGCGCGAACAGCGCGTCCTCCAGGCGGAGCGGCGCCCCCGTCCCGCCCTGGCGCAGCATGATCCACTCCCCGACGATGGCGACCGCGATCTCCGACGGACTGCGCGCCCCGATGTCGAGCCCGATCGGCGCCCGCAACGCGCGCACGCGCTCGGGCGGCACGCCCTCGGCGAGGAGTCGCTCGGCGACGAGGATCGCCTTCCGCCGGGCCCCGATCAGCCCGACGTAGCGCGCCGGCGAGCGGAGCGCGGCCAGGGTCGCCTCGTAGTCGAGGTCCTGGTTCCGCATCGCGACCACGATCGCGGTCCCCGCGCCGGCGGGGAGCGCCGCCAGCGTGGCCGGCACCGGCCCCGCGATCACGCGGTCGGCGTCGGGGAACCGTTCCGGGGTCGCGTACTCCGCCCGGTCGTCGACCACCGTCACGTGCACGCCCAGGAAGCGCCCGAGACCGGCCAGGGCGCGGCCAACGTGCCCCGCCCCGGCGATGACCAGGGCGGGCGGCGGGCCGAAGGCCTCCGCGTAGAGCCGGACCGGGCCGACCTCGGCGAACTCCGGGGATTCGCGCGCGAGCACCCGGCGGCCGAGTGCGACCGCCTCGGTCCCCAGCGCGGGGTCGTCGGCCCCCCCCGTCGCGCGCGAGTCCCGGACCAGAAGCCGCCGGCCCGCGCCGGCGCCGCTGACCACGGTCACCGCCGCCAGCGGCTCGCCCCCCGACGTCGCGGCGAGGACCGGCTCGAGCCACTCGCGCGCGCGGGCGTCGATCCGCTCCACGAAGACGACCATCGTGCCGCCGCACGCGAGCCCCCACTCGTCGGTCGCCGACGAGAGCGCGTACTCGCGGACGGCCGGCGCGCCATCGACCGCCGCGCGCCAGGCGTCCTGGATGGCGGCCGCTTCGACCGCGCCGCCCCCGAGCGTCCCGGCCACCCGCGCCCCGTCGCGCGCGAGGAGCCGGGCCCCGACCTTCTGGGGCGTGGACCCCCGGGTCGCGACGACCGTCGCCAGCCCGAGGCGCTCGCCGGCCGCGATCCGGTCGGCCGCCGCCCGCAGCACGTCGAGGCTCATCGTCGGCTCCACCTCCCGGCGGCCGACGCCGGCCGCAGGCTCACCGCCGGACCACCCGGGTCCCGGCCAGGAGGTCGTGGAGCCCCCGACGATCGGCGCGCCACCCGGCGAGCGCCAGGCCGACCCCGAGCGGCGCCGCCGCGGCGGCGGTGGCCAGGAGCCGGCCGAGCGCATGGACGTAGCCGATCGGCGCCCCACGCACGTCGACCACGCGCACGCCGACCAGGCGCTTGCCGAGGGTCTGGCCGGCGGTGCCGTGGCCGAGCACGAAGTAGGCCCCCGGGACGACGATCCTCCAAGTGAGGTCGAACGCCTGGGCGCCGAGGACGAACCCCGGGGCGGCGGCGACCACCGCCGCGGCGAGCCCGCCGCCCGCGGCCCACAGGACGATGACCGCGACCAGGTCGAGACCGAGCGCGACGCCGCGCCGGACGAGCCCCCCCGGCCGGAGGGCCTCGGCATCGCGCGGGGTCGGGGGAGCGTCGGGCCGGCTCGCGGGGACGCCCCACGGATCGCCCGGCTGCACCGCGGCGACGCTCTCCGCGCCGGCGCGGCGCGTCGCGACGATCGACTCGCGGACCTCGTCCATCGTGTCTCCGAGCCACTATAGCAGAGCCGCCCCGGTATAATACCGGCGCCGCCCATGATTGCCGTCGCGGACGCCCGGGCTCGCATCCTCGCCCAGGTCGAGCGAGCGACAGCGCCCGAGACGCGCCCGCTCCGGAGCGCCCTGGGACGCGTCCTGGCGTGCGACGTGCGGGCGCCGTTCGACGTGCCGCCGGCCGACAACTCCGCGGTGGACGGCTACGCCGTCCGGGCGGCCGACCTCCGGCCGGGCGGCTCGGCCCGCTTCCGGGTCGTCGGCGATCTCCCGGCCGGCGGCGTCTTCGCCGGCGCGATCGCCCGAGGCGAGGCGCTGCGGATCATGACCGGCGCCCCGATGCCGCCGGGGGCGGATACCGTCGTGCCGAAGGAGCTCGCCGTCGAGGCGCCGGGCGAGGTCGAGCTGCGCGCGGTGGACGCCGGCGCCAACGTCCGGGCCCGCGGCGAGGACGTCCGCGCCGGCGAGGTGGTGCTCCGGGCCGGGGCGGTGCTCCGCCCCCAGGACCTCGGGCTCCTCGCCTCGCTCGGCTTCCCGGAGACGCGGGTCCACCGGCCGCCTCGCGTGGCCCTCCTGTCCACCGGGGACGAGGTCGTCGAGCCGGGGCGGCCGCGGCGGCCCGGCCAGATCTACGACGCCAACCGGTTCTCGCTCGCCGCGATGACCGAGGCGGCGGGCGCCGAGGCGCTCGACCTGGGGATCGTCCCCGACGTGGAGGACCTCCTCCGGGCACGCCTCGCCGACGCGGCCGGGCAGGCCGACGTGGTCCTCACCTCGGGCGGCGTCTCGGTCGGGGACTACGACCTGGTCAAGCGCGTGCTGGCCCAGCTGGGGGGCATCGAATTCTGGCAGGTCGCGATGCAGCCCGGCCGGCCGCTGGCGGTCGGGCGGATCGGCGCGGCGCAGTTCTTCGGGCTCCCCGGCAACCCGGTCGCCTCGATGCTCTGCTTCCACCTCTTCGTGCGGCCGACGCTCTGGAAGCTGGGGGGCCGCAGCCGGCTCGACCCCGAGTGCCTGACCGCCCGCGCGGTCGAGCCCATGCGCAAGAAGGCGGGCCGCCGGGAATTCAAGCGAGGCGTGCTGCGCTTCACGGAGCGCGGCTTCGAGGTCTCCACCACGGGCCCCCAGGGCTCGGGCATCCTCTCCTCCATGGTCGCCGCCAACTGCCTGATCATCCTGGAGGAGCCGCGGGGCGACGTGGAGCCGGGAGAGCCCGTGCTCGTCGAGCCGCTCTGACCGCAGTGCCCCGCGCCGTCACCACCGGCGCGATCGACGCGCTCGCGCCGGCGATCGCCGACCTGTGCACGGGGTGGGCGGCGCGGGCCCTCCCCGACCTGGTCCACGCCGACGTGCGGCTCGCGGTGACCGAGGCCAAGATGGCGGCGGCCGAGAACGGCGAGCCCAAGTTCGCGAGCGACGACTACGCATGCGCGCTGGGGGTGCGGGTGCTGGCGCGGCGGCGCGCGGTCGCAGCCGGGTACGCCGGGCAGACGCTCGGCGCGGCCGACCTGCCGCGGCTGGCCGGGATCGTCCGCGAGGCGATGCGCCGGGCCCATGGCCGCGCGATCGCGAGCGCGGAAGGGAAGGCGCAGGTCCGCGCGGAGCTCGCCCCCCTGGGGGCCAGCCTGGCCGATACGCGGCTCGGCGCGGTCCCGCCGGCCCGCGACCGGGTGCCCGCCCGCTACGGCCGGGATCCGCGGGCGGTCCCGCTCGACGAGATCGTGCGGGTCACGACCGACATCGCGCGCGAGGTGCGGGCGGTCGACCCGCGACTGGCGTTCAGCCATGTGGGCACCCACACCGAGCTCGGGCGCGAGCTCTACTGCTCCTCGGCCGGCGCCCTCGTCGACCAGAGCGTCGCGCTCACCCAGGGGGTGGCCTACGTCGTCGCGGCGACCCCCGAGACCAGCCAGGAGCTCTACGACGTAATCGGTCACCAGCGCGGCTGGGAGGTCGTGCTGGAGGGCGCTCACGACGGGGCGCTCGAGCTCCCGGATCTCCGCACGTTCGCGCTCGCCCTGGCCCGCGAGGCGGCCGAGCTGGCCGCGGCGCCGCCGCTCCCCTCGACCGACGGGGAGGTCGTCGTCGTCACCGACCCGCACTACAACGCGCTGGTCGCGCACGAGATCGTCGGCCACCCCTCGGAGCTCGACCGCGGGCTCAAGCTGGAGACCGCGTACGCCGGCCGGTCATGGCTGCTCCGCGCGCTCGAAGACACCCAGGTCGGACGCCGCGTCGCCTCCGCGCTCGTCTCGGCGTACTCCGACCCGGCCCTGCCCGGCTACGGCCACTACCGGTACGACGACGAGGGCACGCCGGGGCGGCGGGTGACGCACCTCGACGCCGGGATCTTCACGGAGTTCCTGAACAGCCGCCAGACCGCCGCCGTGCTGGGCGCCGAGCCCAACGGCCACTACAAGGCGAGCGAGGCCTGCCTGGTCCCGCTGATCCGGATGTCGACGACCGTCTTCGCGCCGGGCGCCGACGATCCGGCGGCGATCGTCCGGGACGTCGAGCACGGCTACTACCTAGCCGGGCATCGGATCCCGTCGATCGCGGAGAGCCGGGAGAACTTCCTGATCTCGGCCCGGCGCGTCCGGGAGATCCGGCACGGGGAGCTCGGACGGCTCTACCGGGACGGCGGGATCCTGGCCGACTCGCGCGAGTACCTCATGGGCATCGACGCGGTCGGCACCGACTTCCGGATCTACCCGATCCCGAACTGCGGCAAGGGACAGCCGATGCAGACCAAGCGGCTCGGGAACGGCGGTCCCACGATGCGGAGCCGCGCCCGGCTGGTCGGGCCCGCGTGATCGGGTCCGACGCCGCGGCCGGGCCGCTCGGCCCCTCCACCACGGAGCTCGTGCGGGCGGCGCGGGAGGCGGTCGCGCTCGTCGCTGGCGAGCCCGGCGTCCGCGAGTGCGAGGCGTTCGTCGCCGCCAACGCGCAGCTGCTGGCCCGCCTGGCCTACACCTCGCACATCCCCTCCAACGGCGTGGAGGAGCCCAAGTCGACCGCGTCCCACGGCCTCGGGCTCCAGGTCGTGTTCGACGGACCCACCGGGCCGCGCCTCGGGTTCGGGGCGGAGCCGTCCGACCTTTCGCCGGACGGCATCCGGCGAGCGCTGGCCAAGGCCCGCGCGAGCGCGGTGCACGACCCGGCGTTCGTCTCGCTGCCCCGGTCCGGGGCGGAGCGCCGCCGGCTCGAGGCGTACCACGATCCGCGCCTGCTGGCGCTGGACGACGCGGCGCTGGTCGGGGCGGGCTGGCGGGTGGTACGCGCCGGGCTCCGGGCCTTCCTCGACGCGCCCCGCCTGGCCGAGATGGCCGGCGATGCCGCCGGGCTCGCCCGGCTCGGCCTGATCCTCGGCGGCGACGTGACGGTCGTCCAGGAGCGCATCGCGGTCGCCTCGACGGCGCTGCCGGACGGCGAGGCCGACGAGTCCGCGCTCCTCGCCGCGTCGGTGACCGCGATGGTCGAGGCCGCGGACGCCAAGGGCTCGGGGTGGTCGATCGACACGCGGCTCGACGCGTTCACCGCCGACGCGGGCACCGAGGCAGCCCGCGCGGCGATCGGCGCGATCGGCGGCGAGCGCATCCCGTCCGGCCGCTACGCGGTCGTGCTCGGGCCCCAGCCGGTCGCCGACCTCCTGAACAACCTGATCCTGCCCGCGCTCCACGCCTCGGCGTTCTTCGCCGGGACCACCCCGTTCCTGGGACGCCTCGACCGGCGCGTCGCCTCCCCTGTCCTGTCGATCTACGACGACGGGGCGATCGCCGGGCTGGCAGGCTCGAAGGGCGTGACGTGCGAGGGGCTCCCGACCGGGCGCACCGAGCTGATCCGGCGCGGCATCCTGGTCGGCCTGCTCACGAACTGGTACGAGGCCCAGCGCCTGCTGCGGGACCCGGGCGGGCGCGCGAAGCTCGGCGTGGATCCCGCGCGGGCGGCCGCCGCCCTCGTCCCCCGCAACGGCTTCCGGTTCGCGGCCGGCGGCGGCCGGAGCTTCGCGGCCCCGCCGGCGATCGCGGCGACGAACGTCTTCGTCGAGTGCAGCGAGACCGCGCCGCTCGACGCGCTGCTGCGCCGGATCGGCGAGGGCCTGTACATCGGGCGGATCTGGTACACGTACCCGATCAACGGCCTCCAGGCCGGCGACTTCACCTGCACGGTGGTGGGGGACTCCTGCGTGATCCGCGACGGGCGCCTGGCCGCCCCCCTCCGGGCAAACGCGATCCGTATCAGCGACAACATCGCGAGCGTGCTGGACGGTGTCGTCGGGGCGACGCCGACCGCGAAGGCCACGACCGTGTGGGCGGCGGACGAGGTGGTCCACGCGCCCGCGCTCGCGGTCGGCGCGCTCCAGGTGGACGCGGTCGCCCAGGTCGGCGCCCCGCTGTAGCCCCCGCGGGTCAGGGCGTCTTCCGGGTCTCGACGATCGTGATCCGGCGGGCGACGCTCTGGCCCTCGAGCTCCACGGACTCCACCACGACGAAGTCACCGACCAGCACATCGGCCAGCGAGACCGGGGTCTCGCCGTAGCCGCTCCAGCCGCGGGCGTCCCAGGGCTTGAGCCGGCTCGCGCTCACCAGCGGGGTCGCGTCCTCGACCAGGACCTCGTGCCGGACCGGGCGGCCCCGCCGGCCGAGCTCCTCGACCACGACCAGGCCGCGCCCGAGGTCCACGCCCGTGACCCGGCCGGAGTAACGCTGGACGCCCTCGGCGCCGGCCGGCCCCGGTCCGCCCGGCGCCATGGTCGCCACGCACAGCGCGACCAGCGTCGCCCCGGCGGCGCGGGCCGCGAGCGCGCAGACCCGGGCCCGGGCGCTCCGTGGCGTGCCGCGCGTCCCGCCGCCCTCGCGCACGGGGTCAGTCCGAGAGCCTGAGGAGCATCCCGCTCCGCCGCGCCCTGGCGATGGCCCACGTGAACAGGAGGTAGGCGCCGACCACGTACGCGCCCGCCAGGACGTACCCGCGCGCCAGCGGCGCGCGGAAGACCGGGGCGAACCCGTAGTGCTCGCGGAACGCCTCCAGGAAGTACGTGAGCGGCACGCCGGCCGCCACCGACCGGAGGACCGGCGGCAGCACCGACACCGGGTAGTAGACACCGCAGAGGAGGAGGATCAGCGTCACGCCCGACCACGCGGACAGCTCCGCCCGCAGCCCGAAGAGGAGGAGCAGCGAGCACACCAGGAGGCCCACCGCGGCCGCCGAGAGCAGGAGCCCGCCGAGCAGGGCGGCGGCCGGCGCCACGCCGTGCGAGACCACGCTCACCCCGAACGCCCACCGGCTCACCGCCGCCAGGAGCACGAACACCGCCGCGCCGCGGAGGAGCCCCATCAGCCACGCGCCCAGCGCCAGGTGCCAGGGCCGGATCGGCGCGACCAGCTGGTGCTTGATGCTCTTCGACCACATGTCGAACAGCACGGCGTACGCGACGTCGAGCTGGCAGACCTGGACCGTGGAGAGGGCGAAGGTCCCGACCAGCACGAACACCACGGTCTCCGGGGCCACGCCCAGGAACGCCGTCATGAGCCCGACCGAGAGGAGGCCGACCACCGGCCAGAACGCGATCTCGAACAGGGTGAAGAAGTTCCGGCGGGCCATCCACCAGCTCCGCTGGAAGAACGCCGAGACCTTGATCAGTTCCCGGCCGACCGCGGGCGTCACCGCGCCAGCCCCTCGCCTTACGGGCGCTCCGGCCCGGCCGCGCGGCCCGGCCGCGCCAGCTCGATGAAGACCGACTCCAGGGTGGGCTCGCTCACCGCGACCTCGGTCACCGGGATCCCGCGCTCCTCGAGGTACCGGAGGAGCTCGGCCAATCGCTTGCCCGCGTGGTCGACCACCAGCTCGACGCGGGCGGCCCCGCCGGCGCACGCCAGCACGCCGGGGAGCCGCGCGAGCCCCTCCCAGCCGCCGCCCTCGACGGTCAGCGTGATGCGATCGCCGAGCAGCACCTCGCGCTTGAGCGTCTCCGGGTCGCCCTGGGCCAGGATCCGTCCCTCCCGCAGGAAGACGACCTCGTCGCAGAGCTCCTCCGCCTCCCGCATGTAGTGCGTCGAGAGCAGGATGGTCACGGTGCGCCCGCGCCGGACGGCGGCGATCTGCTCCCGGACCCGGGCGGCAATGTCGGGGTCGAGGCCGACGGTGGGCTCGTCGAGGATGATCAGCTCCGGATCGTTGACGAACGCCTTGGCGAGGGCCAGTCGCTGCTTGAGCCCGGTCGACAGCTCGTTGTACGGCACCGCGGCGTGGGCGGTGAGCTCGAACCGCGCCAGCAGCGCCGCGACCCGCCGCCGTCGCTCGGGGCCGCCGAGACCGTAGCTCCGGGCGGCCACGTCGAGGATCTCGCGGGGCGTCAGGCTCCACAGGAACGACGCGCTGCCCGACGAGAGGTTGATGCGCTCCCGCACCCGGTGCGCGTCGCGCCCGACGTCCAGGCCGAGGACACGCGCCTGGCCCGCGTCCGGGACCAGGAGCGTGGCGAGGATCGACAGCAGGGTCGTCTTCCCGGCGCCGTTCGGGCCGAGGATCCCGAACACGGCTCCCGGGGAAACGGTGAACGACACGCCGCGGAGCGCGGGCTGCCGGCGACGGCGAATCCAGCCGGCCCGGAAGGTCTTCGCGACGTCGCGGACCTCGACCGCCGGCCCGGTCGTCGACACGGATTCACTGTAACATACGCGCCATGAGCGCCCCCGCCGCGAGCGCGCCCGCCGAGTGGTCCGGCGCGACGATCGACATCCCTCCCGGCCGCGCGGCGAAGTTCCCGCTCCGGTGGCGCGGACGGCCGGTGGAGGCGTTCGTCGTGAACGTCGGCGGCGCCTTCCATGCCTACGTGAACCGGTGCGCCCACGCCGGCACCCCGCTGGACTGGTGGCCCAACGAGTTCTTCACCGAGGACGGGCGGCTCCTGATCTGCGCGACGCACGGCGCCCTGTACGAGCCCGACACCGGGCGCTGCGCCGGAGGCCCGTGCGGCGGGGGTGCGCTCTGGCCGCTCGTGGCGCGGGTCCACGGCGACCGCGTGGTGGTGCGTCCGCGCCCGGAGGACGACGGGCCGGAGGCGTAGCGCGAACGCTCCGCCCTACTGCACGCGGACGACCGCGCTGGCGGGGAGCCGCCCCAGCAGGTCCTGCAGCGCCGCCTCCAGGTACCCGGGATCCTTCGACTCGAGCGTGATCCGGACCTTGTACTCCGGGTTGGCGATCTCGGGGTACGAGCCGCAGAGGAGAGCCGGGAAGGCGGCCAGCATCGCGTTGAGATGCTCGGCCAGGGTCCCCTCGCCGACCTGGACGTAGACGCTCCGCAGGAGATACGGCCGGTCGCGGAACCGCTCCTTGATCGCGTCGAACTTCCGACGGAAGATCTCCGGCACGCCCGGGAAGACGTGGACGTTCCGCACCACCACCACCGGGACCACCAGGTCGTCGGAGGCCAGGAGGAGGGCGCCAGCGGGGATCTCCGCCATCCGGAGCCGCGCGTCGTTGAGGCGACCGTGGTACGCGGCCTCGAGCTTCGCCGCCAGGCCGGGGTCGCGGACCACCGGCAGCCCGAACGCGCGCGCGACGCCCTCGATCGTGACATCGTCGTGGGTCGGCCCGACGCCGCCCGAGGTGAAGACCCAGTCGTGGGCTGCCGAGAACTCCGCCACCTCGCGCGCGATCAGCGGAACCTCGTCGGGGATGACGGCGATCTTCCGCACGTCGACGCCGAGCGCACGGAACTCGCGGCACAGGTAGAGCGCGTTCTGGTCCGCAACCTTGCCGGAGAGGAGCTCGTTGCCGATCAGGACGATGCCGGCCGTCTTCGCCATCGCCGGCCGTTCAGCTCCGGGCGAACTCCTCCCGGGCCGCGCGCACGCGGGCGGGGTCGGCCAGCAGGTCGTAGGTGGTGAGGGCCATCGCCTTGGCGGCGGCCAGGAGGCCAGCCCGGGCGAGCGGCTCCACGGCGGCCTCGGCGAACTCCCGGCTGTGGATCGGGACCCCGCGCGGGGCGATGGCGATCATCGGCTGGATCGCCGGGATCACCTGGCTCACGTTGCCGACGTCCGAGGAGCCCAGACGGTCGGGGATGGGCGGATCGTCGGCGAGCCCGGTCGCGCGCAGGTTGGCGGCGAAGAGGTCGAGGAGGGTCTGGTTCCGCTTGAGGGGCTCGTACACCATCTCGTGCTGGCGGACCTCGAGCGACGTCCCGGTCGCGCGGGCCGCCCCCTCGGCGCAGGCGACCACCCGGGCGTAGAGCTGCCACATCTCGTCGATCGCCGGCGCCCGGACGTAGAAGGTCGCCCGGGCCAGCTCGGGGATGATGTTCGCGGCCACGCCGCCGTGGGTGATGATGCCGTGCACCCGGCAGTGGGGGCGGACCTGCTGCCGGAGCAGCGCGACCGCGTTGAAGGTCTGGATGCAGGCATCGAGCGCGTTGACGCCCTCCCAGGGATCGGTCGCGGCGTGCGCCGCGCGCCCCCGCCATTCCAGGTCGACGCGGACGATGCCCAGGAGGTCCTGGTGGAGGATCGTCCGGTCGAAGCCGTGGATCATCATCGCGCAGTCGACGTCCTGGAACAGGCCAGCCCGGACCAGCTTGACCTTCCCCCCGCCGCCCTCCTCGGCCGGCGTCCCGATCACCTGGACGCGCCCCCCGGGCAGGCGGGTCCGCACGGCGGCCAGCGCCGCGCCGGCACCGGCCCCGGCCGCCGCGATCACGTTGTGGCCGCACGCGTGGCCGATGCCGGGGAGCGCGTCGTACTCGCAGAGGATCGCCACCGTCGGCCCCGGGGCGCCGCCCGGGACCGCGGCGCGGAACGCCGTCGGCACGCCGCCGACCCCGCGCTCCACCTGGAGCCCGTGCCGCTCCAGGAACTCGCAGAGCCAGGCGCAGGCCTGCGTTTCCTGATAGCCGAGCTCGGGGTGGTCGTGGATCTGGCGGGAGAGCTGGTCGAGCTCGTCGCCCAGCCGGTCGACCGCGTGCTGGATCTCGTCCTTGACGGCGCTCACCGGACCTCCTCGGGCGGCGAGGACCGGCGAGGGGACGCGGCGCGCCGCACCGAGCGGAGCCTACCACGGCGCGCGGACCCGCTCAATGCGAGCGCGCGGGATGCCGCCCACCCGAGGGTCACCGGGCGCGGTGGCGGCGCCAGCGGGCCCTGCGCTAGAATGCGGTCGACGCTCACACTCAACGAGGCGGAGGCCCGCCCACATGCTCCACGGTCCCGAGGATCCCCCGATCCGTCTGTCCGGCTGGGCGCTGATCCTGGGCGCCTCCTCCGGGTTCGGGGAGGCGACGGCGCTGGCGCTGGCCGGCGCCGGGATGTCGGTGGCCGGCGTGCACCTCGACCGCAAGGCCACGCTTCCCAACGCCGAGCGCATCGAGGCCGAGGTCCGCCGGCTGGGCGGCCACGCGCTCTTCTTCAACGTGAACGCCGCCGATGCCGACCGGCGCAAGGAGGTGCTCGATGCGCTGGCCCGGGAGCTCGAGCAGCGCGGCGAGACCGGCCGCCTCCGCGTGCTGCTCCACTCGCTCGCGTTCGGCTCGCTGCGCCCGTTCGTCGCCGAGACCCCGCGGGAGGCGGTCTCCAAGGACCAGATGGAGATGACGCTCGACGTCATGGCGCACACGCTCGTGTACTGGACCCAGGACGTGGTCGCGCGGGGCCTCATGGGTCGCGGGGGCCGCGTCTTCGCCATGACGAGCGGGGGCGGGACGCGCGTCCTCCCGAGCTACGGCCCCGTGTCGGCGGCGAAGGCGGCGCTCGAGTCCCACGTCCGGCAGCTGGCGATGGAGCTCGGGCCGCGCGGGATCACGGTCAACGCAGTCCGCGCTGGCGTCACCGACACCCCCGCGCTCCAGAAGATCCCGGGCGCCGACCGGATCAAGGCCACCGCGCTGGCGCGGAACCCGGGCGGCCGGCTCACCACACCGGCCGACGTCGGCCGGGCGATCGTCGCCTTCTCCCACTCGGCCACCGCGTGGATGACCGGCAACGTGCTGGGCGTGGACGGGGGCGAGGACATCGTGGGCTAGCGGCGCGCGCGCCGCCCCCGTGTCTCGGCCATGACCCCGCTCCATGCCGTCGTGCTGGGACTGGTGCAGGGAGCGACGGAGTTCCTGCCGATCTCCTCGTCCGGCCACCTGATCCTGGTCCCCGCCCTGCTCGGCTGGCCCGACCAGGGCCTCGCGTTCGACGCCGCCGTGCACCTCGGCACCGCGCTCGCACTGCTCTGCTACTTCGCGCCCGAGCTCTGGCAGGTCGCCGCCGGCCTCCTCGCCGGCCGCGTCGGCGACCGGCGCCTGATGGTCGCGCTGGCCGTCGGCACCGTGCCGGCCGCCCTGGCCGGCCTGGCCCTCGAGCACGCCGTCGAGACCCGCCTCCGCTCGACCGCGGTGGTCGCGGTGACGACGATCGTCGGCGCGATCATCCTCTGGTGGGCGGACCGGCAGGCGGCGCGCGGCCGGGTGCACGAGCTGCGGCAGGTCGGGGTCGCGCGCGCGTTCGGAATCGGGCTGGCCCAGATCCTCGCCCTGATCCCGGGCACCTCCCGCTCGGGGATCACGCTCTCCGCCGGACTGTTCCTCGCGCTGGACCGGCCGACGGCGGCCCGGTTCGCGTTCCTGCTGGGGCTGCCGATCACGGCGGGCGCGGGACTCCTCAAGACGGCCGCACTCGCCCGCGGCGGGGCCGGCGGCGAGGCGTGGAACGTCGCCCTCGGGGTCGGCACGTCGTTCGCCGCGGGGCTGGCGGCGATCTGGTTCCTGATCGCCTACCTCCGCCGTCGTACGCTGCTCGCCTTCGTCGTCTACCGGCTGCTGCTGGGCGCGCTGCTCCTCTCGATGCTGGTCGGCTGAGCCGGCGGCCGGGCGATCGGGCGCCCGCCCCGGGCCGCGACCGCGGCGCGCGGGCCGGATGCCCTCCCCGGCCGGCTGGCGCGGGCGGATCGCCGCCCCGGCCGGCGGAGCGGCCGCACGCTCCGTCGGACCGCGGCCGGCCGCCGCCCGGGTCTCGCGGACGCGCGCGGCCGCCCTACCCCGGATGCGACCAGCTGACCCGGCCGGCCCGCACCGTGAGCCTCGGTTCCCAGCGGCGGTCCCCCTCCAGAGTGTTGCCGTCGGCGTCCTGGTAGGCGAAGCGCCCCTCCTCCACCACGAAGGCGGCGGCGTCCCCCGCGGCGCCGACCGCGAGCGTTCCGAGCTCCCCGGCCCGGCCGATGGCCCGCGCCGGCCCAGCGGTAGCCGCCCGTACGACCTCGCCGAGCGGCATGCCCAGGCTCAGGAACTTGGAGAGCGTGGTCGGCAGATCGCGGACCACCCCGGCCCGACCCGGCCGCGTCAGGTCCGAGGAGATCGAGTCCGGGAGGAACCCCTGGGCGAGCGCTGCCCGCGTGACCCCGAAGTTCACGTGGTTTCGGCCGTGGGCGACGTCGAAGAGGACCCCGCGCCGGCGGGCGGCCCGCACCGCGTCCTTGACCTGCCCCTGGGCGTCCAGGATCCCGGAGCCCCGCCCGTGCAGGAAGTGGCTCACGATGTCGCCGGGCCGGAGCAGGGCCAGCACCTCCGCGTACTCGACCGGGGGGTTGTTGACGTGGACGATCACCGGCAGGCCCGCCGCATCCGCCGCCTGGATCCCCCGCCGGAGCGGCTCCAGCCCGTGCTCCCCCACCACCTCGGCCTGGATGCGCACCTTGATCCCGAGCGCCACCTCCCGGTGCTCCCGGGCCGTCGCCGCCGCGAGCGCCGGGTCCGAGTACGCGAGGTAGCAGTGCTCGCCGATCGCCAGGTGGCTGAGGCCGATCGCGGCCAGGTGCACGAACGCCAGCACGCGCGTGTCGGCCCGCGCGATCACGTATTCCCGGAGGCCCGGGAACGCGGCCGCGCCCGCGCTCCCCGCGTCGCAGAGCGTGGTGACGCCGGTCGCGCGACACACGGCGTCGGTGTCGATCCCGAGGTCGTGGCCGGCGATGAACGCGTGGGCGTGGAGGTCGATCAGGCCCGGGGCCAGGTACGCCCCCCCGAGCTCGACGACCTGACGGGCGCTCGCCGGCGGGATCGCCGCGTCCACCGCCGCAACGCGGCCAGACGCGAACGCGACGTCGCGGCGGCCGTCCACGCCGGCCGCCGGATCGATGAGGTGCGCGCCACGGAGCAGGAGGTCATAGCGCATCGCGAGGCTCCTTGTCGGGCGGCCGCTCCCACCGGCGCAGCACGTACCCCAGAACCAGCACCGCCGCCCCCAGCCCGAGCCCCACGTAGAGCCGGGGACCGCCGTGGGGACCCTCGCCGAAGGCGTCCGCCAGCACCGCCGCCGCGAGGATGACGATGCCGCTGATCGTGATCCCCGGCCAGGCCTCGGCCGCGCGCCGGCGCCGGTCCGGTGGGCCGGTCACGAGCGCGGTGATAGCACGCGCGCGAACAGCGGGTCAACCGCGGGCGGACGCGCGAGCGCCGGCGACGTGGCGCTCCCGCATAGCCCGGGAGGGGGCGAGCTCGGCAGCGGGCGGGCGGGGCGCCGGGAGCTACTGCCCGGCGACGGTCATGCGGGCGATCTTGACGGTCGGAGCCGCGGTCTGATCGCGGAAGGCGAGATCCCGCCCGACCATCTCGACGTCCTGGAGCATCTGCCGGAGATTGCCGGCGACCGTGATCTCCTCGACCGGGTACGTCAGCTCCCCCTCCTCGATCCAGAACCCGACCGCCCCGCGCGAGTAGTCGCCGGTCGTGAAGTTCACGCCGAAGCCGATCAGCTCCGTGACGTAGAGCCCGCGGTCCACGCTCCCCACGATGTCCTCGGGGGCCCACGAGCCCGGCTCCAGGTAGAGGTTCGTGTAGCCGACGGTGATGCCGCCGCCGTCCTCGCGCGCCGCGTGGCCGGTCGCCTCGAGCCCGAGCCGCCGGGCGCTGTAGGTGTCCAGGAGATAGTTCCGCAGCATGCCCCGATCGACCACGACCGTGCGCCGGCTGGGAATGCCCTCGCCGTCGAACGGCCGCGAGCCGAGGCCGCGGACCATCAGGGGATCGTCGACGATGGTGACCAGGTCGGAGCCCACCCGCCGCTCGCGCTGGCCGATCAGGAACGACGTCCCGCGGTACAGGCTCGGACCGGAGACGGCCACCGCCAGGCTCCGCACGAGGCTCGCCGCGGTCTCGGGGTCGAAGACGACCGGGACCTCGGTCGTCCGGCCCTTGCGCGCGCCGAGCCGCCGCACGGCCCGGCGGGCGGCCTCCCGCCCGACCGCCTCGGGGCTCTCGAGGTCGGCCAGGTGCCGGGCCGACGTGTACCAGTAGTCACGCTCCATGTGACCGTCGTCGACCGCCACCGGGGTGACCGAGAGCGCGAACGAGGAGACCCGGAACCGGCCGCGGAAGCCGCCGCTGCTCGCGTAGGCGACCTGCGCCCGGCGGTCGTAGAACTCGGCACCCTCCGAGTTGCGCACGCGGGGATCCGCCTCGAGCGCGGCCGCCTCCGCCCGCCGCGCCCACTCGATCTTCGTCTCCGGCGGGAGCTTCGCGGCGGCGTCGTCCCAGAGGTCCAGCTCGACCGGAGCCGCCGCGCCGAGCGTCCCGGGGTCCGGGAGGCCGGAGTGCTCGTCCCGCTCGGCCACCCGCGCGAGCCGGACGGTCTCGTCCACGAGCCGGGCGAGCGCGCCGGGCGAGAGATCCGACGTCGTCGCGGACGCCGAGCCGGTCGCGGTGAAGATCCGGAGCGAGCACCGGTTCTCGCGGGCGTGCTTCAGGGACTCGACGGTCCCCAGGCGGACCTGTACCGTCTGGAGCTCCTCCTGGACCAGGAAGGTGTCGGCCTCGACCGCCCCCGCGGCGTCCGCCCGGCGCAGGAGGTCGTCCAGCCGCTCGAGCACGTCGGCGTCGGGGCCGCCAGCCGCCCCGTTCCAGCCCGGCGCGGCCACCGCTCAGACCTCGGTCCCGCCGACCGTGATCCCGTCGACGCGGATCGTGGGCAGCCCGACGCCCACCGGGACCGACTGGCCGTCCTTGCCGCAGGTGCCGATCCCCTCGTCCAGCCGGAGGTCGTGGCCCACGCGAC
Organism: Candidatus Methylomirabilota bacterium; assembly: GCA_035652475.1. Lineage (GTDB taxonomy): Bacteria > Methylomirabilota > Methylomirabilia > Rokubacteriales > DASRDR01 > DASRDR01. The sequence goes on along the minus strand of DASRDR010000276.1, from coordinate 12,995 downwards.
TCACCCGGGTGAGCACGTCGGGACCCGAGCCGATGAGGGTCGCGCCCTTCACGGGCGCGGTGATGCGGCCGCCCTCGATCAGGTAGGCCTCGCTCGCGGAGAACACGAACTTGCCGTTGGTGATGTCGACCTGACCGCCGCCGAACGAGACGGCATAGAGCCCGCGGGCCACGGAGCGGACGATGTCCTCCGGGGCTTCCTGGCCGGCCAGCATGAAGGTGTTGGTCATCCGCGGCATCGGGGGATGCTGGAACGACTCCCGCCGGCCGTTCCCGGTGAGCGGCATCCCGAGGAGCCGCGAGTTGAGCCGATCCTGCATGTACCCCGTCAGGACCCCGTTCTCGATGAGAACCGTCCGGCTGGTCGGTGTCCCCTCGTCGTCGACGTTCAGGGAGCCGCGGCGGCCGGGCACCGTCCCGTCGTCGACCACCGTGACCAGCTCCGACGCGACCCGCTCGCCCAGGCGGCCGGTGAAGGCGGAGACGCCCTTCCGGTTGAAGTCGCCCTCGAGACCATGGCCGACCGCCTCGTGCAGGAGGATCCCCGGCCAGCCGGGCGCCAGGACGACGGTCATCGTGCCGGCCGGCGCGGGCACCGCCCCGAGCTTCACGATCGCCTGCCGCACCGCCTCGCGCGCGAACCGGCTCCAGCGCTCCTCCTGGAGGAAGAAGTCGAACGCCACGCGGCCGCCCCCGCCGAACGTCCCGATCTCGCGCTGGCCGCCCTCCTCGACGATGACGGTCACGTTCAAGCGTGTCAGTGGCCGGACATCGGCCAGCTGCCAGCCGGTCGCGGTGGCGATGAGGACCGTCTGCTCCTCGGAGGCGAGGGTGGCGATCACCTGCCGCACCCGGGGATCCCGGCTGCGGGCCAGCCGGTCCACCCGGCGGAGGAGGCCGACCTTCGCGTCGAGGGCGGCGTCGAGCGGGGTCTCGGGAACCCGGTAGAGGTCGTGGGGCCGCGGGGTGGTGTGGACCGCGACGACCGCCGACTCTCCGGGGTGCTCGGCGATGGTGCACGCCTGCCGCGCCGCGGTCTCCAGATGGCCGAGGTCGAGGTCGTCGGTGTACGCGTAGCCGGTCCGGACGCCGGACTGGGCGCGGATCCCTCCGCCCTGGGTGATGGAGCGGGACGCCCGCTTGACCACCCCGTCCTCCAGGACCAGCTCCTCGGCGACCTGGTACTCGATGAAGACGTCCGCGTAGTCGACCCGCCGGGCCGCCGACCCGACCAGAGCCTCCAGGCGCGCGGGCGTCAGGCCGAACCGATCGGCAAAGAAGCCCTCGGGACGGGCGGTCGGGGAAGTCGTTGCCATGGCGGTCTCCCGGTCCGGGGTGACGGCACGTCGTGAGCACCCCAATCGTACCACACGGAACCGGGGGGGACCCGAGGCAGGACGACTGTGTTTTACGACATGTTCTACAAAGATTTACAAATCATCTTCGAAGTCGTCGGTTGATGTCACGGCCGCGGGGCCGGACTCCCCCGCGATGCAGGCCTGGACGAGCTCGTGGAGCCGGCGAAGACCCCGGAGGATCGAGGGACCGGGGGCAAGGATGTCCGCCGGGTCCAGGGCGTGGAGGCGCCCGGACCGGACCGCCGAGATCGCCGCCCACCCCGGCCGGCGCCGGATCGACTCGAGGTCGACCGGCTTCCCGCACCAGGAGGCGACCACGATCTGTGGATCTCGCCGGACCACCTCCTCCGGCGAGACGATCCGCCCCCGCGCCTCCCGGGACTCCCGGAGCTCGGGGAAGATGTCCTGGCCCCCCGCGATCTGGATGAGCTCGGAGACCCAGCGGATCCCGGCGATCGGCGGATCGGGCCACTCCTCGAAGTACACCCGCGGCCGGTCGAGCCACATGCTCGAGAACTCCCGGACCTGGCGGATCTCGTCCTCCATGTCGGCGACCAGGCCGCGTGCGGCGTCCTCCCGCCCCAGCGCGCCGCCGATGAGCAGGATCGCCTGGAAGACCTCCGTCACGCTGCGCTGGTTCAGCGCCAGCACGGGGACGCCGGCCCGGACCAGCTCCCGGACCGCGTCGGCCTGCAGGTCCGAGAAGGCGAGCACCAGGTCGGGGGCGAGGTCGAGGATCTTCGGGAGATGGACCGTCGTGAACCCGCCGATCCTGGGGCGCTGGCGCGCCTCCGGCGGGCGGCGCGCCGTCCCCGGCACCCCGACGACGCGGTCGCCCACCCCCAGGGCGAACGCGATCTCGGTGGTCTCGGCCGTCAGGCAGACGACCCGCCGGGGGTACGGAGCGGGGGGAGAGCCGTACACGGAGGCATCCTATCATCCGCCCGCCACGCGCCCGGACGCGGCGACCCGAGGCGCACCGGCCCGCCCCCTCGCTCGTCCTGCTCGCGCACGACGACTCCGTGCCACCGCCGCGCCGACCGGGCGGTGCGCGGTCCCCGCCCGTCCCGGCCGGCACTCCGCCGCCACCGCCGGCGCGGGCGACTCAGCCTGACGCCGCGAGCCGACCCGGGTGGAACAGCTCGCCCAGGGACGAGGCGCCCTCGGTGAGCCAGTCGCGCACGATCCGGGCAGTCACGGGCGCCAGCAGGATGCCGTTCCGGTAGTGGCCGGTCGCGACGTGGAGCCCGGGATCTCCCGGCCACGGGCCCACCAGAGGCAGCCCGTCCGCACTGGCCGGCCGGATGCCCGCCCAGGCGCGGAGAAACGGAGCATCCGCCAGGCCCGGCGCGGCCGCGATCGCCTGGGTGGTCAACCAGTCCAGCCCCTCGAGGGTCACCCGGCGATCGGCGACGCCGTCCTCGACGGTCGCGCCGACCAGGCACTCGCCCGAGAGTCGAGGGACCAGGTACGCCTCGCCGCGGTAGAGCACGTGCCTGATGATGGCGGGGGCGTTGCCGAGTGCGAGCATCTGCCCCTTCACCGGTCGGACGCGGAGCCCTGACGGCCACCCCGTCAGCGTGCTGCTCCAGGCGCCGGCCGCCACGAGCACCGCCCCCGCCTCGAGGCGTCGGCCGGCCACCCGGACGCCCACGACCCGCCCGCGCTCCCGCAGGATCCCCTCCACAAGCTCGCCCACGCAATAGCGCGCCCCGCGCCGCTCGCCGGCGGCGACCAGTGCTCGCACGAGCTTCTCGGTGTCCACCCAGGAGCCGCGCGGGATGTGGAGCGCGCCGCGCGCCTCCGGGGTGACGCCCGGCTCGAGTCGCCGGAGGTCCTCCTCCGTGAGCACGGTGAGCCGCTCCGCCCGATGCGCCGGGGCCGAGGCGAGGCGCCGGGCCCACTCCAGGTCCGCCCCGGTGAGGCACAGGTCCAGATGCCCGGCGCGGCCGAGCTCGATGTCGACGGCCGCCTCTTCGCGGAGGGCGTCGGCCAGGGACTCGTAGAGGTCCCGGCCGAGCTGGCAGAGCCGGGCGAGCGGATCCGCGCGCGAGTCGCTGAAGCCCGACAGGATGCCGGCCGACGCGCCGGAGGCCTCGGCCCCCGGCGCGGAGCGCTCGAGGACGCTCACCCGCAGCCCCGCGCCGGCCAGCTCCCAGGCGCAGGCCGCTCCGATGACGCCGGCCCCGACCACCACGACGTCCGGAGCGGTCACCGGACGGCGGTCACGGACACGGGCCGCGTGGGCGCGGCCGGCGGCGAGCGAAGGATCCCGCGCCGCGGCGGCTCAGTCCGGTGAGCCGAAGGCGTCGCGATAGAGGCGTCGGGAGACGCGTCCCGCCTTGTAGGCGCCGCGCCCGGCCTCGACGCCGAGCCGCATCGCCTCCGCCATGACCTCCGGGTCGCGGGCACCGGTGATCGCGTGCCCGACCAGGACGCCCGCGCACCCGAGCTCCATCGCCCGCGCGGCATCGGACGCGGTCCCGATCCCACCCGCCACGATCAGCGGGACCGTGACCGACTCCAGCGCCAGCCGGAGCGCGTACGGGTTCGAGACCCCGAGCCCGGAGCCCGCCGGGGCGGCCGCGACGAGGACCGCCGTGGCGCCGGCGTCCTCGAGCCGCCGGGCGGCGACCGGGTCCGTGCCCGCCACCGCGAGGACGGCAAAGCCGTCCGCGGTCAGGACCTTCGTCGCCTCCAGGATGGCCGGCAGGTCCGGCATCTCCGTGCGCGAGTCGCCCACGACGTCGACGCTCACCAGCTCCCCGACGCCGGCCTCGCGCGCCAGGTAGGCGGTCCGGACCGCCTCGTCCGCCGTCCGGCACCCCGACGTCGTCGCCACGATCGTGACGCGGTCCCGACCCAGCGACTCCAGGAGCGGCCGGCCGCTGCCCGCGGCGTCGAGCCCGCGCACCGCCAGCGTGACCAGCTCCGCCCCGGACGCCTCGTGGGCGCGGCGCATGATCTCGGCCGACGGGTACCCGTCGGCGCTCACGATCAGCCGCGACCGGACCGTCCGGATCCCGAGCACCAGGGGCTCGTCCCACATGCGATCCTCCTCGGGACCCCGCCTGGATGCGGGTCCCGCATCTTGCTCTACGGGCTGGCGGCGCGCGTCCCGGAAGCCGAGTCGGGCGCGCACCGTCAGGCGCACCGCCCCCCGTACTGTATCGCCCCATGGCCCCTTCCGTCATCGTCGCCGGCATCTCGGACGCGGGTCAGGCTCCGGGCCGTGCGACGCCGCCGGCCTCTCCCGGGGGACCGAGATGATAGGGCACGTTGACGATGATGACGCCAGGCCGGAAGAGCAGCGCCCCCTTGATCAGCAGCGCCGTCTGGTTGTGGAGCAGCTGCTGCCACCACCGCGCCGGCACGAATTCCGGCACGACGATGGTGATCAGCCTCTCGGGGGCCTCGCGCTGCAGACGGTCCAGGTACTTCAGCAGCGGCCCCACCACGGACCGGTAGGGCGAGGGCAGGACGGCCAGCGGGTAGCCCACTGCCCACTTGCTCCAGCGCTCCTCCAGTCGCTGTCGTCCTTCCGGGTGACTGTCGACGTAGATCCCCCGCACGCTCGGCGAGATCGCCCGCGCGTAGCGCAGCGCCGCGAGCACCCCGCGGTGGACGTCGCCGACCAGCACCAGCACCTCGTGCTCGGGCGGCGGCAGCGCGTCGGGCGGCGCCGCGTCGAGCGAGAGCGAAAGCTGTCGCGCGACGTCCTCATAGTGCCGACGGATCCCCCGGAGCACGAGCACCAGAACCGGGATCAGGAGCACCACGATCCACGCGCCATGGGTGAACTTGGTGATCCCGATGATCACCGTGACGACCCCCGTGACCGCCGCCCCCACGCCGTTCAGCGCCGCGCGCAGCCGCCAGCGAGGCCCCCCGTCCCGGAACCAGTGCCGGACCATGCCCGTCTGGGACAGCGTGAACGACACGAACACCCCCACCGCGTACAGCGGGATCAGGGCATGCGTGTCGGCCCGGAACACGACGAGCAGCGTCGCGCTCAGCACGGCCAGGATCACGATCCCGTTCGAGAACGCGAGCCGGTCGCCCCGGCTCGCGAACTGGCGTGGCATGAACCCGTCGCGGGCCATGAACGATGAGAGGCGGGGGAAATCCGCGAAGCTCGTGTTTGCCGCCAGCACCAGGATGAGCATCGTCATGGCCTGCACGACGTAGTAGAGGAGACTCCGGTCGCCGAACACCCGCCGCGCCAGCTGCGAGTTGATCGTCTCCTGCTCCGCCGGCACCAGCCCGAACACGTGCGCCAGAACCGTGATCCCGATGAAGAACGAGACCAGGACGGCCCCGAGCATCACCAGGACCTGGCGCGCGTGCCGGGCCTCCGGAGGTCGGAACGCCGGCACCCCGTTGGAGACGGCCTCGATGCCGGTGAGGGCCACGCAGCCCGACGCGAACGCCCGGAGCACGAGGAAGAGTGTCAGCGGCTCCGTCGCCGCGGGCACTGCCGCCGCGACCACGCCCGGGGTGGCAGCAGCGCTGCCCTGCCACCACACCACCATTCCCCAGCCGATCATGAGCACGTACGACGCGATGAACGCATACGTGGGGACCGCGAAGACGCGGCCGGATTCCCGGACACCGCGCAGGTTGGCGAGCATGATGCCCACCACGCCGAGCACGCAGAGCTCGACCCGGTATGGGTAGAGCGCCGGCAGTGCCGACGTCATCGCGGCGATCCCCGCGGCGACGCTCACCGACACGGTCAGCACGTAATCGGTCAGCAGTGCCGCGCCGGCCACCAGGCTCGGATACGTGCCGAGGTTCTCGCGGCTGACGATGTAGGCGCCGCCCGCGCTCGGGTATGCGAGGATCGTCTGGCGGTAGGAGGCGACGACCACGAGGAGGAGCAGCCCGATGCCCAGCGAGATCGGGACCGCGGCATGGAGGGCCGTGGCGCCGGCCAGCACCAGGATGAAGAGGATCTCCTCGGTCGCATACGCGCTGGACGAGAGCGCGTCGGACGCGAAGACGGCGAGCCCGGTCGCGCGTCCGAGCCGCTCGTGCTTCTCGAGGGCGGTCGGGATCGGGCGCCCCAGCAGCCGTCGCTTGATCCCCCGGACGGGGGCGGCCACGGGCCGCGGGCGGCTCTCGCGCCCGCCGGCCGCCGCCGCCGCCCGCGGGCCGGGCGCGTGGGCCGGATCGCTCGGCTCCGCCTCCGCCATCCCGCCTCACCTCGCCTCCGCCGCGATCTCCGCGGTCCGAGAGCCCCGGTCGACCGCCCGGGGCTCTCGCGGCGATGCCGCCGGACCGCGCCCAGGACCGACTCGCTCGGCCTGCCCCACAGGACGATAGTCGATCGCGCGTGAAGCCACCGTGAAGATCGGCCGCAGCCGCGGGAACGGCGCGTAGCGGCCCCGGGACCGCGGGCCGGCGGGGACGCGCCGGCCGGGCCCCCCCGGGCGAATCGCGGGCGGCGGCGTGATCGAGGGGCGGCGTTCGGAGATCAGTCCGCCCGCAGGCGGGGGTCGAGCGCGTCGCGCAGGCCGTCGCCCAGCAGGTTGAACCCCAGCACCGAGAGCATGATCGCCGCGCCGGGGAAGAAGAAGACCCACCAGGAGCCGCTGGTGAAGTACTTGTAGGAGTCGGCGAGCATCGCCCCCCACTCCGGCGTGGGCGGCTGGGCGCCCAGCCCCAGGAACCCCAGCGCGGCCGCCTCGAGGACCGCGAACGCGACCGCGAGCGTCGTCTGGACGATGAGCGGCGGCAGCGCGTTCGGGAGGACGTGGCGGAGCACGACCCGGGCCGCCCGGCCGCCCAGGGCCCGGGCGGCGGTCACGAACTCCAGCTCCCGGAGCTCCAGCACCGCGCTGCGCGCGATGCGGGCGTAGATCGGGATCGCCACCGTGCTGATCGCCAGGAGCGAGTTGCGGAGGCCGGGGCCGATCATCGCCACGATCGCGATCGCCAGGAGCGTCGACGGGAACGCCAGCAGGATGTCCATGCAGAACATCAGCACGAGGTCGATCCACCGGCCGGCGTACCCGGCGATCAGCCCCAGCAGCGAGCCGACCACCGCGGCCACCACCACCGAGCTCACGCCGAGCCCCAGCGACACGCGCGTGGCGTGCACCACGCGCACCAGGATGTCGCGCCCGAGGGAGTCGGTGCCGAACGCGTGCTCGGGCCCCGGGGGCCGGAGCCGGAGCGCCAGGTTCGAGTCGGTGCGGGGATCGTAGTCGTGCAGCACCGGCACCAGGACCGCGATCAGCACGAACGTGCAGACGATCACGAGCCCCGCCCGGGCGACCGGGCTGGCCAGGAGGCGCCGCCACGCGGCGGCGGCCGGGCTCTGGCCGCGGGTGGCCGGGACCATCAAGGCCGGCGCCGTCTCGACCCGCGTGGTCATCAGTCGTACTTGATCCGCGGATCGACCGCCGCGTAGAGAAGGTCGGTCGCGAGGTTCACCAGGACGACGACGACCCCGACGAAGAGGCTCGCGCCCTGCACGATCGGGTAGTCACGGGACTCGATGGCCTCGTACACCCAGCGCCCGATCCCCGGCCACGAGAAGATCGTCTCGGTGAGGATCGCGCCGGCCAGGAGCGCCCCCACCTGGAGCCCGATCACGGTCAGCACCGGCAGGAGCGCGTTCCGCAGCCCGTGGCGCAGGATCACCGCCGCCCGCCCGAGCCCCTTGGCGTCCGCCGTGCGGATGTAGTCGCGCGACAGCACCTCGAGCATGCTGGCCCGCATCATCCGGGCGACCACCGCCAGGGGGATGGTCGCCAGCGCCACCGCCGGCAGGACCAGGTGGCGGAGCGCGTCCCGGGCCATCGCCCAGTCGCGCTGGAGCAGCGCGTCGGGGATGACGAAGTAGGTCCACGGCTCGTAGTCGGCCGCGGTATCGAGCCGGGCGCCGGTGGGGAGCCAGCCCAGCTCGACCCCGAAGACCCAGGCCAGCATGACGCCCAGCCAGAAGATCGGCATCGAGACGCCGGTGAGCGCCCAGACCCGGGCCAGGCTGTCGACCAGCGACCTTCGCCAGACGGCCGAGACGATCCCGACCGGCACCCCGCCGGCGATGGCGAGGCAGATCGCCGCCGTCGCCAGTTCCACCGTGGCCGGGAACCGGCGGAGGAGATCGGTCAGCACCGGGTCGCCGCGGACGATGGAGAGGCCGAGGTCCCCGTGGAGCGCCTTGCCGAGGTAGATCAGGTACTGCTGCCAGATCGGCCGGTCCAGCCCCAGCCGCGCCCGGACCTCGGCGACCTTCTCCGGAGTGGCCCGCTCACCCAGCATGGTGACGGCGGGATCGCCGGGGATGAGGTGGATGAAGCCGAAGACCAGCAGGGAGATCCCGAGGAGGACGGGGACGACGGTGAGGCTGCGCCGGATGGCGTACCGCCTCACCCCGCCCCGCCCTCCCCGGCGGTCAGCAGGACCGCGCTACTTGACGAGCTCGACGGTGTTGAAGTACTCGGAGCCGGTCGGGTTCGGCACGTAGCCCTTCACCCGGCGGGAGAACGCCAGCGGCGGCTGGTTGTGGGCGATGAAGAGCCGGCCCACGTCGTCGTGGAGCATCTGCTCCGCGCGCTGGTAGAGCTTCGCCCGCTCCGTCTGGTTCGTGATCGACGCTGCCTGCAGGAGGAGGTCGGCCAGCGGCTTGTTGGCGTAGAACCCTTCCCGCGAGGCCCCCGGCGAGCAGAAGAAGTAGCACAGGAAGTTGTCCGGGTCGCCGTTGTCCCCCGTCCACCCGAGCATGTAGAGCGGCAGCTGCCCGTTCTTCCGCTTGTCCAGATACACCGCCCACTCGGCGGTCTGGAGCTGGGCCTTCACGCCCGCTTTGGCCAGGTCGGCGGCGATCGCCTCCCCGATCTCCTTGCCGTTCGGGAAGTACGGGCGCGCGCGGGAGTTGTACCACAGGACGAGGGGCTCCTTCTTCCCGTCCTCCCACGTGATCTCGCCGAGCCCGTTCGCGAAGCCGGCCTGCTTCAGGAGCTCCTGCGCCCGGGCGGTGCTGTACTCGAAGTCCTTGAGCGCCTTGTTATGGCCCCACAGCGCCGGCGGCTGGAAGTTCGTGGCGACGATGCCGGTCCCGCCGTAGAGCGCGTCGACGATCGCCTTCTTGTTGATGGCGTGGGCGAACGCCTCGCGGACCCGCTTGTCCTGGAACTCCCTGACCTTGTAGTTGAACGCGACGTACCCCGTCGTGTTGGCCGGACGGAGGAGGAGCTGGAGGTTCGGATCGCTCTTGACGACCTTGATGTCGTCGGCGTTGAGGCCCTCCATCCCGTGGATCTCGCCCGCCTTCAGCGCCGCGAACCGCTGCGAGTTGTCCTTGATGTTGCGGAACACGAGCCGCTTGATCCTGGCCTTCGGGCCCCAGTAGTCGGGGTTCGCCTCCAGCACGACCTCCTGGTTCGGCTTCCACTCGACGAACTTGAACGCCCCGGTGCCGACCGGGTGCTTGCCGAACTCGGTGCCCCACTTCTCGACCGCCTTCGGGCTGGCGATGCCGAAGCTGAAGATGCCGAGGTTCTGGAGGAACGGCGCCTGCGGCCGCTTCAGGGTCACCTTGACGGTGTGGGAGCCCACCGCCTCCACCTTCTCGACGATCGACTTGTCGTCGAAGCCCTCGAACTGTCCCTCCCAGTACTCGAACGTCTGGCCGGCCTTCACCTGGTTCTCGTGCTGGGGGTGCTTCTCGTGCCACCACCGCTCGAAGTTCCACACCACCGCCGCCGCGTCCAGCGGCTCGCCGTCGTGGAACTTCACGTTCTTCCGGATCTCGAGCGTCCAGACCTTGCCGTCGGCCGAGACCGACCACTTCTCGGCCAGGGCCGGTATCACCTCGGTCGTGGAACCCTTGTACCGGACCAGCGGGTCGTACACCTGGTTGGTCGTCCAGGCCGAGATGCCGTCGGTGATGACCGCCGGGTCGAACTGGACCGGCTCGCCCTGGATGCCCATCACGAACGTCTGGGCCGGCGCCGGACCGGCCGCGGCGAGCACCATGGCCGCCGCCGCCACGAGAACGGCTCGTGCGAAGCGCATGGGTGCATTCCCTCCTTGGGTGGTTGCGAGTGCCACGACTATAGCCTCGCCGGGGACCCGCATCAACGGCCGGCGCCGCCCGGGCGGGCGCCTCCGCCGCGCTGGTCCAGCTGCGCCCCGAGCTCGGCCGGATCGATCGTCGGCGCCTGGCAGGCGTAGCGCTCGCACACGTAAGCGGTGGGCCGGCTCTCCCGGGCGGGCTTGCCCGCCAGGAGCGGCAGGTCCGGGCGCTCTCCGGCGGCCCCGCCCGCGATGACCCGGGTCGGCAGGTACCGCCGGAACACCTCGGCCAGCAGCGGCTCCCGAGCCCCGGGCGGGCTCCCCGCGGGCCAGACCACCGCGACCTCCACCGCCGGGCCGAGGTGGAAGTCGAGCGCCGCCAGGAAGCGGCCGAACCCCGCCGGGTAGCGGGCCATCAGCGGGGCGACCGCCCGGAGCGTCTCGACCGCGCGGCGCTCGTACACGGTCTCGCCGGTCACGACGGCGAGCCGGAGGAGGACGTCAGCCGCCACCGACGACCCTGACGGGACCGCCGAGTCGAACAGGTTGCGTGGACGGACGATCAGCGCCTCGTGGTCCCGCCCGGTGTCGAAGAACCCCTCGACCCCCGCATCCCAGAAGAGGTCGAGCATCGTGTCGGCGAGCCGGCGCGCCTCGTCCAGCCAGCGCCCGTCGAGCGTCGCCTCGTGGAGCGCGAGGAGCCCGTCGGCGACCATCGCGTGGTCCTCGAGGTAGCCGAGGAGCCGGGCCCGGCCGTCCTTCCAGGTCCGCTGGAGCCGCCCGTCCACGACCAGCGCCGAGAGCAGGAACTCCGCGTTCCGGACGGCGACCCCCAGGTAGTCCGGGCGGCCGAGCGCCCGGGCGGCCTCGGCGAAGGCCCGCAGCATCATCCCGTTCCAGCCCGCCAGCACCTTGTCGTCGCGCGCCGGCTTGACCCGCCGCTCCCGGGCCGTGGCCAGCCGCCCGCGCGCCCGGTGCAGGAGCTCCGCCAGCGTCGCCGGCGCGAGGGAGAGCGCCGCGGCGACGTCGCGGGCCTCGTGCGGCACGTGCAGGATGTTCCGGCCCTCGAAGTTGGGCCCCTCGAGGAGGCCCCAGTAGCGGAGCGCCGCCCGCGCCTCGTCCGGGGGCAGGAGCGCCTCCATCTCCTCGCGCGTCCACAGGAAGAACCGGCCCTCCTCGCCCTCGGAGTCGGCGTCCTGGGTGGAGAAGAACCCGCCGGCGGGGTGGGCCATCTCGCGCACGACGTAGTCGAGCGTGGCCGCCGCCACGCGCGCGTACTCCGGCGCCCCGGTCGCCTGCCACGCGTTCACGTACAGGAGCGCCAGCTGGGCCTGGTCGTAGAGCATCTTCTCGAAGTGCGGCACGAGCCACGCCTGGTCGACGGAGTAGCGATGGAACCCGCCGCCCAGCTGATCGTGGATGCCGCCGCGCGCCATCCGGTCGAGCGTCTGCCGGACCATGGCCAGCGCGTCCGGCGCCCCGCGCCGGGCCCAGTAGCGGAGCAGGAAGTCGAACGCCATCGGCTGCGGGAACTTGGGTGCACGGCCGAGCCCGCCGTGCCGGGCGTCGAACTCCGCTGCCAGGCCCTGGTAGGCGCGGTCGAGCACGTCGCGCGTCAGGAGCTCCCCGCCCGCCCGGACCGCCTCGGCCTGGCGGAGCCGATCGAGCAGCTGCCGGCCCGCCGCCGCGGCCTCGCCGCGCTTGTCGCGGTAGAACTCCGCGACCGCCGCGAGCACCCGCGGGAAGCCCGGCATCCCGTGCCGGTCCTGCGGGGGGAAGTACGTGCCGCCGTAGAACGGGACACCGTCGGGCGTGAGGAAGACCGTCATCGGCCAGCCGCCGTGGCCGGTCATCGCCTGCACCGCCTGCATGTAGATCGCGTCGACGTCGGGACGCTCCTCCCGGTCGACCTTCACGTTCACGAACAGCCGGTTCATCAGCCCGGCGACGTCGGGGTCCTCGAACGATTCGTGGGCCATGACGTGACACCAGTGACACGCCGAGTAGCCCACGGAGAGCATCACCGGCCGGTCTCGCTCCCGGGCGGCGGCGAACGCGTCGTCACCCCACACGTACCAGTCGACCGGGTTGTCGGCGTGTTGGGCCAGGTAGGGCGACACCGGCACCCCCGAGGCGGCGAGGTCGCGCAGCAGCGGCATGCGCTTCAGTATGACGACCGGCCCGGCCGGGCCCGGCACCCGCGGACGCGGGCGGGACCCGACGTCAGGCGCGGCCGGTGATGAGCCGCACGGCCTCGTCGATGGTCGTCACGACCGCGTCCGGGACGAGGTCGGTGCGCTGCCACGGGCGGCCCCGGTCGAGCCAGATGGTGCGCAGCCCCGCGGCGTGACCGCCGGCGATGTCGGTGTCGGGCGAGTCGCCGACCATCCACCCCTCGAGAGCCGCGTCGCAGCGTCGCGCCGCGAGGTCGAAGATGTGCCGGTCGGGTTTGTCGACGCCGACGTCGGCGGACACGCAGATCCCGTCGACGAGGTCACCGAGCTCGAGGTTGGCGATCTTGGTGTGCTGGGACGGGGGCCCGTTCGTGACGATCCCGATCTTCCAGCCGGCGGCCCGGAGGGTCTCGAGGGCGGCGTGCAGGCCCGGGATC
>DASRDR010000275.1:0-19241 GCA_035652475.1 Candidatus Methylomirabilota bacterium | reverse complement strand
CAGCGGGTCGTACTCGAGCGGCACCGTCGCCCCGGCGTCCACCCCGGCGTCGACCCGCACCCAGGGGCCGGCCGGCGCGCGCCAGGCGGTGATCCGGCCCGGGGACGGCATGAAGTTCGCCGCGGGATCCTCGGCGGAGATCCGGCACTCGATCGCCCACCCCCGGGCGTCGACCTCGCCCTGCGCGTAGCCGAGCTTCTCGCCGGCCGCGAGCCGGAGCTGCTCCCGCACCAGGTCGATCCCGGTGACGAGCTCGGTCACCGGGTGCTCGACCTGGAGGCGCGTGTTCACCTCCAGGAAGTAGAACCGGCGGTCGGCGTCGACGAGGAACTCGACCGTCCCCGCGTTCTGGTACCCGACCGAGGCGGCCAGCCGACAGGCCGCCTCGCCCATCTCGGCCCGGAGTGCGGGGTCCAGGAGCGGCGAGGGCGCCTCCTCGACGAGCTTCTGGTGGCGCCGCTGGATCGAGCACTCCCGCTCACCCAGGTGCACGACCTGCCCGTGCGCGTCGGCGAGGATCTGGATCTCGACGTGCCGGGGCTCGACGAGGGCCTTCTCGAGATAGACCGCCGGATCGCCGAACGCCGAGCCCGCCTCGGACCGGGCGAGACGGAGCGCCGAGTCGAGCTCGGCCGGATCGGCGACCCGCCGCATCCCCTTGCCGCCGCCGCCCATCGCGGCCTTGATCATCACCGGGTACCCGAGCTCCCGGGCCGCGCGGTGCGCCTCGGCGTCGGAGCCCACCGGCTCCCGCGTCCCGGGGACCACCGGCACGCCGGCGGCGAGCGCCGCGCGCCGGGCCGCGGTCTTGTCCCCCATCGCGGCGATCGCGGCCGGCGGCGGCCCGACGAACGTCAGGCCGGCCGCCCCGCACGCCTCCGCGAACGCGGCGCGCTCGGACAGGAAGCCGTAGCCGGGGTGGACCGCCTCGGCGCCGCTCCGGCGGGCGGCCTCGACCACGCGCTCGATGGCAAGGTAGCTCTGGGCGGCCGGGGCCGGTCCGATCGGGTAGGCCTCGTCGGCCATGCGGACGTGGAGGGCGTCGCGATCGACCTCCGAGAAGACCGCCGCGCTGCGGATGCCCGCCTCGCGGCAGGCGCGGATGACGCGGACCGCGATCTCGCCGCGATTGGCGATCAGGAGCTTGCCGAACACGCCTCGCCCGCCCCCCGGGGCCACGCCGGGCCCCGCGTCCGGGGTCGCGCCCCGGCTAGCCGGCATGGAGCTCCAGCGCCGGGAAGAAGTACGGGATCTCGAACGCCGCGGACTCGGGCGAGTCGGAGCCGTGGATCGCGTTGGCCTCGATCGAGGCGGCGAACTCCCGGCGGATCGTACCCGGCGCCGCCTTGGCGGGATCGGTCGCCCCCATCAGATCGCGCAGCCGCCGGATGGCGTCGTCGCCCTCCAGGACCATCGGCAGGCACGGCCCGGTGGTCATGAACTGGCAGAGGCTCGCGTAGAACGGCCGCGCCCGGTGGACGGCGTAGAATCCGGCCGCCTGGGCCGCGGTGAGGCGGACCAGGCGTGCGGCGACGATCCGGAGCCCGGCCTCCTCGAGACGCGTCACGATCCGGCCGACCACGCCCTTCGCGACCGCGTCCGGCTTGATGATGGTGAGCGTGCGCTCGACAGCCATGCAGCGTCTCCCCGGGGTGAAGCGGGTTCAGCGACCGAGGACGCGGGCGACGGTGGCGCCCATCTCGGCCGGGCTCCGGACCGTGGTGATGCCTGCGGCCTCCATGGCCCGCATCTTCGCGGCGGCGGTCCCGGTGCCGCCCGAGATGATCGCGCCGGCGTGCCCCATGCGGCGCCCCGGCGGGGCGGTCTGGCCGCACACGAAGCCGATCACGGGCTTCCGCACCGCCGCGCGCACGAACGCTGCCGCCTCCTCCTCCGCGGTCCCGCCGATCTCGCCGATCAGCATGATCGCCTCGGTCCCCGGGTCGTCCTGGAAGAGCCGCAGCACGTCCACGAAGCTGGTGCCGTTCACCGGATCGCCGCCGATCCCGACGCAGGTCGACTGGCCGAGCCCGTGGCGCGTGAGCTGGTGCACCACCTCGTAGGTCAGCGTCCCGCTCCGCGAGACCACGCCGACCGGGCCCTCGCGGTGGATGTGGCCCGGCATGATCCCGATCTTCGCCTGGCCCGGGGTGATGAGGCCCGGGCAGTTCGGGCCGAGCAGCCGGACCGCGCGCCCGGCGAGGAAGGCCTTCACGCGCACCATGTCGGCGACGGGGATGCCCTCGGTGATGCACACCACGAGCGGGACCCCCGCGGCGGCGGCCTCCATGATCGCGTCCGCGGCGGCGGCCGGCGGGACGAAGATGAGGGCGCAGTCGGCCCCGGCGGCCCGGACCGCCTCGTCGACGGTGTTCCAGACCGGGAAGCCCTCGTGGACGGTCCCGCCCTTGCCGGGCGTGACGCCCCCGACCACCTGGGTCCCGTACTCGCGGCAGCGGAGCGCGTGGAACGTGCCCTCGCGCCCGGTGATCCCCTGCACGACCACCCGCGTCCGGCGATCGACCAGGATGCTCACCGCGCGCTCCCGTGCCACGCACGTCCTGGATGGCGGTGGCCGAAGTCCCACCTCCGCAGGAGACGCCGGGCCGCGCCGGGGCCGCCCGCGACGCGGCGCGTCCGCCGTGCCCGGAGCCGGCCCGGCTCGGGCAGGCCGGGACGCGGAGGCGAACCGGCTCCGCACCAGCGAGGGCGCTCCGATGGAGAATCGGTGGGCACCGTGGCGAGAGGCGATGGCGGCCGCCCCGACCCGCGACACGGACCCGGTCCGGCGCCGGCGCATGCGCCGGCCGCCGCCCCGGCGCGGCCGGTCGACGCCCGCGGGCTCATCGGGCCTGCCCGGCCAGCTCGACCGCGGCGGCCGCCCCGCGGCCCATGTCGTCGGCGGTCGTGAAGTTGAGGCCGGACTCCGCCAGCATCCGCCGGCCGAGCTCGACGTTCGTCCCCTCCATGCGCACCACGATCGGGAGCCGCACCCCCAGCCGGCGCACCGCGGCGATGAGCCCCTCGGCGAGCCGGTCGCAGCGCAGGATGCCGCCGAAGACGTTGATGAACACGGCCCGGACGCTCGGGTCGGAGGCCAGGATCCGGAACGCGTTCTCGATCTGCTCCGCCGAGGCGCCGCCGCCGACGTCGAGGAAGTTCGCCGGCGCGCCGCCGGCCAGCTTGACCATGTCCATGGTCGCCATCGCGAGCCCCGCGCCGTTGACCATGCAGCCGACGTTGCCGTCCAGCTTGATGTAGTTCAGGCCGAAGCGGGACGCCTCGACGTCCAGCGGGTCCTCCTCGCCGACGTCGCGGAGCGCGCGGATCTCGGGCCGGCGGAAGAGGGCGTTGTCGTCGAAACCGAGCTTGGCGTCGACCGCCAGGACCCGCCCGTCGCGGGTGACCGCCAGCGGGTTGAGCTCGGCCAGCGAGCAGTCCCGGGCCAGGTACGCCCGGAAGAGCGCCTGGACGAGCGCGGCGGCCGCCCGGTGCTGGTCGCCCGAGAGGCCGAGCGCGAACGCGAGCGCCCGCGCCTGGAAGGCCTGCAGGCCGAGCGCCGGGTGGGCCCACTCGCGGACGATCTTCTCGGGGGTGGCCGCGGCCACCTCCTCGATCTCCATGCCGCCCGCCTGGCTCGCCATGACCACGTGGGTCGCCCGGGCCCGGTCGAGCGTGACCGCCACGTAGAGCTCGCGGGCGATCTCGGAGGCCTCCTCGACGAGGACGCGCCGGACCGCGATCCCCTCCGGCGGGGTCTGCGGCGTGCGGAGGCGCATCGCCAGGATCCGGCGGGCTGCCGCCTCCGCCCCCGCCGGGTCGTCGGCCAGCTGGACTCCTCCCGCCTTGCCCCGGCCGCCGGCGTGCACCTGGGCCTTGACCACCACGCGGCCTCCGAGCCGCTCGGCGATCGCGCGGGCCTCCTCCGCCGTGGCGGCGACCTCGCCGCGGGGCACCGGCACCCCGAACTCCTGGAGGAGCGCCTTGGCCTGGTACTCGTGGACCTTCACGCCGGCCGCCGCCCTCCAACGGTCCGTGCGCGGACGTTCATGCGGTCATGCGACCGTGACGTGCTCGGCGCCCGGCAGCTCGGGCGAAGCGGCCGAGTAGTTGCTCTCCGCCCGCTCGACGACGACGAGGAACCGCAGCACGTCCGTTCTCCTTCTGCAGCGCCGACGCGTCGGCCCGAAACTTCAAGCCTCCTGGTGCAAGAGATCGCTCCGGGGGCGACTCGATATCGGCCGGCGAACCCCATGTGTGCGGTATTGGAGCCGACTAGGCCCGGGCAGATGTCAGCCGGCGGGCCGGGATCCCCGCAGCTTCCGGACCAGCCACATGAGGGGGTCGTAGTGGTCGTCGACCACCCGCTCCTTGAGCGGGATGATCGCGTTGTCGGTGATCCGGATGTGCTCCGGGCAGACCTCGGTGCAGCACTTGGTGATGTTGCAGAACCCGATGCCGGCCGGGTCGCGGATCAGCTCGAGCCGCTCGTGGGTGTCCAGCGGGTGCATGTCGAGCTCGGCCAGCCGCACGAAGAACCGGGGCCCGAAGAAGTGCGGCTTGTTCTCCTCGTGGTCGCGGATGACGTGGCACACGTCCTGGCAGAGATAGCACTCGATGCACTTGCGGAACTCCTGCCCGCGGTCGATGTCCTCCTGCTGCATCCGGTAGGTGCCGTCGGGCTCGGGCGGCCCCGGGCGGAACGCCGGGATGCGGCGCGCGACCTCGTAGTTGAAGGCGACGTCCGTCACGAGGTCCTTGACCAGCGGGAACGTCTTCAGCGGCGCGATCGTGATCGGCTCGCCGGGCGGGAAGATGTCCATCCGCGTCATGCACATTAGGCGCGGCCTGCCGTTCACCTCGGCGCTGCAGGAGCCGCACTTCCCGGCCTTGCAGTTCCAGCGGACCGCCAGGTCGTTCGCCGCGGTGGCCTGGATCCGGTGGACCACGTCCAGGACGACCATCCCCTCCTCGACCGGCACGCGGTACTCGCGGAACCCGCCGCCCGCCGGGTCGCCGCGGTAGACGTGCATCGAGACCTCGCGGGCGGTCATCGGCCTCCCCTCCCCGGCCCGCCGGCCGGACCGGTCCCCGGCGCTCCGCGGCCCCGGCGCGACCCACCACCGCGACCCGGGCGAGAAACGCCGGGCGGGTGCTCCCGCCCGACGACCGGCCGGCCTCGAGCCCCGCCGGCCGGGCTCACGCGTGCTCCTCGAACAGAGCCCGCAGCTCGGCCGGCATCTCGGGCAGCGGCTCCTGGCTCACCTCGATCTGGCCGTCCCGCATCCGGACGACGACGTTCACCCGGGCGTAGCGCGGGTCCGGCTTCGGGTAGTCGTCCCGGGTGTGCCCGCCCCGGCTCTCGCGGCGCTCGAGCGCGGCCAGCGCGATGGCGGTCGACACGTCCAGCAGGTTCCGCAGGTCGAGCGCCAGGTGCCAGCCGGGGTTGTAGGTCGCGCCGCCCTCGACCCCGACCCGCCCGGCCCGCTCCCTGAGCCGCTCCAGCTGCCCGAGCGCGTCCTTCAGCTCGGCCTCGGTCCGGATGATCCCGACCAGGCCGTGCATGACCTGCTGGAGGTCGCGCTGGATCTCGTACGGGTTCTCGCCGGTCCGCCGCTCCAGGGGCGCGGTGATCTCGCGGACGGCGGCCTCGACCTGGGCCGCGTCGACGGCGAGCGTGCCCTTGAACGCCCGGCCGTGCTCGGCCGCGTGGTGGCCGGCCCGGCGCCCGAACACCAGCAGGTCGGAGAGGGAGTTGCCGCCCAGCCGGTTCGAGCCGTGCATGCCGCCGGCGACCTCGCCGGCCGCGAACAGGCCCTCGAGGCCGTGGGCGGCGGTCGTGTCCGCGTTCACCCGCACCCCGCCCATGACGTAGTGGCAGGTCGGCCCGACCTCCATCGGTTCCTTCGTGATGTCGACCCCGGCCAGCTCCATGAACTGGTGGTACATCGAGGGGAGGCGCCGCTTGATGTACTCCGGGCTCCGCCGGGTGCAGATGTCGAGGAACACGCCCCCGTGCGGGCTCCCGCGCCCCGCCTTCACCTCGGCGTTGATCGCCCGGGCCACCTCGTCCCGCGGCAAGAGGTCTGGCGTGCGGCGGTTGTTCTTCTTGTCCTCGTACCAGCGGTCGGCTTCCGCCTCGTTGTCGGCGGTCTCGGCCCGGAAGAAGTCCGGGATATACCGGAACATGAACCGCTCGCCCGTGCTGTTGCGCAGGGTCCCGCCGTCGCCCCGGACGCCCTCGGTGACCAGGATGCCGCGCACCGACGGCGGCCACACCATCCCGGTCGGGTGGAACTGCACGAACTCCATGTCGATCAGCTCCGCGCCGGCCCGGAGCGCCATGGCGTGGCCGTCCCCCGTGTACTCCCACGAGTTCGAGGTGATCGCGTAGGACTTGCCGATGCCGCCGGTGGCCAGCACGACCGCCGGGCTCTTGAACACCACGAAGCGCCCGCTGCTCCGCCAGTACCCGACCGCGCCCGCGACGCGCGGGCCGTCCCGCAGCAGGCGGTTGACGGTGCACTCCATGAACACGTCGATGCCGAGCGCCACCGCCTGCTGCTGGAGCGTCCGGATCATCTCCAGGCCGGTGCGGTCGCCGACGTGGGCCAGGCGCGCGTAGCGGTGGCCCCCGAAGTCGCGCTGCAGGATGCGGCCGTCCCTGGTCCGGTCGAACAGCGCGCCCCATCGCTCGAGCTCCAGCACGCGGTCCGGCGCCTCCTGGGCGTGGAGCTGCGCCATGCGCCAGTTGTTGAGCATCTTCCCGCCGCGCATGGTGTCGCGGAAGTGCACCTCCCAGCCGTCCTCCGGCCACACGTTGCGGAGCGCGGCAGCGATGCCGCCCTCCGCCATGACGGTGTGGGCCTTGCCGAGGAGCGACTTGCAGACGATCGCCGTGCGGGCGCCCTGGCTCGCCGACTCGATGGCGGCGCGGAGCCCGGCGCCCCCGGCGCCGACCACGACGACGTCGTACTCGTGGACCTCGTAGCCGTCCAGGCCCTTCATGCGCGCTCTCCTCGGTGGCCGTCCGCGCGGCGTCCCGGCACGTCAGAACACGATGCGGGGATCGTGGAGGACCCCCATCGAGACCAGGCGGATGTACAGGTCGGTGAGCCCCACGCTGAACAGCGACAGCCAGGCGAACGTGGGGTGGCGCTCGTTGAGCCGCGTCACGCCCCGCCAGAGCGCGTACCGCCGCGGCGCGCGGGAAAAGGCGTTGACGTGGCCGCCGCACAGGTGCCGGCACGAGTGGCAGGAGAAGGTGTACCCGGCCAGGAACAGCACGTTCACCCACATGACCACCGTCCCCAGCCCGATCCCGAACCGCCCGCCGGGGAACCGGAACGCCAGCAGCGCGTCGTAGGTCAGGATCACGATGAACACGACCGCCAGGTAGAACGCGTAGCGGTGGAGGTTCTGGAACAGCAGCGGGAAGCGGACCTCGCCGGAGTAGTGCGGCCGCACGTCGGGCACCGCGCAGGCCGGCGGCGCGCCCCAGAACGAGCGGTAGTAGGCCTTCCGGTAGTAGTAGCAGGTGAGGCGGAACACCCCGGGCCCCCACAGGATCAGGAACGCCGGCGACAGCGCCCCCAGGATGGGCAGCGTCGGGAGCTTCCCGAACAGCGGGACGGTGACGTGCTGGCAGTCGGTCGACAGGCACGGCGAGTAGAACGGCGAGAGGTACGGCGCCGCGTAGTAGTGCGCGTTCTGCAGCGCCGCCCAGGTCGAGTACACGATGAACGAGCCCAGCACGACGACGATCAACGCCGGCTCGACCCACCACCGGTCCCAGCGGATCGGCCCCTGGATCCGCGTCCGCCCGTCACCGGCCGGCAGCCGCTTCGCCGGAACCGCGCTGACCGCCGTCGCCTCCGCCCGAACCCCCGGTCCGCTCACCCGTCCCTCCTGGATCCGCTCGCGGTCAGACGCCCAGCTTGTCCGTGAGCTCCTTGACCGCCGCCGCCGAGCGCTGGAGCGCCGCCGACTCCTCGGCGGTCAGCGTGATCTGCAGGATCTCCTCGATCCCGCGCCGCCCGAGCTTCACCGGCACCCCCACGAAGAGCCCCTTGATCCCGTACTCGCCCTCCAGGTACGCCGCGCACGGCAGGATCTTCCGCTTGTCCTTCAGGATGGCCTCGACCATCTCGACGACCGACGCGGCCGGGGCGTAGTACGCGCTCCCGGTCCGGAGGAGGTTGACGATCTCCGCCCCCCCGTTCGCCGTGCGCTGGACGAGGGCGTCGATGCGCGCCTTCGGGAGGAGCTCGGTGATCGGGATGCCCGCCACGGTGGAGTACCGCGGCAACGGCACCATCGTGTCACCGTGTCCGCCGAGCACGAACGCCGACACGTTCTCGACCGAGACGTCGAGCTCCCGGGCGATGAAGGTCCGGAACCGCGCCGAGTCGAGCACGCCGGCCATCCCGAGCACCCGGTGCCTGGGGAACCCGGACCGACGGTAGGCCAGCTGGGCCATGGCGTCGAGCGGGTTGGTCACCACGATCAGGATGGCCTCGGGGGAGCGCCGGACGAGCTCGGTCACCACGCCGCCGACGATCTCGGCGTTCTTCTGCAGGAGGTCGTCGCGGCTCATCCCCGGCTTCCGGGCCAGCCCGGCCGTCACCACCAGCACGTCGGAGCCCGCGGTCGGCTCGTAGTCGTTGGCGCCGACCAGCCGGCAGTCGTAGCCGTGCACCGGGCCCGCCTCGAGCAGGTCCAGCGCCTTGCCCTGGGGCAGGCCGTCCACCACGTCCGTCACCACGACGTCGGCCAGCTCCCGCTCGACGATGTACTGGGCCGCGGTGGCGCCGACGTTCCCGGCCCCCACCACGGTCACCTTCGGTCTCGCCATGCTCGCCCCCTCGCCGGCCGCCGGTCAGAGCCGCCGCATGTTCTCGATGATGGCCGTCCCGAACTCGGAGCACCGCACCTCCCGGGCCCCCTCCATCAGGCGCGCGAAGTCGTAGGTGACCGTCTTGTGCGCGATGGTGGCCTCCAGACCCCGGAGGATCCGGTCGGCGGCGTCCGTCCACCCCATGTGGCGGAGCATCATCTCCCCCGAGAGGATCACCGAGCCGGGGTTGACCTTGTCCTGCCCGGCGTACTTCGGCGCGGTGCCGTGCGTCGCCTCGAACAGGGCGTGGCCGGTGTCGTAGTTGATGTTGCCGCCGGGGGCGATGCCGATCCCGCCGACCTGGGCGGCCAGCGCGTCCGAGAGCAGATCCCCGGTCAGGTTCGGCGCGGCGATGACGTCGAACTCGTCGGGCCGGGTCAGGATCTGCTGCAGGAACGCGTCGGTGATGGCGTCCTTCACCAGGACCCTGCCGGCCGGGGGCTTGCCGCCGCACTCCTCCCAGCTGACCGTGCGGTCCGGGAACTCGCGCCGGGCCAGCGCGTAGCCCCACTTCATGAACATCCCCTCCGTGTACTTCTGGATGTTCCCCTTGTGGACCAGGGTCACGCTCCGGCGGCCGTGCTCGACGGCGTAACGGATCGCCGCCCGGATGAGCCGCTCCGAGCCCTCCGCCGAGATCGGCTTGATACCGATCGACGAGGTCCGCGGGAACCGGATCTTGGTGACGCCCATCTCGCGGGTCAGGAAGTCCACCACCCGCTGGCACTCCGGCGTGCCGGTGAGCCACTCGACGCCGGCGTAGATGTCCTCGGTGTTCTCCCGGAAGATCACCATGTCCACTGCCTCCGGCCGCTTCACGGGCGACGGCACGCCCCGGAAGTACCGCACCGGGCGAAGGCAGACGTAGAGGTCCAGCTCCTGGCGGAGCGTGACGTTGAGGCTGCGGAACCCCTCGCCGACCGGGGTGGTGAGTGGGCCCTTGATCGCGACCAGGTACTCGCGGATGACGTCGAGCGTCTCCCGCGGCAGGAGGTTGGGCGGGCAGTCGGGGCCGTACACCGCCTGCGCCTTCTCCCCCGCGTACACCTCGGCCCACGCGATCCGGCGGCTGCCGCCGTACGCCTGCTCGACCGCGGCGTCCAGCACCCGGACCGCCGCCCGCCAGATGTCGGGGCCGGTTCCGTCGCCCTCGATGAACGGCACGATCGGGCGGTCGGGAACGGCCAGCTTCCCGTGCGCGATCGAGATCTTCTCGCCGGCCGGAATCTTCACGCGACCTGACATGCCGCCTCCTCGGGCCGGGACCGCGCCCGCGGCGGGGCCCCCGCCGCCCGGCGCGCGCCGGTGGCTTACGAGAGCGCGTTCAGCGCCGAGCCGGCGCGGAACCAGTGGATGTGCTCGTCGGTCAGGCTGTGCCGCGCCTGGAGGGCGACGGTCCGGCCGTCGGGCTTGTGGATCCGCACGTCGACCGGGCGTCCCGGCGCGAGCCCGGCCAGCCCGACGATGCTCACGCGGTCACCCTGCTCGAAGCGGTCGTAGTCGTTCGGGTCCGCGAAGGTCAACGGCAGGATGCCCTGCTTCTTCAGGTTCGTCTCGTGGATGCGAGCGAAGCTCTTGGCGAGCACGGCCCGGGCACCGAGATACCGGGGCGACATCGCCGCGTGCTCCCGGCTCGAGCCCTCGCCGTAGTTCTCGTCGCCGATCACCACCCACCCGATGCCGCGCGCCTTCCAGTCCCGGGCGATCCGGACCAGCGGCACCCCGGCCTCGCCGGTGAGCACGTTCGTTCCCTTCCCCGTCTCGCCGGTGAACGCGTTGACCGCGCCCAGGAACATGTTGTCGCTGATCCGGTCGAGGTGGCCGCGGAACCTGAGCCACGCCCCGGCCGGCGAGATGTGGTCGGTCGTCGTCTTCCCCCGCGTCTTGACCAGGATCGGCAGCCGCTCGAAGTCCCGGCCGTCCCAGCGCGGGAACGGCTGCAGGAGCTGCAGCCGCTCGCTGTCGGGCCGCACGACCACCTCGATCCCCGTCCCGTCCGCCGCCGGCGCCTCGTACCCCTCGCCGCCCCGCGCGAACCCGTCCCGGGGGAGCTCCTCCCCCTCCGGCGGCGTGAAGCGGAATGGGCGGCCGTCGGGCCCGGGGAGCGTGCCGTGGACGGGATCGAACTCGAGCGTGCCGGCGAACGCCAGCGCGGTCACGATCTCGGGGCTGGTCAGGAACGAGAGGGTCGCCTGGCTCCCGTCGTTCCGGCCGGGGAAGTTGCGGTTGAACGACGACACGATGGTGTTCGTCTCGTCGCGGCCGACATCGGAGCGGCGCCACTGGCCGATGCACGGGCCGCAGGCGTTCGCCAGCACGGTCCCGCCCATCGCCTCGAACGTCGCCATGATGCCGTCTCGCTTGATCGTCTGGTAGATCCGCTCCGACCCTGGGGTGATCAGGAACGGCGTCCGCGCCCGCAGCCCGGCGGCGATGCCCTGCCGCGCGACGTGGGCCGCGCGCCGCATGTCCTCGTAGGACGAGTTCGTGCACGACCCGATGAGGGCCGCCTTGATCTCGGCCGGCCAGCCATTGGCCCGGACCTCGGCGGCCAGCTTCGAGATCGGACGGTCGCGGTCGGGCGAGTGGGGGCCCACCACGTGCGGCTCGAGGGTGCCGAGATCGATCTCCACCACCTCGTCGAAGTAGTCCTTCGGGTTCCGGAGCACCTCGGGGTCGGCGATCAGGTGCTCGCGGCAGCTCTCCGCCGCCCGCGCGACGTCGCTCCGCTCGGTCGCCTCGAGGTAGACGGCCATCCGGTCGTCGTACGGGAAGACGGAGGTCGTCGCCCCCAGCTCCGCCCCCATGTTGCAGATCGTGCCCTTCCCGGTCGCGCTGATCGACTCGGCGCCGGGCCCGAAGTACTCGATGATCTTGTTCGTCCCGCCCTTCACGGTCAGGAGCCCGCACAGCGAGGTGATGACGTCCTTGGCCGCGGTCCACCCGGCGAGCTTGCCGACCAGGTGGACCCCGATGAGCTTCGGGTGGAGCACCTCCCAGGGCAGGCCCGCCATCACCTCGCCGCAGTCGACCCCGCCGACGCCGATGGCGAGCATGCCGAGCCCGCCGGCGTTCGGGGTGTGGGAGTCGGCCCCGATCATGAGGCCGCCCGGGAAGGCGTAGTTCTCCAGCACGACCTGGTGGATGATCCCCGAGCCCGGCTTCCAGAACCCGATGCCGTACTTGCGCGAGGCGGAGTGCAGGAACTCGTAGACCTCGCGGTTCTCGGCGATGGCCCGCTGGAGGTCCTCGGCGGCGCCGGACTGGGCGCGGATCAGGTGGTCGCAGTGGACGGTGGACGGCACCGCGACCCGGGGCTTCCCGGCCTGCATGAACTGGAGCAGCGCCATCTGCCCCGTGGCGTCCTGCATCGCGACGCGGTCCACCCGGAGCCGGAGGGTCGCCCGCCCGCGCTCCCAGACCTGCTCCGTCCAGTCGTGAACGTGGGCGACCAGGATCTTCTCGGTCAGCGTGAGGGGACGCTTCCACTCCCGGCGCGCCCGGGCCAGCCGCTCGGGCATCGCCGCGTAGAGCCGACGGATCGCCTCGGTCATGGTGGGCTCCCCAAAGTAATCGCCTCCCATCTGCATGGACAGGAGGCGCACTCGACAACCGATCCATGCTACCCGCGCCCGACACGGAGTGTCAAGGCGCCGCGCCGCTAAATCCGCATGAACACGACGCGCGCGGGGCTCGGTCGCGTGGGCGGCGGCGTGATCGGGCGGCGCGGGGACGCGCGCGCCGGCGGCCGCTCCCGGCCGGCGGGCTACGCCCGTCCGAGGAGCAGCCGCACGACGGCGCGGCGGCGCAGGCGAAGGATCGAGTCGGCGGGCGAGAGCTCCATCGGGCAGGCCGCGGTGCACTGCGCCTGGCCGTGGCAGCGCAGCACGCCCGCCTCCCCGAGCACCGCGGGGTGCCGCTCGGCGGCGCCCGCGTCGCGGCGGTCCGCCGCCAGCGTCCAGGCCCGGTTGAGCGCGGCCGGGCCGAGGAAACCCGGGTTCCATCCGACCATGCTGCACGCCGACAGGCAGGCGCCGCACCCGATGCACTCCACGGCGGCGTCGATCGCCCGGCGCTCGCGGCTGCCGGCCGGGATCGGCGCGACGGTCGCCGCGGCCGCGACCCCGGGCGCCGGGACGAACGCGGCGCCGGCCGCCCGCATCCGCGCGACGAACGGCTCCATCGCGACGACCAGATCGCGGACCAGCGGGAAGTGGTAGAGCGGCCGGACCGTCACGGTCGGCTCGCCCGGGGCGCCCCCGGCGACGGCGGCGAGCCGCGTGCGGCACGCCCACCGCTCCCGGCCGTCGACCACCATCGCGCACGAGCCGCACATCCCGACCCGGCAGGCGTAGCGGAACGCCAGATCGGGGGCGGCCTCCTCGCGCAGGCGCACCAGCGCGTCCAGCACGGTCGTGTGGGGGGTGATGGGGACCCGGAACTCGTCGAACCGCTCGGTGCTCCCGGGACTCCCGCGGAACACGCGGAGGATCACCCGCGCCGCCCCGGAGGGGATCCCGCCGGGCGCCCCCTCAGTACCACCGCCACCACCAGGTCAGCGCGAAGAGGGCCGCGCCGAGGACGAGCGCTCCCGCGAACAGCACCCGGTGGAGCCGCACCGGCACCCCGACGTCGAGCAGGATCGCTCGCACGCCCAGGAGGGCGTGCAGCAGCACCAGGCCGAGCAGCAGGGCCTGCACCGCCCGCCCGAACGGGTTGCGGAGGTGGAGCGCGATCACGCCCAGGAGGGCGATGGCCGCCCCGCGCTGGAGGAGCCAGGCCCAGAGCCCGGCTCGCACGCCGCGCCAGCTGCCGGCGTCGGTCCAGCCGCGCCGGGGGATCCGCTCTCGCCCGGGCTCCGCCGCCACCGTCAGCGATCGGTGGCCCGGCGGCCCCGCACCGCCCACGCGCGCGCCACCAGCGCGATCGAGCCGTCGGGCCGGGCGGGCAGCGCGGCGCGGACCCGCTCGCGGAGCGCGGCCCGCCGCGGCTCGGACAGCGACAGGCAGTAGCCGGGGGCCGGCCCCTGACCGCCGAGGAACGGCGTCCAGTAGTCGTCGAAGTCCCGGAACACGGTGGGCACGTCGATCGCGCGCGTCTCCACGGCGGTCAGGGCCGCGCCCGCGAACAGGGCGCCCAGCGGCTCCGCCCGGCAGACCGGGAACCGCACCCCCTCGTCGAGCTCACGGGCCGCCGGGTCGAGGGCGACCGCCGCGTCCCAGAAGATGCGCATGAGCTGCATCTCGCCCGCGTAGTCCCAGACGTAGAGCGCGACCGTGCCGCCCGGGCGGACCGCGCGCGCCATCGCGGCGACCATCCGCGCCGGATCCGGCACGAAGTTGAGCACGAGCCCGGACACCGCGGCATCGTACGCCCCGGGCTCGACGGCCAGCACCTGGGCATCGTCGACGGCGAAGTGCGCCCGCGGGTCGGCGGCGTGCGCGCGGGCGTGGGCGACATAGGCGTCCGAGCGGTCGACCGCGTCCACACGCGCCGGCGCCACCACCTCGAGGATCGTCCGGGTGACGGCGCCCGTGCCGCAGCCGACGTCCAGCCAGCGCCCGCCCGCCGGGAGGGCGAGCCAGCGCAGGAACTCGCGCGCCGCCAGCCGGCTCCAGCGACCGACGTACGGCTCGTACGCGTCCCCGCTCGCCCACGCGTCCCGTGGCCCCGATCCGCTCATCCGTTCCTCGTCCGCCCCGGCCCCCCGACGCTCACCGGCGGGCCGCCATGCCCCACCGGAGCACCGTGCGCCGCTCGACCCACCGGAACACCAGGTGCTCGACCCGCCCGCAGGACCACCGCGAGCGGCCCGGCGAGCACGAGGTCGGCCATCGTCCCCTCCCCGCGCCGCGGCCGGTCGCCGGCGCGCGACCGGCGCCGGTTCAGTCCCCGACCTCGACCGCGGCCGGCGTCGCCGGAGCCGACGGCCGGGCGCGCGTGAGCGCGACCGGGACCGTCCACACGGCGATGCCGTCCGCCCGGCGGCCGACGTGGACCGCCACCAGCCCCCGGGCGTCGTCGCGCGCGGGATGGTCCGCGCGGTGGTGCGACCCGCGGCTCTCCCGCCGCTCCAGCGCGCTCCGCGCGATGAGCCGCGCGGCGAGCGTCTGGCTGCGCATGTCGAGCCACGCCTGCCAGGCGAGGTTGTACTCGGGGCCGCCCGGCACGGCGATCCGGTCGAGCCGCGCCGCGAGCTCGTCCAGCTCGCCCCGGGCCGCCTCGAGCCCGGCCTCCGTCCGCACGAGCCCGACCTCGTCCCACATGAGGTCGCGGAGCCGCCGCCGGAGCGGTGCGACCTCGTCGCGCGTCCCGCGGCCGAGCGGCGCGGTGACCCGGGCAACGACCGCCGCCGCCGCCCGCTCCGACACCGCGGGGAGCGGGCGCCCGATCACCCAGTCGGCCATGACGTCCCCGGCGATCCCGCCGAACACCGTGGACTCCGCGACGCCGTTGCCGCCCAGGCGGTTGGCGCCGTGCACCCCGCCGGCGTCCTCGCCGGCGACGAAGCAGCCCTCGAGCCCGGCGCGGCAGTCGGGGTCGACGACGATCCCGCCCATCAGGAAGTGGGCGGTCGGCATGACGGGGACCGGCCGCCGGGCCAGGTCGAACCCGAAGTCCCGGCAGCGCCGCACCATGCCCCGGAAGTGCCGCTCGACGAAGTCGGCGCCCAGGTGAGCGGCGTCCAGCCACACGCCGCCCTCCGCGGTGCCGCGGCCCTCCACGATCTCGAGGAACGAGGCGCGCGCGACGACGTCCCGCGTGGAGCGCTCGAGCCGCACCGGGTCGTGGCGGGCCATGTACCGCTCCCCCGCCGCGTTGTAGAGGCGGCCGCCGGCGCCGCGCAGCCCCTCCTCGAGCAGCGCGCCGGTCATGAGCGAGCCCGGCACGACGAGCCCGGTGGGGTGGAACTGCACCATCTCCATGTCCCGCAGCGGGGCGCCGGCCCGGAACGCCAGCGCGATGCCGTCGGCGGCCTTGTCGGCCGAGCAGGCGATCACCCGGTACATCGTCGGCCCGCCGCCCATCGCCAGGAGCGTCGCCCGCGCCCGCGCGTCGACGAAGCGGCCGCTGCGGAGGTCGAGGAGGACCGCGCCCGCCAGGCGCCCGGCGTCGTCCTGCAGGAGCTCGACCGCGCGATGCTCCTCGAGGACCTGGATGGCCGGGCGCGTCCACACCTGCTCCGCGAGCCGGTTCATGATCTCGATCCCGGTGAGGTCGCCCTTGTGGACGGTCCGGTCGTGGCTCTGCCCGGCGAACGGCTTCTGGTGGATGCGGCCCTCGGGCGTGCGGTCGAAGAAGCAGCCGTAGCGGTTCTCGAGCTCGACCAGCCGGCGGGGCGCGGTCTCGACGAGCCGCCACACGAGCTCCTGGTCGTTGATCCACCCGCCGCCCTCGAGGGTGTCGCGGAAGTGCGCCTCGAGCGAGTCCGGCGGGGCCAGCACCGCGTTGTACCCCCCCTGGACCATCCGGGTGCACCCGGCCCGCCCGAGGAGACCCTTCACGGCGACGGCGATCCGCGGCGCCGGGGCGCGATCGGCGGCGTGGAGCGCGGCGCACAGGCCGGCGCCGCCCGCGCCCAGGATGAGGATGTCGCTCTCGAGCCGCTCCACGGGTCAGGAGCCCGCCGGGCCCGCGGGCGGCGGTCGCCGCTCCGGCCCGCCTCGCCGCATGCGCGGAACGTAGCGTCGGGGCTCCGCGATGTCAATCAGGGCAGCGCCGGCCCCCCGTGTCGGCGCGCGCACGACGCCGCCGCCGCCGCGCGACGGCGCCGCGCGTCGCCGCGCGGGCTCCTGGCCAGCGATCCGCGGGCGCAGGAGCACCCGCTGCCGACGAACCGGTCGGCGGCAC
Source organism: Candidatus Methylomirabilota bacterium (assembly GCA_035652475.1). GTDB lineage: Bacteria > Methylomirabilota > Methylomirabilia > Rokubacteriales > DASRDR01 > DASRDR01. The sequence continues at coordinate 2,494 of DASRDR010000275.1, read as the reverse complement.
CGTCGCCGTGCGCGACCGGCCGGGCGGCGGCGCGCGGCGCTCAGGACGCCGCCGGCGCGCGGCGGGCGTCCGCCGACAGGGCGAGGGCGACCCCGAGCAGCACGAGGCCCGTCCAGACGAGCGTGCCGCTCCAGACCTCGGTCCGCCACCCGAGGCCCCGGTCGCGGACCGCGATCCCTGCCAGGTAGAGCCCCCAGAAGAGCGGCGGCGCGACGCTGGCGAACGCGAGCAGTCGCCCGCGCCCCGGGCGCCACGGCCTGATCCCGTGCGCCAGCGCGTCCGCCGCGAGCGCACCCGCCGCGCCCAGCGCCGCCAGCGACGGCTCCCGGAACCCGCTCGAGGCCTGCACCAGGACCGACTGGAAGGCCAGCATCGCCGTGATCATCCCGGGCGGGGGCCGCCATCGGCAGACCAGCAGCAGGACCGGCCCGAAGAGGCACACGGTCGCCAGCATGAAGCCGGCCAGCCCGGCCTGGACGTTCCGGGCCATCACGAACCACGACCCGGCCGAGCGCTCCAGGATGAGGGCCGCCAGCCGGCGGCTCGCGAAGTTGTGCGCGAGCGGGTGGAACGGCTGCAGGATCGCGGCGAGGAGGGTGCCGGTCAGGGCGAGCGACAGCGCGACGGGCAGGAGCCCCCGCCAGCTTGCGGGGGCCGCGCCGGGCTGCGGCCACGCGGCGCGCACCGGCGCGGTCACGATGAGGAGCATCGCGACGAAGAGCCCGAGGTGCGTCGGGCTCAGGAGGGCGGCGAGATCGCGCTCGATCCCGAACGCGACGTGCCACAGCATGTCGCCGAGGCCGGCCAGCGCGAAGAGCGCCACGCCGGCCGCCGCCAGCCCGTAGCCGGCCGGGCCGCCCGCGGGCCGGCCCCCGCCGGCCCCGCGGCCGCGCCACCGGACCGCGAGGATCCAGGCGCCGGTCGCCAGGAATCCCGAGTAGAGCACCGCGTGCCAGGGCGTGAAGAAGCTCTCCAGCGCCGGCCGCGTGTTGTGGGCCCAGGCGTCGAGGAACACGCCGGCGATCAGCCAGGTGCAGAGGAGCGCGGTGACCAGATCGCGGGCGCCGCTCCCAGGGGAGGCATCGGCGGACCGCCCGACGCCCGGGGCACCGCTCACGCCCGCTAGCGTACACGACGGCCCGGGCGGCCGGCCATGCGTCGCCCGGCGGGCCCGCGTCGGGCCCCGCCGGCGCGGGATCCTGCACTGCCGCTCGGGCCTTTTCCCGGCCGAGCGGCGCCGGACCTGATTCCGCCGGGACTCGCCTGACGCGAGCGCACGTTGCCCGACGGGGCCGGCGAGCAGGCGGGCCGGCTCCGGCCCGACCGCGAGCCCCGTGCGGCTCCCGTCCGGCTGGAGGGCCCCGGACCAGCCGGGCCCCGGCGGCCCGGACGACGTCACGGCAGCGCCGCGAGGGCGGCGCCGCCCGCGGCCGTGAGGACGACCACGAGCCACGGGGGCAGCTTCCAGAACATCAGCAGACCGAAGGCGACCAGCGCCAGGCCGAAGTCAGCCCGGCCCTTGATGGCGCTGTTCCAGACCGGATCGTAGAGGGCGGCGAGCAGCAGCCCCACGACGGCGGCATTGATGCCGCGGAGCGCCGCTTGGAAGCTGGTGCGCCAGCGGAGGAGCTCCCAGAACGGGAGGCCTCCGATGATCAGGAGGAACGAGGGCAGGAAGACCGCCACGAGAGCCCAGGCCGCCCCCATCCAGCCGTTCGGGGTCTCCCGCATGACGGCGCCGAGGTAGGCGGCGAAGGTGAAGAGCGGCCCGGGCACAGCCTGGGCGGCACCGTACCCGGCGATGAAGGCCTCATTGGTCACCCAGCCGGGAGGCACGACCTCCGCCTGGAGCAGCGGCAGGACGACGTGGCCGCCGCCGAACACCAGCGATCCCGCCCGGTAGAAGCTGTCGAACACCGCCAGCGCGTGATTCGGCGCCACGTGGCGCGCGATCGGCAGCGCCAGGAGGAGCACGAAGAACGTTGCCAGGGCGGTGAGGGCGAGGCCCTTGCCATACGGGACGCGGACCGCCCGCGTCGACGGCGTGCGGGCTGCAGGCAGGAGCCGCCATCCCAGCAGCCCCGCGACGACGATCACGAGCACCTGCGCGGCGGCGCTGCGGGAGGTCAACGCCGCGACCGCCGCGAGGATCGCGAGCGAGGCACGCTCGCGATCCGCGGCCAGGTTGCGCGCCATCCCCCAGACGGCCTGGGTGACGACCGCGACCGCCACCAGCTTCAGGCCGTGCAGCCATCCGGCGTCTCCGACTCCCACGGTCTGGACGCCATACGCGAAGGCCACCAGGGCGAGCGCCGAGGGCAGGGTGAACCCGAGCCACGCCACGATGCCGCCGATGACTCCGGCCCGGATCGTGCCGATCGCCATGCTGACCTGGCTGCTGGCCGGGCCGGGAAGGAACTGACACAGCGCGACGAGGTCCGCATAGTGCGCCTCGTCGAGCCATCGCCGTCTCGCGACGTACTCCTCGCGGAAG
>DASRDR010000274.1:0-2610 GCA_035652475.1 Candidatus Methylomirabilota bacterium | reverse complement strand
CCTCCTGGCCTACTGGGACCAGGACCCCGGCAACGACGTGATCCTCCTCTACATCGAGTCGGTGGGCGACGCCCGGCGGTTCGCGCGCCTTGCGCGGGAGACCGGCCGCCGCAAGCCCGTGATCGCCGTGAAGTCGGGCAGGAGCGCCGCCGGCGCGCGCGCCGCCGCCTCGCACACCGGAGCGCTCCTCGCGGCCTCGGACGTCACGGTGGACGCGCTGTTCCGCCAGGCGGGGATCATTCGCACCGACACGCTGGAGGAGATGTTCGACGTCGCGACGATCCTCGCGAACCAGCCGCCCCCCAAGGGCGACCGGGTCGCGATCGTCACCAACGCCGGCGGCCTGGGCATCTTGTGCGCGGACACCCTCGAGGCCAACGGCATGCACGTCCCACCGATCGCGGAGGACACCAAGGCGGCCCTGCGCGCATTCCTTCCGCCCGAGGCCTCGGTCGGCAACCCGATCGACATGATCGCCTCCGCGACCGCGGAGGACTACGAGCGGACCATCCGGACGGTGGCCGAGGATCCGGGCGTCGACGCGATGATCGTCATCTACATCCCCCCGCAGGCGACGAAGGCCGAGGAGATCACGCGGGGCATCGTGCGCGGCATCCGCGAGGTGCAGGGGCGCATCCCGGTCGTGACCACCTACATGTCCTCGGCGGGGCTGCACGCCGACCTGCGGGCCGACGGGGTCCGGATCCCCACGTTCGCCTTCCCCGAGCAGGCCGCGATCGCGATGGCCCGCGCGTGCGCCTACGGCCGCTGGCGAGAGCGTCCGGCTGGGACGGTTCCGCGGTTCCACGACATCCGGGCCGACGAGGCCGCGGCCATCATCGCGGGCGGGCTCGACCGCGAGTCCGGGTGGCTCACCGCGCTCGAGGTCGAGCGCCTGCTCGCGTGCTACGGCCTTCCGGTGGCCCGCTCCGAGCGCGCGAGCACGCCGGAGGAGGCCGGAGCCGCAGCGGCCCGGATCGGGACCCCGGTCGCGCTGAAGGCCTTCGGGCCGGACATCGTGCACAAGACCGACGTGGGCGCGGTGCGGCTCGGGCTCCGGGGCCCGAGCGCCGTGCAGGCCGCGGCCGGCGAGATGGTCGAGCGGGTCGCCGCAGCGGGCCTCGCGCTCGATGGCTTCGTGGTCCAGGAGATGGTCTCGGAGGGGGTCGAGATGCTGGTCGGGGTCGCGCACGACCCGCTGTTCGGACCGGTCGTCGCGTGCAGCGCCGGCGGCACGGCGGTGGAGCTCGTGCGCGACGTGTCGGTGCGGGTCACGCCGATCACCGACCTCGACGCCTCCGAGATGGTGCGCTCGCTCAAGACCTTCCCGCTGCTCGACGGGTTCCGGGGGGCGCCGAAGGCCGACGTCGCGGCGCTGGAGGAGGTCATCCTGCGCGTGTCGGCGCTCGTCGAGGGCCACCCCGAGATCGTCGAGATGGACTGCAACCCCGTCATGGTGCTCCCGCACGGGGCGGTCGTGGTCGACGCCAGGGTGCGCGTCAAGGAGGCGCCGCCGCTCAAGCCGCTGGCCGCCCAGGCGGGCGCCCGATAGGGCGCCGGACACCGGGGCTCCGGATAGGGCGCCGGACACCGGGGCTCCGGATAGGGCGCCGGGGCGCCGACCGCCCGTCGAACCTAGGTCTCTGCGCCGGCGCGCGCGACGAGCACCGAGCACGGAGCGTGCGTCGCGACGTACTCGCTCACGCTTCCCAGCAGCACGCGCTGCACGCCGGACAGCCCGCGGTGCCCCAGGACCGCCAGGTCGACCGCGTCCCGGCGGACGGTCTCGACCAGCGCGTGCTCGGGCCGGCCCATGGCCATCTCGCGAACGGGTTCCACCCCGAGCGAGCGCGCCGCCTCGACCGCCGGCTCGAGCTCGGGTGGGCTCGGCTCGCCCTCGTCGAGCGTCCACCCGGCGCTGTCGCCGCGGAAGATCGGGATGACGTGCTGGAGCCGGAGGTCGGCCCCGCCGGCCCTCGCGATCTGCGCCCCGAGCCCCGCGGTGCCGGCCGATCCGGCCGAGCCGTCGATGGCGCACAGCACGACCGAGGGGAAGTCGGGGCCGGCCTCGCGTCCGACGAGCACCGAGCATGCCGCGTGCCGCAGCACGTGGGCGGCGACGCGGCCGATCCGGATCGCCCCGCCGAGCAGACCCGCGTCGGGGCCAAGGCAGACCAGGTCGGCTCGCCGATCGGCGGCCTCCCGGAGGATGGCCTCGGCCGGGTCGCCGGCGAGCACGCGGACCGAGGGGTCGGCGTGATGGGCGCGGGCGATCTCCGCCGCGCGTTCGAGGACGTCTTCGGCCCGCCGGTCCACGTCCTCCTCGTGCGGTCGATGCGTGTCGATCACGAAGGCGATCTCGAGATCGGCCCCGGACAGGGCGGCCAGGCGGGCGCCGCGGGCCGTGGCCTCCTGGGCCCGCTCGGATCCGTCGGTGGCGGCGAGGACGTGGGCGAACGGCGACGCGCTTCGGCTCAACGACCGGGCCCCGGGGTGAGCGCCGTCCACGGAAGCGGGAGCTCGCTCGAGGGTTCGGTGTCATCCACCAGGTACGAGAGCCGGCTCTCCACCCCCACGACCCCCTCCAGCTCCTGCACCAGCCCGACCAGG
>DASRDR010000273.1:0-3982 GCA_035652475.1 Candidatus Methylomirabilota bacterium | reverse complement strand
GCAGCACGTGCTGGGGGCCGCCGGGGGCGTTCGCCACGCCCTCGCCGACCGGCCCGTCGCTCCCCGGCGGGATGTTGGGCCCGCCGATCGCCGCGTGGTCGGAGCTCAGGAAGGCCGCGGCCAGGTACCGGAGCCAGTGCGGATCCGGGAACGCGTCATCGTCCAGGTACGCGACGATCTCGCCGGCCGCTGTCCGCCAGCCGAGGTTCCGGGCGTGGCTCAGGCCGCGGTTCGGCGTGCTGAGGACCCGGAACCCGTACTCCCGGGCGATCGCGGGGGTCGCGTCGGTGGACCCGTCATCGACGACGATCACCTCGAAGCTCGGGTAGTCGAGCCGCAGCAGCCCTTCCAGGCACTCGCGGATCGTGCGCGAGCCGTTGTAGCTGCACACCACGACGGAGATGCGGGGCCACGGCAGGTCCTTCGGGAAGGGGACCTCGGCCAGCGCCCGGCTGACCGCGGTCAAGGCCGGCTTGGGCCGCCGGTCGCGCCGGGTGAGCCCGAAATCCCAGTCCTCGATGTCGTACCCGCCGCGATGCCACTCGTCCGTCCACGCGAACACGAACAGCCCGGCCGCCCCGGCGGCGAACGTGGTCCGGACCTGCCATTCCAGCACCTCGGCCTGGGCGCGGAGCCCGTGGCGGCGGCTGTCGAACCCCACCTCGGCCATCACCAGCGGGCGGTCGCCGGCGAGGTGCTGCAGCCGCGCGAGGTAGGCGGCCAGGCGCGCCTGCGCCTCCAGGTACACGTTCACGCAGACGACGTCCAGGAACGGCAGCTCGAGGTACTCGGTGGACGGGTAGTTGACGTACGTGACGAGGGCGTCGGGATCCTCGGACTTCACCGCCTCGTGCAGGCGCCGCAGGTACCGCTCGACGCGCCGCGGGCCGTGCCAGCGCACGATCGGGCTGGGGATCTCGTTCCCGATCGCGTACCAGAGCACCGCCGGGTGTCCCGCGCACGCGCGGACGCCCGCCCGCACGCGCCGCTCGATCGACCACGCCCGGGCGCCGTCGTCCAGGAAGGCGACGTGCTGCTCCCACGGAAGGCCCACCATGACCCGCAGCCCGCGATCGAGCGCCGAGTCCAGGAGCCATCGCGGGGGCACGGTGTAGGTCCGGATCGCGTTGAAGCCGTTCCCCGCGATCTCCGCCAGGTCGCTCTCGACACGCTCGCGGCGGACGTACTCGCCGCCGTCAGGGCCCGGCCGGAACGTGCCGTAGGTGACGCCCCGCACCCAGAACTTCTCGTCTCCGACGTAGAGGAACTTCCCGCGCGTGACCGGTCGTCGTGCGTCTCCCCGCATCCCCTCGCATCCTTCGTGGATGAGCGCCCGCCTCCAGCACCGGAAGGACGGGGCGGCGACCCGTGGACGCAAGAAGGGTGCCGCCCCCGGCGATCGGCGGGCGCGAGGGCCTCCAGCCGGGCGGCGCACGGGCGATCGATCGGCGGTCGGGCGCGGCGCGAATCGGCCGGAATCACGGCTCGCCGGCGCTCGCGGCGCGGGCGGGCCGTCGAGGGGGCGCGGCAAGCGTCCGGCGGCGTCGCGAGCCCCGGCAGCCTGGCAGGGCGGCGTGGCAGCGCGTCGCGAGCCGTCAGCCCGTCGCGCGCCCCGGCGCCGCCGCTACGACGCGGTGTCGCGCCGAGGGTCGGAATTTCGCGGAGGAGGGGCGGCGCCGCTCAGGAGCGCATCGAGGAGCCGCTCGTCGTCGGGGCTCACGCTGGTGATCCGGATCCGGGCGAGGTCGCTGTCGTCGGACGGGTCGCCGGGCACCACCTTGCCGTAGAGATCGCCCGACAGCGCCGCGCCGTCTGGCCGCAGGAGCCGCAGGCGCAGGTTCACCAGCGGCGCGACCGGGCTCGCCAGGCGCGCGACGACCTCGCGGCGGCCGAGGCGCACCGCCGCGCCGGGGAGCGGGTGGGGGCGGACGACCTTCCCCTCGATGAGCCAGCACGCCACCGGGAGGTCGACGGGCCGGGTGTCCTCTCCCCCGTCCGGGGCCGCCCACCGCTGGGCGAACCGCCCGCGGATGGCGTGCAGCTCGGAGAGGACCAGCGGCTCGGAGAGCCCCTTCACCGTCACCCGGAGCGGCGGCCCCACCTCCGCCAGATCCTGCAGGCGCGCGAGGGTCGCGGCGGTGACCAGGACCTGGCCGCCGACCGTCGCGCCCTCGGCCCGCGCGGCGACGTTCACCGCGCTGCCGACGATGGCGTACTTGGCGCGCTGCTCGGAGCCGATGTTCCCGGCCACCGCGTCGCCCGTGTGGATGCCGATGCCCATCTCGAAGGGCGGGAGCCCGCGAGCACCGTGGTCGGCGTTGATCGCCGCCATCGCGTTCTGCATCGCGAGGGCGCACGCGGCCGCCCGCTCGGCGTGGTCCGGCTGCGGGAGCGGGGCGCCGAACACGGCGAAGATCGCGTCGCCGATGAACTCGTTGATCGTGCCGCCGTGGTGGACCACGATGTCGGTCATCCGCGCGAGGTAGCCGTTCAGCACCTCCATCACCTGCTCGGGGTCGCCCTGCTCGGCGAACCGGGTATAGCCGCGGAGGTCGGACATGAGGACGGTGACCTCGCGCTTCACCCCGCCGAAGCGGAGCCCGTCCGGCGATTCCAGGAGCGCCTGGGCGACCTCCGGCGAGACGTAGCGGCCGAACGCCGACCGGATGAAGTCGCGCTGCCGGAGCCCCTCGACCATGAAGTTGAAGGCCGCCGTGAGATGCCCCACCTCGTCGCGGGACCGCACGGGCAGCGCCTGGGTGAGGTCGCCGCGGGCGACCCGCGTCACGCCGGCGGTGAGGGCGGCGATCGGACGGGTCAGGTGGCGCGCGAACAGGAACCCGAGGAGCATCGCGCCCAGCGCGCTCACGCCGGCGGCGAACCACAGGGTCTGCTGGAGCGCGCGGAGACGATCGAGGTAGATCGTGAGCGGGTAGTCGACCGCCAGCACCGCGACGGGGTGGCCGTCCGGGCCGAGGATCGGGGCGAATGCGCTCAGCCACTGGCCGCCCCGCAGCCGGTACACGCCCGTGTAGCGCGCCACGCCGTCCTCGAGCGTCCAGCGGATCGGGTCGACGACCTCGGCCGCCACCGGGTAGACCTCGCCGGGACGCAACGGCCCCCCGCTCACCACGATCCGGCGGGCCTCCTGCTGCTCCGGCACCAGGTCGGTGAGGGTGTAGAGGGGCTCGGAGAGGACCGCTTCCTCCTGGACCCGCGCCAGGGCGGCCTGGAGCCGGCGGTAGGCATCCGAGTCCACCGCCCGGGTGCGCCGGACCTCGGCGTGGAGCGCCGGGTCGATGAGGAGGGCCGCGACCCGGGCGATGTTCAGGAGCTGCGTGCCGACCGAGTCCTCGACCTCCCGGCGATACCGCTGGTAGGTGAGTCCGCCCACCGCGCCCACGGCCAGCAGGGTCAGCGCCGCGAAGAAGACGGCGTGACGGACGCTCAGGCGCTGCCAGGGGCGGAGGCGGCCGGGGAACGGGGAGCGCGCCGGCGCGGGCGCCATCGCACGTGAGACGCGCGCGGCGCGGTCTCCGGTTCGCCTGCCGCGCGACGGGACGGGCGGCGCCGCGTGTCGCGCTCCCGCATCCCGGGGCCAGCGTCGCCGGGTCCCGGTGCACCTGCCGCGCTCCGGGAGCCACCGGCGCCCGGCGCGGGGACCGCCCGGCCGCGCGCGGCGCGGCCCGGACCCGCCGCGGGGGGCTTCCAGCGCCCAGGGGGTCCACGTGTCACCGCAGTGTCACCCCACGAGATGGCGCATCGCCGGTCGCCGCACCGGAATCTAACGCCCCGAGTGTGAGCCGGCCCGACCGGGCGCGCGGCCGGGGGACGGCGCCCGGGCACCGCCGCGCGATAGGAGGAAGGGATCGATGAAGCGGCCGCTCACCACGACCCTGCTCGTCGCCTCGGCCATGGCGACCGCCCTCGGCAGCCCCGTCCTCTCCGGGGCGCAGAGCGGTCCGGTGCCCGCCCCCAAGTT
>DASRDR010000272.1:0-4559 GCA_035652475.1 Candidatus Methylomirabilota bacterium | reverse complement strand
GCGGCCGATGGCGACGCCCCGCTCGCCGTCGTTCGCCGAGCTCGCCAGGCGGACCGAGGAGATCACGCCGTTCCTGGCGGTGGAGGTGTTCGAGCGCGCGCAGGAGCTGGAGCGGCAGGGGCACGAGGTCGTGCACCTGGAGTTCGGGGAGCCCGACTTCGAGACCCCGGAGCCGGTGCGGGCGGCGGCGATCCGCGCTCTCCGCGACGGCCGGACGAAGTACACGCACAGCCTGGGCCTGCCGGCGCTCCGGGAGGCGATCGCGGAGCGCTACCTGGCGCGGTACGGCGTGGCCGTCTCGCCGGACCAGATTCTGGTGACCGCCGGCACCTCTCCGGCGATGCTCCTCCTCTTCACCGGGCTCCTCTCGCCCGGGGACGAGGTCGTCCTGACCGATCCGCACTACGCCTGCTATCCGAACTTCGTGCGCTACGCCGACGCCGTGCCGGTCCGCGTGCCGGCGCCCGAGGCGGCGGGCTGGCGCGCCGCCCCGGCGGCGGTCGCCGAGCGCCTCACCCCGCGGACGCGGGCCGTGCTCGTGAACTCCCCCGCGAACCCGACCGGGGCGGTCACGCCGCCCGGCGACCTGGCCGCCCTCGCCGAGCTCGCCGAGCGGCACGACCTCTGGATCGTGTCGGACGAGATCTACCACGAGCTCAGCTACGGGGCGCCGGACCACACGATCCTCGAGTTCACCGACCGCGCGTTCGTGCTGAACGGCTTCTCGAAGGCGTACGCCATGACGGGATGGCGGCTCGGGTACCTGGTCGCCCCGAAGGCGCACGCCCGGAGGCTCCAGCGGCTCCACCAGAACTTCTTCATCTCCGCGAACGAGTTCGTGCAGTGGGCCGGGGTGGCGGCGCTCCGGGAGGCCGGGGCCGACGTGGCGCGGTTCCGGGCGATCTTCGACGAGCGCCGGCGCGCGATGGTCGCCGGACTCCGGGGGCTCGGGCTCGGCGTCGGGCCGGAGCCCGCCGGGGCCTTCTACGTCTTCGCGGACGCCGGCCGCCACTGCCGGAGCTCGTACGACTTCGCGTTCGAGCTCCTGGCCGGGGCGCACGTCGCGGTCACGCCGGGGATCGACTTCGGCCCGGGGGGCGAGGGCTACCTGCGGTTCTCCTACGCGAACGCCCTGCCGCGCATCCAGGACGCCCTGGCGCGGGTGGGCCGGTTCCTGGCCGGACGGGAGCCGTCGGCGGGAACGGCGGCGGCCGGGCCGCCGGGGCCGTGCTGCGGGGGCGCGGCGCCTCGATGACGCCGTGGGACGTCCGGCTGGCCCGCGCCCTCGTCCGTCCCCTGCGCTCGACCGCGCTCCGCCCGAACGCGATCACCACCGCCGGGCTCCTCTCCTCGCTGACGGCCGCCGGCCTCATCGCGACCGGGGACGACCTCCTGGAGCGGCTGGGCGGTGCGCTGTTCATGCTGGCGGTGCTGTTCGACCACATGGACGGCGAGTTCGCGCGGATGACCGGCCGGACCAGCCGGTTCGGCCACTACTATGACCACGTCGCGGCCGGGGTGGGGTACGTGAGCCTGTTCATCGGCGCCGGGGTCGGCCAGAGCGCCGGCTGGCTCGGCGGCTGGGCGCTGCTGGCGGGCGGGTTCGCCGCGTCGGCGGTCGCGCTCATCTTCCTGGTCCGCGTGTTCGTCGAGGAGAGCAGCGGTCGGGCGATGGTGGCCCAGGCCAGCCTGGCCGGCTTCGAGCCGGAGGACGCCCTCTATGCGCTCGGTCCGATCACGTGGCTGGAGGGGCTGGCCCCGTTCCTGGTCCTCGCCGCGATCGGCGCGCCGCTCTTCCTGGCGTGGGTGACGTGGTGCGCGGGGGCGGGCCGGTCCGCGACGGCGCCGCAGCCGGCGCGCCAGGGCTGACCGCCGGTGGCGTCCGGGGCCGCCCCGGTGGCGACGGCGCTCCGACGGCGGTCGCGGCGGCGGTGACGACCTCGGGGCGGTTCGGGCTCGGCGGGAGGCGCGCATGACGAACGCGACGAACGGAGACCTGGTCGGCCACTTCCGGGTCGGCTACGAAGCCGTCGTGCGGTTCCCGATCCTGATCGCGCCGCCGATCGCGGTCGCGGTGCTGGGGTTCGTGCTCTTCTTCCTCCTGGGCGGGAGCGCGGCGGTCATCGGGGCGGCGATGGGCGGCCTGTTCGGCGGGGGCGGCGGCGTGGCGGCGGGCGGCATGGCCGGGTTCGTCCTGGGCGTGTTCATGTTCGGCCTGGTGATGGGCATCCTCGGCCTCCTGAGCTCGGCGGTCGTGGTGGTCATGGCCCGCGATGCGCTGGGCGGACGCGAGCCGGCGATCGGCGAGGCGCTCGCGACGGTGGTGGGGCGGCTGGGCGCGGTGGTGGGCGCCACGTTCCTCGTGACGGCGATCGTGGGGCTCGGCTTCCTGGTCTTCGTCCTGCCGGGGATCGTCGCGGCCGTGCTGCTGGTCTTCACCCTGCCGGCCGTGCTGCTGGACGGCGACGGGGCGGTGGACGCCATGCGCCGCAGCGTGCGGATCGTCCGCACCAGCCCCGGCCCGGTGATCGGGCTCGTGGCCGGCGCGATCCTGATCGTGGTCGGGGTCGCGCTCGCGTCCTGGCTGGTCGGCTTCGTCCCGGTGCTCGGCGCGCTGGCCTCGTTCGTCCTCCACAGCGCGGCGCTCAGCTTCCTGACCGTGGTCGCCGTCCGCTTCTACCAGACCCTGCGGACGCCGTGATGCGGGAGTCCGCCGAGAGCCGGCGCGCCCGGGCGAAGGCGCTGATCCGGCAGCTCGAGCGCGCCTACCCCGAGGCCCGGATCGCGCTCCGGTTCCGGACCCCGCTCGAGCTCCTGGTGGCGACGATCCTCGCCGCCCAGTGCACGGACGAGCGCGTCAACCAGGTCACCCCGTCGCTCTTCGACAAGTACCGGACCGCCCGCGACTACGCCGCCGCGGACCCGGCGACGTTCGAGCGCGAGATCCGGTCCACCGGCTTCTTCCGCGCCAAGACGCGCTCGATCCTGGCGATGGCGGGGGCGCTCCTGGACCGGCACGGGGGCGAGGTCCCCCGGACGCTGCCGGAGCTTACGGCGCTCCCCGGCGTCGGCCGGAAGACCGCCAATGTCGTGCTCGGGAACGCGTTCGGCATCCCCGCGATCGCGGTGGACACGCACGTCTTCCGGGTCACCCAGCGCCTCGGGCTCGCGAAGGCGGACGACCCGGACCGGATCGAGGCCCAGCTCGCCGAGGTGGTCCCCCGGGCGCAGTGGACCCGCTTCTGCCACCTGATCCAGGCCCACGGGCGGCAGGTCTGCCGGGCGCCGGTCCCGAGCTGTCCGGTCTGCCCGGTCCGCGCGCTCTGCCCGTGGCCGGGGAAGGCGGCGCGGCTGCGCGTCGCGGGCGCCCCGGCCCCCGCCGCGCGCCGGGGGGCGCGGCGGAAGGTCGCCGGGGTTGACACTCGCCGGGTCGACCGGTAAGGTTCCTTGTTGCCGATTCGCCGGACGGGGCGTCCCCGGAGACGTCCGCTCGGCTCCCTCTCAGCGCTGGAGACGCAGGTCGTATGCCGACGGTGATGCCGAAGAAGGACGCCATCACGCGGAGCTGGCACCTGGTGGACGCCGACGGGCAGGTGCTGGGGCGGCTCGCCGCCCGCGTGGCGACCCTCCTGATGGGAAAGCACAAGCCGCAATGGGCGCCGCACGTCGACGTCGGTGACCACGTCGTCGTGATCAACGCCGCCCGGGTCCACCTCACCGGCCGCAAGCTCGCCGGCAAGGTCTACCGGACGCACTCGGGGTACATCGGGGGCCTCAAGGAGACGCGCGCGGCGGCCATGCTCCAGCGCCACCCCGAGCGAGTGGTCGAGTGGGCGGTGGCCGGGATGCTGCCGAAGACGAAACTCGGCCGCGCGATGGTCCGGAAGCTCAAGGTCTACCGGGGCACCGAGCATCCCCATCAGGCCCAGCAGCCGCAGCCGCTGGCCCCGCGCACGAAGGAGTCGTGATGGCGGACCTGGTTCAGTTCTACGGCACCGGTCGGCGGAAGACCTCGGTCGCGCGGGTGTTCCTCCGGCCCGGCCAGGGGCGGATCACCGTCAACCGCCGGCCGTTCGACGACTACTTCCCCCGGGAGACGCTCCGGCTGCTCGTGACGCAGCCCCTCGAGCTCACCGGGACGACCTCCCAGCTCGACGTCATGGTCAACGTGGCCGGCGGCGGGCTCTCGGGGCAGGCGGGAGCGGTCCGCCACGGCATCGCCCGCGCCCTGCTGGAGTTCAACACCGAGCTCCGCCCGCAGCTCAAGCGCGCCGGGATGCTGACCCGCGACCCGCGCATGAAGGAGCGCAAGAAGTACGGGCAGCCGGGCGCCCGGAAGCGCTTCCAGTTCTCCAAGCGGTAGTCCGGATCTCTCGGAGACGAGCCCGGGAAGGTCCTGGCGACCTTCCCGGTTTTTTTTGAGAGAGAGGGGCCATGGTGAGCGGCGACCTCGAATGGATCGACGGGGGGATCACCGCGGTGCCGGGCATCCTGGCCGCCGGCCTCCACTGCGGGATCAAGCCCGCCCCGGCCCGCGACCTGGCGCTGGTCTACTCCTC
>DASRDR010000271.1:0-3300 GCA_035652475.1 Candidatus Methylomirabilota bacterium | reverse complement strand
CAAGGAGCGTGCGATGACCCCTCCCGTGGATCCGAACGAGGTGCTGATGACCGGCGAGAACTCCTTCGTGCGCCTGAGCCGAGACGGGGGGAAGACGCTGGCCGACCGCTGGAGTCACTGGCGGGTGCTGTGGTGTCCGGCCGGGGCGGGCCACGTCCTCCTGGTCAAGGCCGAGCTGACCGACGGCCAGCCGCGGCTGTACAGCGACAACATCGCGGTCGCCCGCTGGCTCCAGCGGACGATCGAGGCGCTCCTGTTCCCGCCGACCGCCGACGCGAAGCTCCCGGTGATCGAGGCCGCGTTCGAGCGGAGCGGGGATCCCCGGTCCGCGGCGACCGAGCGGATCGTGGCGGCGGAGGACGAGATCACGCTGACCTGGTACGACTTCGGCGAGCCGTTCGTCCTGACGATGCCGCCGGGCTATGCCGACCGGCCGATCGGGGTGTTCAGCACCTTCTTCCCGGCGCGCTCCGCCCAGGTCACGCTGAACGGCCGGGTCGCCCGCGGCAGCGTGTGGCCGGAGATGCGGGGCGATCGCCAGTCGTCGAGCGCGTGCCTGGCCTGGTCGGAGACGTGGGTGAAGCCGCGCGGTTGAGCCGCTGACCCGCCTCGGCTCCCCCCGCGGCCGGGTGGCCGGGGGGCGGCGCGCGAGCGCCGGTGCGGGCTGGCGCCGGTGCGCCCCCGCTCACCCCGAGTCGGGGTAGGGCAGGTGGGCGCGGCGGAGGCGGACCCGGACGTCCCGCACGACGCCGCGCTCCAGCGCGATCTCGACCTCCTGGTCCTCCAGCTCCCAGTGGCTGACGGTGGCGAGGAACCAGGCGAGGCGGCGCTGCGGCTTGGGGAGGACGCGGCGCCCGCGGTAGACGAGGGTGCGCCGGTCCGGGTCGCCGAGTCGCTGCTCCTCCTCGACCCCGTCGCGGCCGCAGAGCGCGAGGACCTCCTCGGCGGTGGTCTGGCCCGGGACCATGCGCTGGAGCGTCTCGGGCGAGACCAGGGCCCCGTGCTCCCACTGTCGCGCGTCCACCGCCCCGCCGAAGCGCACCCGCGCCGAGACGCTGCGGGCCAGCTGGCGGACGACGCGCTCGATCAGCGGCCCGGTCGCGCGGCCCAGGACGAAGAACGCGAGCGGGATCAGGACCGGGGCCCACGCCTGGAGCCCGGAGGCGTACCCGAACTGCACCGTCAGGACCTGCGGGACGCCCTCGGCGGCGGGATCGAGGTACATCGAGACGAGCTCGCGCGACGGCGTCCGCTCGCGCGACTCGCGGATCGCCGACGCCGGGGTCACCTCGTCGATCCGGAGCCGGTCGGCCTCCGCGAATCGGACGAGGAGCTGCGAGGGCTCGCTCGCCAGCGGGACGACGCGATCGCGGTTCTCGTGGTAGAGCCCGAACACCGCCGGGCTCCGCACGTTGTTGTAGCTCATCGAGATCAGGTGGCGGCGCCCGCGCAGGAGCTCCTCGACCCAGCCGGCGCGCTTCGGGCGGATCGCGCCATCGAGGCGCAGCTGGAGCCGGAGCAGGCGCACCCGGTTGACCAGATCCGGCGTCCACGGGATCCGGACGAGGGTCGCGCCGGGCCGGAGCCCCACCGACCCCAGGCCCCCGCGCCGGAACGTCACGTACGGCGCGGTGCCGACCGGTCGCTCGGTGCTCCGCGCCCCCGGCGCCGGGTACAGGTCCCGGACGGACAGCGGGAGGCCGCCCGTCCTGCCCACCTCGAAGCCGCGCTGCTGCACGTACGCGACCAGCTCGCGATCCGTCGCCGGGGCGCCCTCCTGCCGCACCTCCGCCGGCCAGAGCAGGTAGAGATCCTGCTCCAGCCCGAGCGCGCTGCGGCCGGCCGGCACGGCGAGGCTCCAGAGCACGTCCACCGTCACCGGTCCGAGCCGCGGGTCGATGCTCGCGCGCACGAACAGCGGCCCCACCGCGAACTCCGGGTTCGGCCGGGAGGCGAGGAAGACCTGGGCGGATGCGGGCGACGCGGCCAGCGCGAGCGTCGCGGCCAGCGCGAGCGCCACCGTCACCGCGCCGGCCGGCCGGTCCGCCCGGTGCGCGGACGCGGCCCGGGGGCGCCGGCGCCACCCTCCCGCGCCGGGGCCCGGCGCGCGGCGCGTCGTCACGGCCGGAGCCCGGCCCTGTCGGGGTTCGCGACCCGGCGCGCGGGCGCCCGCCACGCCGGGGGGGCGCCGGCGCCGCCGCGGCGCGGGCGCGGGTCGCGCACCGGCACCGGACGCCTCGCCCGGGCCTTCACCCCGCCAGCGCGGGCCGGATCTCGCCTGCCAGGACGTCGATGGTCTCGAGGATCGCCGGGTAGGTCGTGAGCGAGACGTCCAGCGCCACGTGGGCGCACCCGGCCTCCGCGTAGGCCCGCAGCATCGCGACCACGTCGCGGACGCTCCCGTGGACCGCGTGCCGGCCGCGGAGGTGGCTCATGTCGGCCGCCGGCCGGTGAACGCGGTCGAGCCAGAACGGCAGCCGCACCGAGAGCGCGGGCTCCCCGTCGCGCCGCGCCTCGCGCCAGAGCCGCCGGACGGCCTCCGCGCCCCGCCGGAACGTCTCGGGATCGGCCGCGGTCGCGTGCCAGCCGTCGCCGTGGCGCGCGACCCGGCGGAACGCGGCCTCGCTCCCGCCGCCGATCCAGATCGGGGGCCGGGGCTTCTGGAGCGGCAGCGGCGACGCCACGACCCCGTCGAGCCGGTGTCGCCGCGTCTCGAGGGCGGGCTCCGTCCGAGTCCACACCGCCCGGATGAGCTCCAGCGCCTCGTCGGTCCGGCTCCCGCGCTCCCGGAACGGCACGCCCAGGGCGGCGAACTCGCCCTCCATCCAGCCCACCCCGGCCCCGAACACGAGGCGGCCGCCGGAGAGGACGTCGACGCTGGCCAGGAGCTTGGCGACCGGCAGCGGCGAGCGGTAGGGCAGGATGATCACGCTCGTCCCGAGCAGGATGCGCTCGGTGGCCGCGGCCAGCCACGGGAGCACCGCGAGGGGATCGAGCATCTCGGTCTTGTAGATGATGTGGACGTCCCGCGGGACGATCACGTGGTCGGTGACCCAGAGCGCGTCGAGGCCCCGCGTCTCGGCCCGGCGCGCCAGGGCGAGCAGGCGGTCGGGCTCGATGGGCCGTCCGTAGTGCGGCAGGCACAGGCCGATCTGCATCGCGGTCCTCCGTAGGCGGGCGCGCCGGACGGCCGGCGGCCACCCGGTGGTGCGCCGTCGCGCGCCAGTATAGCGGTTCCGGATTGCCTCCCGGGGGACCGCGCCGGTACCATGGCCCGCGGGAGGAGGAGCGGTCATGGGC
>DASRDR010000270.1:0-5248 GCA_035652475.1 Candidatus Methylomirabilota bacterium | reverse complement strand
TGCGCAGGACCTGCTCGAGGCTCTGCATCCCGATCGCGGTCCCGGTCTGGATCGACGACGGCATCTGGTGCGTCTTGGCCTCGCGGATCAGGTTCCGGATCGCGATGGTCGCGACCATGATCTCGAGCGCGGCGACGCGGCCCTTCCGGTCCTTGGTGGGGATCAGGACCTGGGAGATGACCCCCTGGAGGGCCTCGGCCAGCTGGACCCGGATCTGCTGCTGCTGGGCCGGGGGGAAGGCGTCGATCACGCGGTCGATCGTCTTGGGCGCGCTCTTGGTGTGCAGGGTGGCGAACACCAGGTGACCCGTCTCGGCGGCGGTCAGCGCGAGGCTGATCGTCTCCAGGTCCCGCATCTCGCCGACCAGGATCACGTCGGGGTCCTCGCGGAGCGCGGCCCGGAGCGCGGAGGCGAACGACTTGGTGTGGGAGCCGATCTCCCGCTGGTTCACCAGGCACCCCTTGGACCGGTGGACGAACTCGATCGGG
Source organism: Candidatus Methylomirabilota bacterium (assembly GCA_035652475.1). GTDB lineage: Bacteria > Methylomirabilota > Methylomirabilia > Rokubacteriales > DASRDR01 > DASRDR01. The sequence continues at coordinate 4,760 of DASRDR010000270.1, read as the reverse complement.
TCCTCCAGGGTGATGATGTGCTTCTTCTGGGTCGTGTTCACGAGGTCGATCATGGCCGCCAGCGTGGTCGACTTCCCCGAGCCGGTCGGCCCGGTGACCAGCACCAGCCCGTTCTCGCGGAGGGCCAGGCTCTGGACGACGTCGGGGAGCCCGAGCTCCTGGAACGATCGGATCTGGGTGGGGATGACCCGGAAGACGGCCCCCTCGCCGTTCCGCTGGTTGAACACGTTGACGCGGAACCGGGCCACGTCGGCGACCTCGATCGCGAAGTCGAGGTCCCGGTGCTCCTCGAACAGGCGCCGCTGGTCGTCGTTGAGGATGTCGTAGATCATCCGGTGCACCTCGTCCCGGCCCAGGACGCCGTCGTCGACCGGCGTCAGCTCGCCGTGGAGGCGCATCATCGGCGGCGACCCCGCCGAGAGGTGCAGGTCGGAGCAGTTGCGCTCCTTGGTCTGGATCAGAAGCTCGGCGATGTCCATGGGTCCCTTCGCTCGAGGAGCTCCCGGCGCAGCGCCGGGGTCAGGGGGAGCGCCTCCAGCGCGCCGCCCGGCTCGCGGTGGCGGGCCTCGACCACGCCGCGGGTGAGCGCCAGCAGCGGGCCGCGCAGCTCGGCGGTGGCCAGGTGGGCGAGGGCGCTGCGGAGCGACGCGAACCCGATGCCGCCCAGCACGAGCGCGCCGCGCTCGGCCTGCGCCAGCGCGGCGACCGCGACCGGCGGCGGCCGCAGGTCCTCCACCACGACGACGTCGGCATGCTGTCCCAGCACCGTCGCCGCGCCGCCCGGGAACTCGCCGGAGAGCTCGATCTGCAGGAAGCCCGGCACCACGAAGAAGGCGCTGCGCTCGACGGTCAGCGTGCGCCGCTTGGGGTCGTCCCCCAGCAGGGCGAGGGCGTAGAGCGCCTCCGCCCGGGCCCGCGCGTCGGGCCCGGCCACCAGCACGATCCCACCTGCCGTGTCCGCCGCACCCGAGCGGTCGACCAGCGCGCCGAGCGCGGCGCGCGCCGCGGCGGTCGGCCGCAGCTCGTCGACGGTCGGGGCCCGGCCGCCCTGGTGCACGCGCACCGTCACCGCCTCGCCGTCCAGGGTCGGGAAGAACAGGAGCTCGAGCGCCACGTCGCGCCCGCCCAGGCGCGTCCGGACCCGGGCGAGCCGCGGGCCGGGCTCGCTCCGGAGCCCTGCCAGCACGCGCAGGCGGTATGTCAGGGGCACGAGCAGGTCTCGCGAGAGACGGGTCCGGTCCAGCAGCTGGTCCCCGATCCGCGTCCGCACGGTCACCCCGTCCGACCGCGGCTCGAGGTAGAGCTCGCTGGCGCCCTCGCGGACCGCGTCCAGGAGGAGGGCGAAGGCCTGGCTGACGCCGCTCAGGTCCTCGGCGGTGCCGCCGCGCCCGTTGGCCTCCAGCGCCACCTCGATCACCGAGCGCCCCGGCCGCGGGAACGCACGATCCAGGAAATGGAGCACGGCCTCCCGCGTGGTCAGGGCCGGGATCACGCGCGCCCCGCTCAGCGCCTCCAGCTCGATCGCCGCGCGCCGATCGGTGGGGTCGGCGAGCAGGACGGTGATCTCGTTCCCGACCCGGAGGATCGGGACCGCCTCCAGCCGGCGGAGGACCTCCTCGGGGATCGAGCGGGCGACGTCGAGGTCCACCACCTCCTCGGAGAGCTCGACGAACGGGATGTGGAGCGCCTCCGAGAGGGCCCACGTGAGCTGCTCCTGGGTGATGGCCCCCATGCCGACCAGGATCTCGCCCAGCCGCGCGCCGCCGCGCTGCTGGCGCATCAGGGCCTCGTCGAGCTGCTCGCGGGTGATCAGCCCGCGCTCGACCAGGAGGTCCCCCAGCCGCTCCTGGGCTCGCGGCTGGGTCACGCGCCGACCTCCGGGACCACGCGCCGGACGGCCTCGGCCAGTTCCAGCGGCGAGAACGGCTTCGTCACGTGGGCGGCGACGTCCATCCCCTGGCTGAGGAGCTCGTAGGTCCGGTCGACGCGACCGGTGAGCACGATCGCCGGGATCTGGGCGGTGGCCTGCCGGCCCCGCAGCCGCGCCAGCGCGGTGTACCCATCCATGCGGGGCATCATCACGTCGACCACGATGAGCGTCGGCCGGTGGCGGTCGGCCAGCTCGACCAGCTCGACGCCGTCGCTCGCGGTGAGCGTCCGGAAGCCGACCTCGGCGAGGATGTCGGCCACGAGCCGCCGCACCTGCGGCTCGTCATCGGCGATGAGCGCCAGCGGACGCACGCACCCGGCCACGTCTCCATCGCGTTCCGCCACGGGCCCCCCTACTGGACGCGGTCGAGCCCCGTCGTGCCGACCGCCGGGAGCCGCGCGTCCGCGCTGCTGGTTGTGTCCGCCATTGTCCTCGACGTGTCGTGCAAGGCACGTGCCCCGCGGACTGGGGCACGCGCCAGGCGGAGAGGGTCGCGGAAATCGACGATGCGGCGCGAACTTCGCACAGCCGCGCGCGCCCACGCGCACGATGGGTCGCGCCCCGCGCGCGCCCGGGCCGCCGCAATCTGTCACGCCGCCAGTCCCGTCCGTCACGCCGGGCGTGCGCCGGACCGCGACCGCGCCGTCGGGGGGACCGGCGGCACGCGGGACGCCGGCGCGACGGAACCTTCTCGACGCCGCCGGGCACCGCACGATGACGTGCGACCGCCGGGCGCGGGAGGCGGCGCGATGCGGCGAACCGGAGGCGCGCCCCGCGCCCGGTGCTATCCCGGCCCCGCGCCTCCGGGCGCGGGCGGCGTCGAGCGGACGGCGCCGGGCGGCCGCGCGCTCGCGCGAGGCTCCGCGGGGCGGGGAACCAGGAAGAACAGCCGACCCGGTTGGCGCATGACGCCGGCCGCGAACGCGGCGTCGTCGCCGCGCCCCCAGAAGAAGTCGACCCGGCCGGGGCCGCGGATCGCCCCGCCCGTGTCCTGGTTCAGCACGAAGCGCCGCAGCCGCTCCCAGCCCACCCCGCCGCCGGGGCTCCGCACGGGGCGCTCGGTCTCGAGGTAGGCCAGCGCGCCCGGCGGGAACACCCGGGGGTCGGTCGCGATCGACCGCTCCGGGGTCAGCGGCCGTCCCAGGCTGCCCTCCGGCGAACCCGGGAGCGGGCGGAAGAACACGACCGACTCGTTGTACTGGAGGACGCGCCGCCGCTCCCCGGGGTGCGCGGTCAGCCAGGCGCGGATCGCCTGCATCGAGATCGCATCACGGGGAATCCGGCCCTCGTCGATGAGGAGCCGGCCGATCGAGCGGTACGGGCGCCCGTTCGCCCCCGCGTAGCCCACCCGCTGCTCCCGGCCGTCGGGGAACCGCAGCGTGCCGCTTCCCTGGATCTCCATGAAGAACACGTCGAGCGGGTCGCGGGCCCACGCGAGCTCGAGTCCCCGACCCGACAGCCGCCCGGCGTCGATGTCGGCCCGCGCCCAGTACGGCACGACCCGGCGGCCCTCGACGCGGCCGAAGAGCCGCTCGGCGCCGTAGCGGGGATCGAAGGCGTCGAGGCGGACCTCGACCAGGTCGTCGGGGGGGCGGAAGATCGGGACGTCGTACTCGGCACTGCGCCGCTCCGCGGCCGCGACCACGGGCTCGTAGTAGCCGGTGACCAGCATGCGCCCGTCGGGCCCACCGACGCTCTCCACCGCCTCGAACGCGCGCCGCACGAACGCCGCCAGCGCCGCCGGCGACGGCTCCTCGGCGAGGAACGCCGAGAGGTCCCGCAGCGCCCGGTCCATCTGCGCCGTGGTCACGCGGCGCGGCCCCATGACCCACACCAGGTCCGGCGGCTGCGTCGCGAGCCAGGCCAGGCTCTCCTCGAGCGCCGCCCGGAGCGGGCCGGGGGCGCCGTCGTCCTGGAGGAGCGGCTGGCGCCAGAGCGCGTGCAGCGCCTGCCGGGGCTCGGTCACGACGGACGGCCGCCACGCGGCGCAACCGGTCGCCGCGAAGAGCCACGCCGCGCCGAGCGCGCCCACCGCCCGCCATCCGCGCCCGGGCCGCGGTCCGCCTGGCGCGGGCGCGCCCCGCGACCTCCCGAGCGGGCCAGCCGGCCACGGTCGCCCCCGCGGGGTCATCGCCCGAGTGCGCGCCGGATGGCGGCGATCCGTCGGGCCCGCTCGGCGACCGGGAGCGCCAGCGGTTCGTGCGGGACCGCGAACGGCGCCTCGCGCGGCGCCGGATCCGTCGGGAGGCGCGGGATCACGTGCCAGTGGACGTGCGGAAGCTGGTTGCCGAGGAGCGCGTAGTTCACCTTGCGCGCCCCGAAGAGGCGGGCCACCACGCGCGCGGTCGCGCTCACCTCCTCCACGAGCCGGGCGCGCGCCGGGGCGTCCAGCTCGAAGAGCTCGGTCGCGTGCCCCCGCAGGACGAGCACGGTCCAGCCGGGGAAGAACTGATCGGCGTGGAGGTAGGCAACGCTCTCGTCCAGGGCGGCGATCCGGTCCGCCGGATCCGGCCACGCCCCGAGGCAGGCGACGCACGCCGGCCCGGCGGCGCCGCCCGGTCGGTCGCCCCCGGGCGTCACCCCGCGAGCGGCGGCCGCCGGCGATGCCAGTCGGTCGCCTGCTGGTAGGCGTGCGCGACGGCCAGGAGCGTGCCCTCGGCCCAGTGGCGGCCGACCAGCTGGAGGCCGATCGGCAGCCCCTCGGGATCGAAGCCGCACGGGACGGTGAGCGCCGGGACGCCGGCCGGGTTCAGCGGGGCGGTGTAGTTGCGCGGATGGAGCGGCTCGAGCAGCCGCCCGCTCACGTCGATCTTCGGGGCAGTCTGGCCGC
>DASRDR010000269.1:0-12202 GCA_035652475.1 Candidatus Methylomirabilota bacterium | reverse complement strand
GAGTCGTGAGCACCGGGCGAGGGCGCCAATCTCAGGCCCGAGGACAACGCCTCAGCCATGCCACGGCGACCCTCTCCCGGATCCCGTCTCTTCCCAGCCGGGGGACCTCCCCCTGGCCGTGTGGATAGCGTACAAGCCATGACGGTGGCCCCGCCGGCCCCCCCCCGCGTCCTGATCCTCTCGGCGCCGTACGGGTCCGGGCACCTCCGCGCCGCCGAGGCGCTGGCGCGGGCGTTCGAGACCGAGGGCGCCCACCCCGACGTCGTGGACCACTTCCGCCGGTTCGTCCCGCCCCGGTTCGTGCGGGCCTCGCTGGCCGTCTTCTGGGGCGTGATCCGGTGGGCCCCGCGGCTGTGGGGGCTCACGTACCGCCTGTCGGCGCGGATCGGTCCGCGGTCGCCGGCGATGGGCGGCATGGACCGGCTCGGGGCCGCCGGCTTGCGGGCCTATCTCGAGGCGACCCGGCCGGACGTGGTGGTCCACGTGCACCCGACGCCGGCCGCCGCGCTCGCCTGGCTGCGCGGCCGCGGGGAGGCGACCGTTCCTCACGGGCTCGTGTTCACGGATTTCCTGGCGCATCCCCAGTGGATCTACGCGGGTCTGGACCGCTACTTCGTGCCGACCGACGGGGTCCGGGCGGGCGTGGTCGCTCACGGCGTCCCCGCCGACCGTGTCGTCACCAGCGGGATCCCGGTCCACCCCGGGTTCTCGCTCCCCCTGGACCGGGCGACGCTGCGCGCCGCCCTCGGCCTGCCCCCGGACATCCCCGCGGTGCTGGTGACCGGCGGCATGCGCGGGGTCCTGGGCGGGATCGGCGAGGCGTGCGAGGTGCTGGCCGGGCGCCCCGAGCCGTTCGCGGCGGTGGTGCTCTGCGGCGATGACCGCCGCCGGGCCCGGCTCCAGGCCCGGTTCGGGGCCGACCGCCGCTTCCGGATCCTCGGCCGCGTCGAGGAGATGTGGCGCGTCATGGGCGCGGTCGACCTCGTCATCAGCAAGGCCGGCGCCCTCACGTGCGCCGAGGCCCTGGCCCTGGCGCGTCCGCTGCTCTGCTACCGGTCGCTCCCCGGCCAGGAGCAGGCGAACGAGGAGGCGCTCGTGGCGGCCGGCGCCGCCCTGCGGGCCGGGAACCGGCGGGAGCTGGCGCGGCACGTCGGAGCCCTCCTCGGCGACCCGGCGCTCCGGAGCGCGCTCTCGGTCGCCGCGCGTGCCGGCCGGCGGCCGGACGCGGCGCGCGTGGTCGCGAAGGAGATGCTGGCCGTGGCCGGCGCCGGATGACCGCGGCGCTCGGCTGGCTGGCCGGCGCGGCGGCCGCCGGGTGGACGGGGTACGCGTGGGGCGCCCAGTGCGCGCTGCCGGCGGTGGCGTGGCGACGCGGCCCGGCCGCCGGCGGGCAGGTGGCGCTGACGTTCGACGACGGGCCGGATCCGAGCGCGACGCCCCGGCTCCTGCGGCTCCTGGCGGCGCGGGGCGTGCGGGCGACGTTCTTCCTGATCGGGGACCGCGCGACCCGGCACCCGGACATCGCCCGCGCCATCGCCGCCGACGGCCACGAGATCGGCAATCACACCTGGCAGCACCGCAACGCGTGGTTCCTCCCGCCGCGGGCGACCGCTCGCGAGATCGAGGAGGGCGCCAGCCGGATCGCGGACGTGACCGGCTGCGCGCCCCGGCTCTACCGGCCACCGTGGGGGATCGTCAACGTCGCCGCGCTCGCGACCGCGCGGCGCCTCGGCCTCGTGACGGTGCTGTGGTCCGTGCAGCACGAGGGGCTCCGGCCGCGCGCCCCGGACGTTCAGCTCCGGCACTTGGCGGGCCGGATCCGGCCGGGCGCCATCGTCGACCTGCACGACGGGCCGGGGCTCCCGGGGGCGCCGGAGCGCCTGCTGGCGATGCTTCCGGGGCTCCTCGACCTGGTGGTGGGGCGTGGCCTCCGCCCGGTCGGGGTGAGCGCCCTCCTGGCCGCCGCGCGCCCGGAGGAGGCCCCGCCGCCCGGGCGCCGGTGAGCGCCGCGCGCGCGTCGCCGGTCGGAAAAAACCTTTGGGCCCGGCGCGCGCCGGGGGATAGCCTGGCCCCGGTTCCACATCTCAGCCAGGAGGTGTCCTCGATGCGCCTCGCGCTCACGACGACCGCGGCGACCTTGCTGCTCGGGGCCGGGATCGCCGGCGCGCAGGGCCCCGCGGCCCAGCACCGGGACCCGTTCATGAACACGCCGGTCGAGCAGACCGTCTACGCGACCGACCGTCACATGGCGTTCTCGATCCGGAACAGCCTCATCCGCTGGCTCGGCGGAGTCTCGGTCGCCCGCGAGCGGGACATCCGGGCCGCCCAGCGCGAGGCCTGGTGGGGCGAGCCGGTGCCCCAGGTCCCGCCGGAGCTGGCCCGCTCCGCCGACCACTGACCGGCCCTTCCTCGCGGCGCACGGGGCGGGCCCGGCCGTCCCGCCTCCGTGCGCGGCCCCGCCGCGCCGGGGCCTAGCTGGCGGCGGCTCGCTCGCGGTTCCCGGCCCACGCCCGCCGCGCTAGAATGACGGCGTTTCGCTCACGTCCCCCGCGCTCAGGAGGCGTCACGATGGACCCCCGCCACAAGTCCCGCACGATCCTCGACGGCCCCGACCGCGCGCCCGCGCGCTCGTACTTCAGGGCGATCGGGTTCACGGACCGGGACCTCGCCCGGCCGCTCGTCGGCGTGGCGCACTGCTGGATCGAGGTCACCCCGTGCAACTGGAACCACCAGAAGCTCGCCGGGAAGGTGAAGGAGGGCGTGCGGGCGGCGGGTGGGACGCCGGTGGAGTTCAACACGGTCTCGGTGACCGACGGGATCGCCATGGGGACCGAGGGGATGAAGGCGTCGCTGGTCAGCCGCGAGGTCGTGGCCGACTCGATCGAGGTCGTGACCCGCGGGCACCTCTTCGACGCCGTCGTCGCCATCTCCGGCTGCGACAAGACGATCCCCGGCGCCGTCATGGCCCTGGCGCGGCTCAACCTCCCGGGCGTGATGCTCTACGGCGGCTCCATCATGCCGGGCACCTACGGCGCCCGGAAGCTCACGGTCCAGGACGTCTTCGAGGCGGTGGGGGCGTTCAACGCCGGGCGGATCACGAAGGAGGAGCTCACCGAGATCGAGAGCCGCGCGTGCCCCGGCGCCGGCGCCTGCGGCGGGCAGTTCACCGCGAACACCATGGCGACCGCCTTCGAGATGCTGGGCATCTCGCCGATGGGGTTCAACGACGTGCCGGCGGTGGACCCGCGCAAGGAGGAGATCGCCTTCGAGACGGGGAAGCTCGTCGTGGACCTGCTGCAGAAGGGCGTGACGCCGCGGCAGATCATGACGCGCAAGGGGTTCCTCAACGCCATCGCCGGCGCGATGGCGACCGGGGGCTCGACGAACGTCGTCCTGCACCTCCTGGCGGTGGCCCGCGAGGCGGGGGTGCGGCTGTCGATCGACGACTTCGACCGCGTGTCCCGGAAGACGCCGCTCCTGGCCGACCTCAAGCCGGCGGGGCGCTTCACCGCTCCCGACATGTACCAGGCCGGCGGGATGGCGCTGGTCGCGAAGCGGCTGCTCGACGCCGGGCTCCTCCACGAAGGCGAGCCCACCGTCACCGGGCGCACGATCGGGGAGGAGGCCCGGCGGGCCCGCGAGACCCCCGGCCAGGAGGTCATCCGCCCGCTCGACCGGCCGCTCAAGCCGACCGGCGGCATGGTGATCCTCCGCGGGAGCCTCGCCCCCGACGGGTGCGTGCTGAAGCTGGTCGGGCATGACCGGCTCGGCCACCGCGGGCCGGCCCGGGTGTTCGATCGCGAGGAGGACGCGTTCCTCGCCGTCAAGCGCGGCAAGATCAAGCCGAACGACGTGATCGTGATCCGCTACGAGGGGCCGCGCGGCGGCCCCGGGATGCGCGAGATGCTCGCCGTCACCGGCGCGCTGCAGGGCGCCGGGCTGGGCGCGTCGGTCGCCCTCCTGACCGATGGACGCTTCTCCGGCGCGACGCACGGCTTCATGGCGGGGCACGTGGCCCCGGAGGCGGCCGCCGGCGGGCCGATCGCCGCCGTCCGCGACGGCGACACGATCGTGTTCGACGTCAAGCGCCGCCGCCTCGACCTCGAGGTCAGCCCCGCCGAGATCAAGCGGCGGCTCCGCGGGTGGCGGCCGCCGAAGCCGCGCTACGCCTGGGGTGTGCTCGCGAAGTACGCCCGCCTGGTGTCCAGCGCCTCCGAGGGCGCGGTCACCGGCTGATCTGGCGGCGACAGAGCCTGCCCGCTCGAGGCCGTCTCCGCCGGGTGTCCAGCGCCTCCGAGGGCGCGGTACCGGCTAGCCCGGCGGGCGGCCGCCGCCGGCGGGGGTCGGGGCGGGAGCGGCGAGGGCCGCTCCCGCGCGGTCAGTCCTGCCCCTGCAGGAGGAGCTTCACCACCTGCGGCGCGATCTCCCGCGCCCGCTGGTCCAGCTCGGCCCCGGTCAGGTTCGCGATCGGGTGCGGCATCACGAGGAAGCGGTACGCCGGCACGCCCCACTGCTCGGCCATGGCGCGCCCCGTCCGCTCGAACACGTCGGTCACGATGGACGCCGAGGGCACCCCGGCCTGCTCCAGCACGATTCCGTCGAGCACACTGCCCGACGAGCAGGACCCTCAGTCGCCGATGCCGGCCACCATCACGTCGCAGCTCTCGCGGAGCTCGCGGACGATCTCCTCGTGGGCGGGCACGCTCGCGTTCCGCTTCCGCCACATGCGCGTCCCGGCCGCCCCGTACTCCGCCTGCAGGATGTCGCCGATCTTCTGCAGGAGCCGGTCGGAGTTGAACTTCGTGTTCTCGATCAGGCCGACGCGCTTGCCGGCCAGCGACGCCGGCCGCGGCACGAACGCGATGGACCGCGCCGCGATCTCGACCGTCGGGTCCAGGATCTCGATCATCGCTTGACCTCCTTCGTCACCGCCTCGGTGGAGCGCTTGCCGCCCCAGCCGGGGATGTAGCAGGAGAACGCCCCCGCCCGGCCGCCGGCGGCCACGACCAGGATGTCGTCCGGCGACTCGACCAGCGGCCGCCGGAGGGCCGCGTCCCCGGGCTGGACCGGGCCCGCCATCCGATGCGTGCGTCGCAGGTGAGCGACCGAGTTCTGCGTCCGCTCGAACAGGAACGCGCGGACGTCCCGCTTGGTCCACCCGTCGGCCGCGATCGTCCGCATGTGCTCGCCCGCCAGCACCACCGCGTACTGCGGCTGCCCGGCTCCCGTCCCGGAGATCCGCATGTCGTCGGCCAGCGTGGCCAGCACGCCCTCCGCCGTGCTGGAGAGCTGGTTGTAGAACTGGCGCGGTCCCTCGGCGGCCATCACCGTCACCGCGCTCTGCTCGGGGGAGAACCCGCGCTCGACGTGGAGCGGGGGCCACGGGCTCTCGGCCTCGTTCTCCGCGATCACGTAGGAGAGCCGGCCGGGGTGGCCCAGGGTCGCCCGGTCGAGCGTCCCGGGCCGGGAGCCGCAGACGTTCCGCATGATCAGCCGGACGGCCCGGCCGATCGTCGCGTTCGCGCGCCAGCCGGGACCGAAGAGGTTGTCGCCCGAGTTGACGTCGAGGTCGCGCGCGATCGGTCCGTTGACGATGATGAGGACCCCGGCGCCCGCCGTCGACGTCCCGGGGCCGTGGTAGCTCCAGCGGGGATCGCCGATCCCCTCGACGGCGGCGACGACGACCGGCATGTACTCGGGCCGGCAGCCGGCCATGACCGCGTTGATGGCGACCTTCTCCGCGGTCACGGGCACCGCCCGGTGAGCGATGTACGCGACCTGCTGCTGGGGGTCGAGGCCGGCCGCGGCCAGCATCGCCTCGACCCGGGCGGGGGTGGGGGGGATGACGGGAAGCCCGTCGGTCCACCCCCGGGCGAAGCAGAGCTCGATCGCGTCCCCCTCGTCCCGTGCGACGTGTCGCGGGGACGACAGCGCGACCGAGGACACTGCGGTCGAGCCCGCCGGCACGGCGGCGCCTCAGCGGCCCTCGGCCTCGCGGACCGCCCGCTCGGCGCCCTGGAAGCCGATCTTGGAGTGCGTGCCGTCGCAGAACGGCTTCCGGGTCGAGCCGCCGCACCGGCAGAGGGCGATCGTGTCCCCGGGGAGGGGGAACTCGTTCCCGTCGGCATCGACCAGGCGGATGGCGCCCTTCACCAGGTACGGGCCATTGTGGCGGGTCGTGATCGTCGGCTTGTCCATGGTGTCCTCCTTGCGCGGGATCGCGCGATCCGCGCTGGCTGTGGCTACGAGGATGGGGACTCTGCCCCGTCGATGTCAATTGGACGGGCGGCGGTCCGACCGGGGTTCAGCGGTCGCCCGGGGGGCGCGGGGCCCGGGCGGCCGCCGCCCGCGGGATCGCGGCCCTGGCGCCGCCGGGCGTCCACCCCGCGGATCAGCGCGCCAGCCAGGGCGGCGCCGACGACGAACGCGACCTCGCGCACGCCGCCGACGGACAGGGCCGGCACGACGAGCGCGACCGCCCCAGTCACGGGGCCGCGGCTCGCCGCGCCAGGGCCCAGAGCGCCTGGGCCACGATGACGATCATTATCACCGGCTTGGTCCCGTAGAGGAGCCACCCGCCGGGGGGAGCGCTCCGTACCGCGGGAGAGCCAGGCGAGGGCCAGCCGGATCAGCATCGCGGGCGCGATGAAGCAGGCCCCGCCGATCGCGAGCCCGCGCCAGCCGGCCCGCAGGAACCCGAGCTGGATCGCCATCCCCGTGGAGCTGGGGGCGGGGATCAGGGCGGTCGACCCGCCGAGGTCGAGGGAGCGCTCGCGCGGGGGCCAGCGCCGCTGGCGGACGGCCTCGTCCTCCGCGAGCGCGACGTCGACCGAGCGCGACGTGGACCGCCGGGCCGCGGAAGCCGACGAGGCCGAGCTTCAGGGACGGCCGCGCGACCTCCCCGAGGCGACCGGACCGGACGGCGTTCCGGCGACGGCGGGCGGGGCGACGTGTCTGGCATGCGCGCTTCCGCTCGCGGGTATACTCGGGCGGAGGCGGGGTTGATGGAAGCGGTCGGACGCGGCCGCGGGTGGAGCACGGGACGCCGGCCCCACGGTGGGCGCCTCTCGGCGACCCTCGTCCGGTGGCTCGACGAGGCGTCGCTCGCCGGGCGGACGGTGCTGGACGTCGGCACCGGGACGGGCGCGCTCGCGCTCCACCTGGCGGCGCGGGCGCGGCGCGTCCTCGGCATCGACGTCGACGCGGGCGCGCTCGTGGAGGCGCAGCGCCAGGCGCGCCGGGCGGGGCTCGGCAACGTGGTGTTCGTGGTCGCGGACGCCGAGCAGGCGGATTACCGCGCGCTCGCCCGGCCGGACGCAATCGTCGCTCACCTGTGCATGTCGGACGCGATCGTCGCGCGGGCGGGGGCCGGGCTCGATCCCGGCGGCCTGCTGGCGTTCGCCGCCTTCCACACCGACCAGTGGCGCGAGACCGGGCAGGTGTCGCGGTTCGCCTACGAGCCGGAGCGGGCCCGTGCGGTGCTCGAGGGGCGGGGGTTCCGGATCGAGCGGATGGAGGTCGAGCGCGACGTGACGACGTTCGCCTCGGCCGACGAGGCGCGGGCGGCGACGGCGGGCTACCGCGCCCGGTGGGAGCCCGACGGGCGGTGGGCCGCCTGGACGCGCTTCGTCGACGGCGGCGGCCGGACCCTGACCCGGAGCCGGCTCGTGGTCGAGGCCCGCCGCGACGGGACCGGCCCATGACCCCCGAGGCGCTCGCCGCGCACGCCCGGACGGTCGGGCTGCGGCTCGGGTTCGACCGCGTGGGGATCGGCCCGGCGGAGCCGCCGCCGCACGGCGCGGCGTTCGAGGCGTGGGTCGGAGCCGGCCACGCCGCCGGGATGAGCTACCTCGAGCGGAGCCGCGAGCGACGGCTCGACCCCCGCCGGGTGCTCCCGGGCGCGCGCTCGATCGTGGCCTGCGCGCTCGCGTATCATCAGGGCCCCGTCACGGGCCCGCCGGGGGTCGCCCGCTACGCCTGGGGCGACGACTACCACGCGATCGTCCTCTCGCGGCTCCGGGAGCTGGCCGACGCCCTGGTCGCCGCGGCCCCGGGGACCGCCGCGACCGCGTACGTTGACACCGGCCCGCTGCTCGAGCGGGATCTCGCCGCGGCGGCCGGCCTCGGCTGGATCGGCAAGAACACGATGCTCCTCGATCCCGCGCTGGGCTCGTTCTTCTTCATCGGGATCGTGCTCACCACCGCGGCGCTGGCACCCGACCCGGCGGTCCCCGACCGGTGCGGCCGGTGCACGCGGTGTCTGGACGCCTGCCCGACCGGCGCGTTCGTCGCCCCGTACGTCCTGGATGCGCGCCGGTGCATCGCGTACCTCACCATCGAGCACCGGGGCCCGATCCCGGTCGAGCGCCGGGGCTGGATCGGCGAGTGGGTGTTCGGCTGCGACGTGTGCCAGGACGTCTGTCCCTGGAACGGCCGCGTCCCCCCGGCCCGGGAGGGGGCCTTCCAGCCGCGGGCCCTGCCCGGCGCCGTCGGGCTGCTCGCCCTGGGGGAGCCGGAGTACCGGGAGCGGCTGCGGGGGAGTCCGCTCAAGCGCGCCCGGCGGGAGGGGCTCGCGCGGAACGCGGCGGTGACGCTCGGGAACCGCCGGGCGCCGGAGGGCGTGCCGGCCCTCGCCGCCGCCCTGGAGCACGAGGACGCCACGGTTCGCGGCCACGCCGCGTGGGCGCTCGGCCGCATCGGGACCGACGAGGCGCTCGCGGCGCTCGGGCGGGCAGGCTCCCGCGAGCCCGATCCGGCGGTCCGCCGGGAGATCGCGGCTGCGCTCGCGGCGGCGGGTCCGGCGTCCGCGCGGGACGCGGCCCCCGGCGGGCCGCCGCCCGGCGGGTCCGGAGCGGACGCCGGCCCGCCGCGGCGTGGACGCAGAGGAGGTTCACGGCCATGACGATCGATCCTGCCCGGGACGCGCTGCTCGTCGTCGACGTCCAGAACGACTTCTGCCCGGGGGGCGCCCTCGGGGTCCGGGACGGGGACGCGGTCGTGCCGGTGCTGAACCGCTACGTCCAGCGCTTCCGGGCCGCGGGCGCGCCGGTCTACTTCACCCGGGACTGGCATCCGCCGGTGACCCGCCACTTCGCCGCGCACGGCGGGCCGTGGCCCCCGCACTGCGTCCAGGGGACTCCCGGTGCGGCGTTCCACCCCGAGCTGGAGCTCCCGCGGGACGCGGTGGTGGTCTCGAAGGGGATGGACCCGACGGAGGACGCCTACTCGGCGTTCCAGGCGCAGGCGGCGGACGGGCGGCCGCTGCCGGCGCTCCTGGCGGCGCGGGGAGTCCGGCGACTCTACATCGGCGGGCTCGCCACCGACTACTGCGTCCGTGCGACCGCGCGCGACGCGCTGGCGGCCGGCTTCGACGTCGTCGTGCTGCGGGACGCGGTGCGGGCGGTGGACCTGGAGCCCGGGGACGGCGTGCGGGCGCTGGAGGAGATGCGCGAGGCGGGGGCGCGCGAGGCGACGCTGGCCGACCTCTGACCTGCGGGGTGCGTGCTAACATGGGCTCGCGATGCGAACGGCGTCCAGCGTGCCGCGGGCCGGCGCGTGCGCGAGCGCGGCGTGGCGATCCTGAAGGTCGCCCGCCTCGGGCACCCGGTGCTCCGGCAGGTCGCGGAGCCGCTGGCCCGCGGCGAGATCGCCCGGGCCGACACCCAGCGGCTCATCGACGACATGATCGAGACGATGCACGAGTACGTCGGCGTGGGCCTGGCCGCGCCGCAGGTGCACGTCTCGCGGCAGATCGCCGTCCTCGAGTGCGAGTCGCATCCCCGCTACCCGGACATGCCGCGGATCCCGCTCATGGTGATCGTGAACCCGGTCCTCACCCCGGTGTCGGAGGAGACGGCGACGGACTGGGAGGGGTGCCTGTCGATCCCCGATCTGCGCGGCGTGGCGCCCCGGTTCACGGCGGTGCGGCTGGAGGCCTACGGGCGCAAGGGGGAGCGGATCGAGCTGGTGGCGAAGGACTTCCTGGCCCGGGTGCTCCAGCACGAGACCGACCACCTCCAGGGCCGGGTCTATCTCGACCGGATGTCAGACCTCTCGACGCTCAGCCACCTGCAGGAGTGGTCGCGGTACTGGCTTCCGTCGGAGACCGAATGATCCGCGGCCCGGGGCCGGGCCAGGGGAGCGGCCAGCCGGCGCTCCGGGCGCCGGCTGGCGCGGCGAGCGGGGCACCCGGGTCGTGAGCGCGCCGGTCGTCGTCGCCCACGCCCCCGACCTGCTCTTCTCGAGCCGCATCGGCGAGACCGCCCGCCGCCTGGGGTACGGCTTCCGGGCGGCGCGGACCCTCGACGACCTGCGCGCCGCCCTCGCCGAGCGGCCCGCCCTGGTCATGCTGGACCTCGGCAGCCGCGCGGTGGATCCCGAGGCCGCGCTGGGGGCGATCGAGGCGGCGGGCGGTCCGGCCCCCGTCGTGGCGTGGACGACGCATGTCCTCTGGAAGGAGACCAAGCGCTTCCACCCCCGCTGCGACCGCGTGGTCACGCGGGAGACGCTGACCCAGCGGTTGCCCGAGCTGCTGAGCGAGTGGGTCGAGGCGCGCCCGACCGGCCCAGCGTCCGGGGCGTCCTCCGCCGGGCCGGCCGCCGAGTGACCGGGTCACGTCGCTGAACCGGGAGTTGTCGATGGACAGCGAGAGCTTCGTTCGCCAGCTCGAGCACCGGAACCAGGAGCTACTGCGGCGGCTCGCGCCCGAGGCGACGCTCAAGCCGGAGGTCGAGGGGGATCTGACGGTCGTCAACCTGCTGAAGGTCGCGCTGAAGAACGAGATCGAGGCGAGCGAGTCGGCCGCCCGGTGGATGGCGACCACCCCCGAGCTCGACGTGAAGCTGGCGCTCGCCCGCCAGGTCGGCGACGAGGCCAAGCACTACCGCCTGATCGCCGAGCGCCTGCGGGCGCTCGGGTTCGACCCGGACGCCTTCGATCCGCTGGCGAAGGGCTACGGGCCGCTGTTCCGCTACCTGGACGGGCTCGGGACGACGGTCGAGCGGGTGGCGGCCGGGCAGTTCACCCGCGAGGCGATCGCGATCGTGAAGAACCGGCAGTTCATCGAGTTCTGCCAGGCGGTCGGCGACGAGGCCACCGCGCGGCTCTACCGCGACGTCATCGAGCCCGACGAGCGCCACCATCACGACCTCGGGCGCCGGCTGCTCCTCCGGTACGCGACCACGCCGGAGGCGCAGGCGGCCGCGACTCGCGCGGCGAGCCGAACGCTCGAGCTGGCGGAGGAGCTGCAGGGGGCGGCGCTCCGGGGAGGCATCCACCACGCCCCGGGCTGCTGAGCGGCCGGGCGCCGCCGGGACCGCGGGAGGTGGAATCTGGGGAGGAGGAGGGGGCGAGGATGATCGAGAAGCGTGCCCGCGCGCCGCGGACCCTGGTCGCGGCGACCCTGACCCTGCTCGCGTTCGTGCTCGCGGCCTGCGGCAGCAAGCCGCTCCCGCCGCTGTCGGCGATCGTCGACGCGCCGTACCTCCGGCCGGGGTCCTCGTGGACGTACAAGGTCGAGGACACGAACTGGCCGGCGCCGCAGAACATCACGCTGACCTACATGAAGGACGACGTCTACAAGAACTCGGCGGTCCTGACGTTCGTGTCGGGCAACGAGACCCTGCTCTACGACCGCGACCTGAACTTCGTGGCGGTGGCGGCCGACGGACGGATCCTGCGCGAGGCGTCCCCCTCGCTGCGGGCGTTCGACTTCCCCTTCTACGTCAACAAGGAATGGCGCTCCGTGTTCACGTTCCAGGACAACCAGAAGACCCTGTCCTGGACGCCGGTCGAGGTCTTCTGGCGCGTGAAGGAGTACGACGTCGTCAAGGTGCCGGCCGGGGAGTTCCGGGCGTTCCTGCTCGAGAGCCGCCCGAGCACGAACTGGGGCGTCGCGCGGGAGCAGGTCTGGTACGCGCCGGAGGTCAAGCAGCAGGTGAAGCTCGTCCGCGAGCGGACGCGGGCGCACTACCTCGGCAAGGGCACCGAGCGCTGGGAGCTCGTCCAGTACACGCTCAAGTAGGCGGGCGTCAAGGGGGCGGCCCGGCGGGGAGGGAGCGATGACGGTTGCCGCGCAGAAGCCCGCCTTCACCGTGGTGGCGGGCTGGGGCAGGCTGCCCGAGGGCTGGAGCTTCGTCGAGGCGACGGCGGTGGCCGTCGACTCCGCGGATCGCGTGTACGTCTACAATCGCGGCGCCCACCC
>DASRDR010000268.1:0-5721 GCA_035652475.1 Candidatus Methylomirabilota bacterium | reverse complement strand
CGCGCGCGAGATCACGAACGGCGCTCGCACGGATCTCGAGAAGACGCGCGCGCTGTACGAGTGGATCGTCGAGAACACGTTCCGGGATCCGAAGGTGCGCGGCTGCGGGCTGGGGGACATCGCCACCATGCTCGAGACGCGCAACCTGGGCGGCAAGTGCGCCGACCTCAACGCGCTGTTCGTCGGGTTCTCGCGGGCACTCGGCATTCCCGCCCGCGACGTCTACGGCCTCCGGGTCGCCGACTCCGCGGAGTTCAGGAGCCTCGGCAAGAGCGGCGACGTCACCAAGGCCCAGCACTGCCGCGCCGAGTTCTACTCGGCCCAGCACGGCTGGATCCCGGTCGATCCCGCCGACGTCCGGAAGGTCGTGCTGGAGGAGAAGCCCGGCGGGCTGACCCTGATCGACCCCCCGGTGCAGCGCGCACGGGCCAAGCTCTTCGGCCAGTGGGAGATGAACTGGATCGCGTACAACTACGCCCACGACGTCGCCCTGCCCGGCTCGGCGGGGCCGGCGGTGCCGTTCCTGATGTACCCGCAGGCCGAGACGCGCCAGGGCCGGCGCGACAGCCTCGACCCGGAGCACTTCCGCTACACGATCACCTCCCGCGAGGTCGCGCTGTAGCAGCGCCGGCCCGGGTCGCGGAGGACGCCGCGGCCCGGGCCGGCCCCGCCCGCCCGGCCGGCAGGGCTACACGGACTCCAGGAACTCGAGGAACGCCCTGGCCAGCGGCGACCGCGACCGGCTCGCGTGGCACACCACGTAGAACCGCCGCGTCAGCGCCACGTCGCGGAGCCGCACGCACCCGACCAACTTGAGCCGGCACTCGTCCTCGACGGCGCGCTGCGACATGATCGAGAGGCCGACGCCGCACTTCACCGCCTGCTTGATCGCGCCGGTGGACCCCATCTCGGCGATCACCCGCATGTCCGCCAGGCTCCGCCCCACCGCCTCGAGGGCGCGCTCGAGCGCCTGGCGCGACCCGGACCCCGGCTCGCGGACGATGAGCGGCTCGGCGCGGAGCTCGTCGAGCGTCGCCTCGCGCCGCTGCATCCACGCGTGGGCCGGCGGGACCACGACCACCAGCTCGTCGGGCATGAGCGGCCGCGCCTCCACGGTCCGGTTCCCCGGGTCGGCCCCGACCACCCCGACGTCGACCTGGCCGTCGATCACCGCCTGGACGATCCCCCGGCTGTCCGAGATGCTGAGGGCGATCGACACGCGCGGGTGGCGCTCGCGGAAGCGCCCGAGCAGCCCCGGCAGCACGTACTCCCCGGGGATCGTGCTCGCGCCGATGGTCAGGACTCCGGTGACCTGGCCGAGGAAATCATCGAGAACCTGCCGGGCCTCGGTGCGGAGGGCGAGCATCCGCCGGGCGTAGCCGTAGAGGAGCTCGCCGGCCCGGGTCGGGACGGTCTCCCGTCCGAGTCGATCGAACAGGCGCGTCCCGACCTCCTCCTCGAGCAGCCGCACGTGCTCGCTGATGGTGGATTGCGTCAGGCGCAGAGTCGAGGCCGCGCGCGAGAAGCTGCGGAGGTCGTACACTCCGGCGAACACCTCCAGCTGACGGAGATCCATCGGCAGGTCCTCCGAGCGGTCAGCGTGCGAGCTCGAGCGTCCGGGCGCCAGCCCGGCATCGCTCGCCGCTCCGGAGCGTCACGCCCGGGCGGCCGCGGAGCGCCGCGGGCGCGGGCGGCCATCCGCATCGCGCGGTCGGGGGTCGCGGTGGAGAGCTCCCGGCAATGGCCTCGAGCGAGGAGGCTGCCATCGAGCCGGCCCCGGTCACGCCGTGAGACGGCCGGGCCACGCGGGCCGCCCGGCGACATGCCCCGCGCCGGCGTGCCCTGCTCCCGCGGTCATCGCGCGGCGGACGGCCCGTGGCGGGAGAGCCGGCGCGGACCCCGGCCGGAACCGGAGCGCGGCGGCCCGGACCCGCGCCCGCGCGCCCGGCATCTCGCCGCCCGGCTGCCCCGGCGGGGGACACGAAAGGGGCCCGGAGGCCCCTCGATGTCGGCGCCGGCTCGCCGCGCGGTCGCGTCAGTGGCAGCCGCACCCGCCCCGGCCGCAGCCGCATCCGCCCGCGCCGCCGGCCGACGCCACCAGGCCGCCGCCCGTGCTCCTGAACCCGAACAGCGAGAGCAGGCGGGTCACCTCTCCGCTGGCGCACTCGGGACAGGCGACCGGCTGGTCGCCCTGGACCAGGCGCTCGAACGCGCGGCCGCACGCGCGACAGCGATACTCGTAGATCGGCACGCGTCCCGGCTCCTGCTACTCGCCGCCCCGCTGGACGTAGCTCTTCACGAACTCCTCGGCGTTCTCCTCCAGGATGTCGTCGATCTCGTCGAGGAGCTTGTCGAGGTCCTCCTTGATCTTCTTGCCCTTCTTCGACACCTCGGGGTTGGCTGCGCCGCCCTCGGCCTCCCCGTCGTCCTTCGGCCGCTCCACCTTCTTCTTCTGCTGGTCGGCCATGTCGGCTCTCCCCTACACTTTGGGCAACACGATACCCTGCTGCGCCTGGTACTTCCCCTGCCGGTCGGCGTACGAGACGGCGCACGCCTCGTCCGACTCGAAGAACAGGACCTGGGCGATCCCCTCCCGGGCGTAGATCTTGGCCGGTAGCGGCGTCGTATTCGAGATCTCCAGGGTCACGAAGCCTTCCCACTCGGGCTCGAACGGCGTGACGTTGGTGATGATCCCGCACCGGGCATAGGTCGACTTCCCGACGCAGATCGTCATGACGTCCCGCGGGATGCGGAAGTACTCGATCGATCGCCCGAGCGCGAAGGAGTTGGGCGGGATCACGCAGACCTCGCCCTGGAAGTCCACGAAGGACCGCGAGTCGAACGCCTTGGGGTCCACCACGGTGTTGAACACGTTCGTGAAGATCTTGAACTGATCGGCGATGCGAATGTCGTACCCGTACGAGGAGAGCCCGTACGAGATCCCGTCACGGACCTGCCGCTCCTCGAACGGCTCGATCATGCCCTTCTCCAGGGCCATCCGCTTGATCCACCGATCGCTCTTGATCGTCAAGCCAGCCCCCGGGTCGGGCCGAAGGGCAGGATCCCCGAGCCCACGGCCAGCGTAGCCTTCGCATACGGGGCAGTCAAGCCTTTTGGCCGGTCATCGCGGCACACGCGTGCTAGAGTGGCGCGGTGCGCGACCACGAGCCGCCCGAGCCGGTGCTGACCCCGCGCCTCCGGGCGGGATTCGGGCTCCTCGCGCTCGGCGTCGGGCTCATGTTCCTCTGTGGCAAGGTCCTGAGCCACCCGGTCCCGGCCGGCATCGCGGGCGGGATCACGATCGGCATCATCGGCCTGGTGGTGGTGATCGTCGAGGCACTCCGGGAGCCACCGGACGGCGCCGCCGCGCCGCCGCCCCCGTCAGACCCCGCGACCGACCGCGTCGCCGGCGAGCCCCGCGCTCAGTCCAGGTAGGCCGGACTGCGCCGGCCCGCCGGCCGCGTCCCGGCGCTCCCGCGCTTCTGGAAGCACTCGCGGCAGTAGACCGGCTTCCCCGCCGTGGGGCGGAACGGCACCTGGGTTTCCTTGCCGCACTCCGAGCACACCGCCGGGTAGAGGCTGCGGGTGGAGCCGCCGTCCGGGGAGACGGTCCCGCTCGCGCCCTTCCGCGTCGCCCGGCAGTTGCGACACCGCGTCGGCTCGTTCTGGAAGCCCTTCTCGGCGTAGAACGCCTGCTCGCCAGCCGAGAAGAGGAACTCCTTGCCGCAGTCGCGGCACGTCAAGACCTTGTCTTGGAAGCTCATGATCCGTACGTCTCCTCTGCACTACGGGATGCGGCTCGGGCGGGACGCTGACGAGCGATCTCACCTCCCTGGATCGGGGGCGCGCCGGACGCAGGTCGGGCAGACACGCGGCGGCGATTGCGAGGGGCTCGCGGTGGAAGCGCTGCGGCTCGGCGTGGAGCTGACACGCTGCGGAACGTGCTGTCGAGGGTTGGGCCGACCATAGCAGCGGCCCCGCCGGGCGTCAACGGGGAAAAAGCTCAGCCGGGAAGACGCTCGACGCGGGCGCCCTGGTGGTCGCCGGCCAGCACGATGCCGCGCCCCGGATGGCCGTTCCGGGCGAGGGCCTGCTCCATGGCGGCCGCCGCCGACGCCGCCCGGCCGCGGGGCGCCAGTGCCAGCACCGACGGCCCGGCGCCGGAGAGCGCGGCCCCGAGCGCCCCCGCGCCGTGTGCCGCCCGGATCACGGCGTCAAGCCACGGGAAGAGGGCGCGCGCCCGGTGGGGCTGGTGCAGCCGGTCACCCATCGCCCGGCCGGCCAGCTCCCACTCCCCGCGCGTCCACGCCGCGAGGAACAGGGCGACCCGGCCGACGTTGTAGACGGCGTCGCCGCGCGGGTAGGTCGTCGGCAGCGCAGCCCGCGCGGCGACGGTCGACGCCTGGAACGCCGGGACGAGGAGCGCGAACTCGAGCGCCGTCGGCACCGGGAGCCCGACCACGGCGCGCATCTCGTCGTCCCAGCACGTCGCGGTGAGCCCGCCGTACAGCGCGGCGGCGACGTTGTCCGGATGGCCCTCCTGCGCCACGGCCAGGTCCATGAGGCGATCCCGGTCCAGCGGGCCGCCCAGAAGCGCGTTCGCCCCCAGCATCCCGGCCAGCCACGCGCTGGCGCTCGAGCCGAGCCCGCGGCTCGGCGGGATGCCGTTCCGCTGCCGGACGGTGATCCCGGGGAAGGTCCGCCCGACCGCCTCGTAGACCAGCCGCGCCCCCCGCACGACGACGTTGCGCCCGTCCCGTGGCAGCTCCGCCGCGCCTTCCCCCTCGACCGACACCGCGATCCCGTCGCTCTCCTCGAGCTCGATCGCGTTGTGCAGCGCCAGCGCGAGCCCCAGGGCATCGAAGCCCGGCCCGAGATTCGCCGAGGTGGCGGGGACGACGACCCGGACGCGCACCCGGTCAGCCGCGAGCGCGGGCGGCGGGAGCCCCGGGCGCGGCTACAGCCGCTTCAGCAGCCACTGGGGCGTGAGGCTCAGCGCGTACGAGTTGAGGACCAGGAAGTAGTTGGTCACCACGAGGATCCCCACCACCACCAGGAGCACGCCGGCGGCGCGCTCCACGACGGGGATCCACGGGCGGAACCGGCGGAACGCCGCCAGGAACGCGCCGAGCCCGAGGGAGGAGAGCAGGAAGGGCAGCGCCAGGCCGGCCGAGTACGCCGACAGGAGCGTCACCCCGGTGGTGACGGTCTCCGCCGTGCCGGCCAGCGAGAGGATCGAGCCCAGGATCGGACCGACGCAGGGCGTCCACCCGACCGCGAAGGTCACCCCGACCAGCCAGGAGCCGACCAGCCCGGCCGGCTTCGAGCGGAGCCGCGGCTGGAGGTAGCGCCCGAGGAACCCCAGCCGCAGGACGCCCGCCATGTACAAGCCGAACACGATGATCAGCAGGCCCCCGGCGATCCGGATCCGGTCCCGGTAGTCGAACAGGGCCTGGCCCAGCGCGCTGAACGAGGCGCCCATGCCGATGAACACCATCGAGAACCCCAGCACGAACGCCACGGAGTGGCCGAGGACCCGCCAGCGGCCGGCGTCGCCGGCAGGGGACTGGAGCTGCTCGAGCGACATCCCGGTGATGAACGACAGGTACGAGGGGAACAGGGGCAGGACGCACGGCGACAGGAACGAGAACAGGCCGCCGGCGAATGCCACCAGGAACGAGAGGTCCGTCATCGCGTCAGTGATCCCGACTTGCCCGCCAG
>DASRDR010000267.1:0-17111 GCA_035652475.1 Candidatus Methylomirabilota bacterium | reverse complement strand
AGGAGCTCGATCTGGCGCCCGGCGCCGATCGCGCAGAACGCCGCCCGCTCGCGGTCGAAGACGACGCGCTCCGGGCCGGATGCCATCCAGCGAGGCAGGCGCACGATGCCCGTGTCGAGCCAGAAGCAGGGCACCGTCTCGGCGTCCGCCGCCGGCCCCCGGCGCAGGGAGTCGGCATAGCGGGCGGGATCGCCGACGAGCCGCACCGTCCATGCCGGCCGTGCGGCGGCGATCGCCTCGAACGACGGCGCCAGGAACTCCTCCAGCCACGCGAGGTGGCCGGGGTCGTCGCTCTCGACGCGGACGACCAGCGTCCCGTAGCGGAGATCGAGCCGGGCGGCCACCCCGGGGTCGCGGATCGCCACGTCCGCGGCGGGGCCCGCGACCTCAGCCGCGGGCTGCCCGCGCGGCGGGCGGGGCCTCCGCGGGCGCGGCGAGCAGTGCCCGGAGCCGGATCAGCGGCCGATCCGCGCCGGCGATGCGGGCCCGCAGGCGGAAGGCGGCGGACTCGACCAGCACGGTGACCGCCCAGTGCACGAAGTGCCGGCGGAAGGCGTGCATGCCGCGGAACCGCCGGTAACCCTCGCAGTACGCCTGCCACTCCGCGCCGATCATGGGCCAGCGGTACCACGTCCGCGCGAGGTCGTGGTCCGCCGGCGCGACCCGCAGGCCCTCGGTGTCGACCACCCGGATCAGCCCCCCGGCGACCACCAGGTTCTCGGCACAGAGATCGCCGTGCCCCAGACCGAGCTCGACGCCGTCCGGCCGCTCGTCGGTCACCGCCGTCCGTGCCCGGGCGGCCGTCGCGGCGTCGAGCCGGCCGGCGACGACCAGCATCTCCAGCTCGCGCCGGAGCCGCGCAGCCCCGCCCTTCCAGCGCAGGAGGGCGGCCGCCTGCTCGTCGGGCGGGGTAGCCGTGCGGTGGAGGGCCCCGTGCAGCGCCCCCGCCTGCCGGCAGAGATCGGGGCGGGCGTCCGGCGACTCCCGGACGGGGACGCCGTCCACCCACTCCGAGAGCAGGGCGACGCCTCGCCGGCCCAGGAGGCGCGGGAAGTGCCGCGGGTCGAGCAGCGGCCAGAGCCGCTCGACGCGCGCAGCGCTCGCCTCGTCGTCGACGCGCCGTCCCTTGAGGACGCGACCGTCCGCGAGCTCCAGCCGGAACGCGGCCCGCGTCCGGAGGGGTGACGCGAGCGTCCCGACGGGGGTCGCCCGGATCAGCCGCCCGCCCTGCGCCTGGACCAGCGCCCACAGGTCGGGGCCGAGCCGCCCCGCCAGCGATGCCGCGCGGGTCCGCCGGGGCACGCTCGACCGTCGCGTCGCGCCGGCGCTCCCAGCGGCGGCGGGATCTCGGTCGGTGCGGGGACCGCGGTCAGCGCGCGGATCGCGGGCGCCGCCGGGATCCCGCTCGGCCCCGGGCGAGCCGGCGCGGCGGTCGCGCACGACCCCGGCCAGGACCCGGGCGTACTCGGCGAGAATCCGCGGCGTGGCGTGCGCCTGGACGGCGGTCCGCGCGGCGCGGCCGATCGCCTCCCGGAGGGCCGGATCACCGGCGGCGCGGAGCGTCTTCGCGGCGAGGTCGTCGATCTCGCCGGGCCGGGCGAGGAGGCCGGTGACGCCGTCGACGACCACCTCGCGGGCTGCGGGGATGTCGCTCGCGACGAGCACGCGGCCGACCGCCTGCGCCTCGAGGTAGACGAGCGCGAGGCCCTCGCGTTCCGAGGGCATGACGACGACGTCCGCGAGCCGGAGGTAGGCCGGGACGTCACGATGCTCGACCCAGCCGACGAACCGGACTCGGGCGGCGATGCCGAGGGCGCGCGCGCAGGCCTCCATCGGCGCGCGATACGGCCCGTCGCCCACGACGAGGTAGACCAGCCGCGGGTCCACCGCCAGGGCCCGGCCCGCCGACTCGATGACGTCCAGGGGCCGCTTGAGCGGCCCCAGGTTCGAGACGTGCGCGACCACGACGTCGTCCGGCCGGATCCCGAGGGCCCGCGCCAGCTCGGGCGGTCGCCCGCCCGGAGCGAACCGGTCCAGGTGCACCGGGTTCGGGATCACGGTCACCCGCGGGAGGCCGAGCGGGATCAGCGCCCGCTCGAGGTGGTGGGCGATGGCGATCACGGCGTCCACCTGCCGGAGGCGCTCGCGCTGGTGACGGGCCAGCCGATCGGGGTTGCTCGCCAGCATCCCCGCCAGGGCCCGGCCACCCTGCACCAGCGCCACGGCCGGGATGCCGTGACGCCGCGCGATCGGCGGCACCTCCGCGACCACCGACTCGCGTCCGATCATGATGACGTCCGGGCGCCGCTCGGCCAGCATGCGCGGGAACTCGGCGCGGATGGCGCCGTCCTCCGCCGCCCGGTATCCCGGGTTGCGCGAGCCGTCGAGGAGGTCGCTGGACGCGATGGGGATCGAGAACCACCAGGTCTCGATCCCCGGATGCTCGGTCTCGAAGCGATCCCGGAGCGCCGGGGAGCCCGCCGGGACCGAGGTCAGGACGCGGACCCGATGGCCCGCGCCGGCGAGCCCGCTGACGAGCTCGGTGCCGAGCGTGCCGCTCCCGCCCCGCTGCATGGGGCTGAGGCACCCGACGTAGACGATGTCGATCCGGCAGATCCTCCCCGAGGGGGGAAGCGCTCGCGGCGCCGCGCGCCGATCGGCCCCCCCGAGCCGAGTTCCCGGGGGAGTCTAGCACACGCTCCCCCGCGGCCTCTGCGCGGAGCATCGGGTCGCGACGGGGGCGCGCGGGGCGGCACGCCTCCCGGGCCCGCCGGGCGTGGACATGGTGCGCGCGCCCGGGCCGCCGGCCGGGTAGCATGGCGGGAGCCATGAGCGCCGGCGATTCCCGCCCCGGGCCGGGGCCAGCGGCGAGGCTCGCGAGCCCGGACGAGCGCCGTTGGCGGGCCGCGGGGCCGCGCCGCTCGCCCGGCCGGCTCTTCCCGAGCGGGCCCCAGGAGGCGCTGCTGCGGGCGGCGCTGCTGCCGGTGCCCGAGGCGCTCCACGCCTGGCGCGCGGCCGAGGGCTGGCTCGGCGCCGGGCAGCCCGATCCCGGCACCGAGCGGCTGCTGCCGCTGGTCTGGGCGAACCTCACGCGCCAGGGCGTGCGCGAGCCCGGGCTCGCGCGTCTGGCGGCCGTCCACGAGGCGGCCCGCGTCCATACCGAAAGCCTGCTCGCGCGGACCGGGCCCGTCCTGGCGGCGCTCCACCGGGCGGGCATCCCGACCCTCGTCCTCAAGGGCGCCGCGCTCGTGGCCGGGTACTACGGGGGCGCGGGACTCCGGCCCATGTCGGACCTCGACGTCCTGGTCCCGACCGGCGCCGCGACCGCCGCCGCGGCGGTGCTCCGGGCGGAGGGGTGGATCCCCCGCCACCGGTGGAGCCCGCGCGCGGTCGCCCTGACGCACGCGGCGGCGTTCGACGGCGCGGGCGGCGACACGCTGGACCTTCACTGGCACGTCTTCGCGGAGTGCTGCCGGCCCGGGGACGACGAGGACTTCTGGGCCCAGGCGGTGCCCGCCGAGGTCGGCGGCGTGCCCACCCGGGCGCTGGTGCCGGCGGACCAGCTGCTCCACGTCCTGGTCCACGGCGAGAAGTGGGTCCGCGTCCCGGGCATCCGCTGGGTCGCCGATGCGGTGCACGTGCTCCGGAGCGGTGCCGTCGACGCGCGCCGGCTGGTCGCCCAGACCGTCCGGCGCCGCTTCGTCCTGCGCGTCTCGCGCCAGCTGGCGTACCTCGGGGGGGCGATCGACCCCGCGCTCGGCAAGGACCTGCTCGCTGCGCTGGCGGCGGCGCCCGTCTCCCCGCTGGAGTGGCTGGAGCAGGCGCTCGGGGTCCGCGAGCGCCGACCGTCCAACTCGCTCCTCGCGCACTGGTTCACGCACGCCCGCTCCGCCCGGCTGGGCCTGGCCGGGGCGGCGCTCTCGTTCCCGAGGTATCTCCTGGCGATCTGGCACCTCGAGGGGTGGACCGGGCTTCCCGGCGCCGTGATCGCGCGGGCGGGCGCGCGCCTGCGCCGGCGCTGATGCCTGTCGAAGCCTGCGAGGGCGCGCCGTCCCGGCGCCCGCGCGGGCCTACCAGCCGCTCGAGGCGCCCCCGCCGCTTCCCCCCCAGCGTCCGCCGCCGCCGGCGACGGGAACGGTCCAGCCGTGCCGCCGCTGCCACGCCCTCGCCTTCGGGGTCCGCACGACCTGGCGCAGGATCGGGAACAGCACCAGCCACACCGCGGCCGCGACCACGCCGCCGCGCGGCGGGAAGATGACCGCCGGGAACGTCGCGTAGAAGGGCGTCAGGAAGAGGTAGAGGAACCACCCCACCACCCCCGGCGTCACCAGCGCGACCACCGAGAACGTCCCGATGACGACCGTGAAGAGCGCGCCGAACAGGAGCCGGGCGGGCAGCGGCGCCCGCTCCGGCGCCCGCGCGGGCGCGGCGGGAAGGGGCGCGCCCTGCACGACCGCGACGATGGCGTCCACCCCGGCCTCGATGCCCCCGCCGAAGTCCCCGGTCCGGAAGCGTGGCCGGACGCGGTCGTCCAGGATCTCGCGCGAGACCGCGTCGGTGAGCCGGGACTCGAGCCCGTAGCCGACCTCGATCCGCATCCGCCGCTCCTGCCGGGCGACCACGAACAGGACGCCGTCGTCGACCCCGCGGCGGCCCAGCTTCCAGCTCTGGAAGACGCGGACCGCGAAGTCCTCGATCGGCTCGCCGTCGAGCGTCGCGACCGCCAGCACCGCGACCTGGGCCCCGGTGCGCGCCTCGAGATCGGCGAGCTTCCGCTCGAGCCGCTCGCGCACCGCCGCCGGCACCAGGCCGGCCTGATCGGTGACGCGGCCGGCCAGGAACGGGATCTCCTGGATCGCGCCCGCCGGGCGGGCCGCGGCCAGGACGGCGGCGACGGCCAGCGCCAGCACGGCGGCCCGGGCGGGCGCGGCGGCGCGGGCGCCGGCGGCGCGACGCGCCCGGATCGGGCGGGGGCGGCGCGCGGCTCCGCCCGTCACGAGGGGTCGGTCCGGAGCTGGTCGGGCAGCTCGTCGCGGTCCGCCGGCGCGACGGGGACTCGCGTCGCGAGGAGCTCGCCGCAGCGCCGGATCCCCGCGGCGAGCGCCGGGCCCGGGGCGCCCCGCCGGATCCCGGCGGCGATCGCGGTGGCGATCTCGTCCCACTCGCGCTGCGCCACCCGCGCCGCGATGCCCACGTCCGCCAGCACCAGCACCCGCCGCTCGAACACCGACAGGAAGAGGAGGATGCCGGTCCGGTCGCGCGTCCGGAAGACCTCCTCCGCCACGAACGCGGCCGTCGCCCGCTGGCGCACCCGGTGGTCCAGCACCTCGGCCGGCACCAGCGCGCGGCGAAGGCCGGGCACGGCCACGACGGCGAGCCAGCCCAGCGCGGCGCCGGCTGCGGGCGGGAGCGCCATCCAGAGCGCCGGATCGAGGCCCCACTCGTGCCCGAGGGTGTGGACCAGCGCGGCGACGAGGCCTCCCCCGAGCGCGCCCAGCGTCGCGGCGGTCCAGGCGGCTCGCGCGTACGCGTCGGACTGCCCCACCGCGTAGGGGACGAGCTCGCCGGCGGTCCGCGCCTCGACCTCCCGCACCGCGGCCTCGATGGCGGCGAGGTCGGCCGGCGTGAAGAAGCGGGCGAGACGGTCGGCCGGGCCGGACACGCGTGGCAGTCTAGCACCCGGCCCGCGGGAGCTGGGCTAGAATGCCCGCACCATGGCGACCGGCCGCGCGGTCGGACACCTCCAGCCGAAGGGAGCCTCGATGGCCCAGCCCCAGCGCCGCATCCGTCTCCACGTCCACGCCGACCCGCTCAGCCCCAACGACTCGGTCACGCCGGCGCGCTTCGCGCGTGCCGCCGCGCGCGCCTCCGCCCTCCGCCGGCGGCTCCGGGTGACGTTCGGCGTGGACCCGGTCGCGCTCGAAGCGGGCCTGCGGGAGGCCGAGGTCGTCCTGGCGGGCGGCTTCGACGTCCGCGACCTCCGGGCGCGCGCACCGCACCTGCGCTGGATCCAGTCGACCAGTGCCGGCGTGGAGAGCATCGCGCCGCTGATCCCGGACGGGGTGGTCCTGACGAACGCCAGCGGCGTGCACACGCCGAAGGCGGGCGAGTACGTGATGACCGCGCTCCTGATGCTGAACCACGGCGTCCCCCACTTCGTCACCCGGCAGCGGGAGCGTCGCTGGGATCCGTTCTACACGAGCACGATCGCCGGCCGGACCGTCGCGATCGTCGGCGTCGGCCGGATCGGGGGCGAGGTGGCGCGCCTGGCGCGTCGCCTCGGGCTCCGGGTGCGGGGGGTGCGCCGGGGAGGCCGGCCGCACCGCTGGGTCGAGCGCATGTACCCGCCGGCGCGGATCCGGGAGGCCCTGCGCGGGGCCGACTTCGTGGTGGTCGCGGCGCCTCTGACCGCGGAGACGCGCGGGCTGCTCGGAGCGAAGGAGCTGGACTGCCTCCCGCGCCACGCCGGGCTGGTGAACGTGGGCCGGGGGCCGATCGTGGACCACGCCGCGCTGGCCGCCAAGCTCCACGCCGGCGAGCTCTCCGGCGCGGTGCTGGACGTCTTCCCCGAGGAGCCGCTCCCGCCGGACTCGCCGCTCTGGACGACCCCCAACGTCATCCTGAGCCCGCACTGCGCGATCGACGACGGGCGGGTCTACGTGGAGCGCTGCCTCGACATCTTCTTCGACAACCTGCGCCGGTATCTCGCCGGCCGCCCGCTGCGGAACGTGGTGGACGTCCGGCTGGGCTACTGAACCGGGGCGGTGCGCCCTCACCAGCCCATGGCGTAGCCGTTCCGGCGCGGATCGGCGCCGCCCATGAGCCAGCCCGTGGCGCGGTCGCGGACGATCGCCTGGGCGCCGCCGACCCGCATCGACCACGCCCCGAGCGGCTCCAGCGCGTAGCCGCGGGCGGCCAGCGCCCGGCGGGTCGCCTCCGGGACGCGCGACTCGATGCGGAGCGTCTCGGCGGGGAGGGGATCGATCGCCTCGTCCAGCCACCGGAACCGCGGAGCGGCCACCGCGTCCTGCACGTTGAGCCGGAAGTCGACCAGGTTCGCGATCACCTGGACGGTCGTCACCAGGATGCCGTAGCTCCCGGGCGTCCCGACGGTCGCCCAGAACTCGCCGTCGCGGAAGAGCTGCGCCGGGGCGATCGGCCACTCGTGCCGCTTCCCGGGCGCGACGACGTTCGGGTGCCCCGGGTCCGTGCTCGTCCAGTGCAGCGCGTTGTTCAGGCAGATGCCGGTCCCCGGCGCCACGACCCCGCTGCCGAAGCCGTGCCCGAGGCTCTGGGTCACGTTCACCGCGAGCCCGCTGGCGTCGACCGCCGCCAGGTGCGTGGTGGACGCCTCGCCGGCGGCACCGGTCGAGCCGCCGGCGACCGCGGCCGCCGGCCGCCGCGCCCCGAGCCGCGCGCGCATCTCGGCCCGGAGCGCCTCGGTGTGGGCGGGGCCCAGGAGCTGGTCGACCGGGACCGGGTGGTGGTCCGGGTCGCCGACGTGCCGGTGGGTGTCCATCCGTGCCACCCGCGCCGCCTCCGCGATCGTCGCCAGGTGATCGGGCCCGAGATGCGGCAGCGCCCCGAGCTCCCAGCCGCTCAGCCCGTTCAGCGTCTCGAGCATCTGGATGGCGCTCGAGGGCGGCGCGGGGACGAAGACCTCCACCCCGCGGTAGGTCGTCCGGAGCGGGTCCGCCCAGGCGAGGCGACCGGGGTAGCCGGCGAGGTCCTCCCGCGTCATCACGCCGCCGAGCGCGCCGACGATGGCGTCTCCGAGGGCGCCGCCGTAGACGGCCTGGATGCCCTCGCGCGCGATCCGCCGGAAGCTCGCCGCCAGCGCCGGTTGCCGGAGGGGCGCCCCGACGGTCGGGGTGCGCCCGTCGTGGAGGTACGTGCGGGCGGCCTCCGGGTCGAGGTGCCCGACGTGCTCGTCGAACATCTGCCGGTCGAAGGGCGTGAGCGGCGGGCCGGCCTCGGCGGTCTCGATCGCGGGCTCGAGGACGTCGCCGAGCCCGAGCGTGCCGTGATCGGCCAGCAGGCGCGCCCAGCCGGCCAGGTTCCCGGGGACCGCGACCGAGAGCGGTCCGAAGGTGTGGTTGCCGGCCGCCAGGCGCTCCGGCGTCGCTCCGGCCGGCGCCCGCCCGAGGAAGTTGAGCACGCGCGGGCGGTGGCCGGGCCGGGTCAGGACGGCGATGCCGCAGCCGGCCAGCCCGGACATGTACGGCTCGACCACCCCGAGCGCGGCCGCGGCCGCGACCACGGCGTCGACCGCGTTGCCGCCGCGGGCGAGCATCCGCACGCCGGCGAGGGTCGCGAGGGGGTTCGCGCTCGCCACCATGCCCCGCCGCCCCAGGGCGACGGGCCGGAGGCCGAAGGTGGTGGCGCACGTCTCGTGGGGCTGGGGGACGGACTCGGCAGTCATCGCTATCGGCCGCTCCATTGGGGCTTGCGCTTGGCCAGGAAGGCGCGCACGCCCTCCTGGAAGTCCGCGCTCGTGTACGTGAGGGCGATCAGGTCGGCGAGGTCCGGCAGCGGGCGGGCCGCCTGGATCCGGCGGATCGCCTCCTTGGTGACGCGGAGGGTGATGGGCGCGTGCTCGGCGATCTGGACGGCGAGCGCGTGCACCCGGGCCTCGATCGCGTCCGGCGGGACGATCTCCTGCACGAACCCGGCGGCCTGCGCCTCCTCGGCGGAGAGCAGGCGCGCGGTGAAGACGAGGTCCTTCACCCGGGCCGGGCCGAAGAGGTCGACGAAGCGCGCGTACGCCTCGGCGGACAGGCAGTTGCCGAGGGTCCGCGCGATCGGCACCCCGAACCGGGCGTCCGGCGTCGCGATCCGGAGGTCGCAGGCGGCCGCGATCCGGAACCCGCCGCCGACCGCGAACCCCTGGACCTGGGCGATCACCGGCTTGGCGACGCGCTCGAGGCGGGCGATCCGGCGATCCCCGTCCCGCTCGTAGGCGAGCCCGTCCTCGGGGGTCCGGAACGCGCCGAACTGGCTGATGTCGGTGCCGGCCACGAAGGCGCGACCGCCCGCCCCGCGCAGCACGAGGACCCGGATCGCCTCGTCGGCGTCGACCTGGTCGCAGACCTCGGCCAGCCGCTCGTACATGCCCCAGGTGAGGGCGTTGCGTGCCTCGGGACGATTGAAGGTGAGGGTGAGCACCGGGCCGTCCCGCTCGACCAGCACCTCCGGCCGCTCCGCGCCTTCCACCCGCGTCCCCTCCCTCCGCTCGTGCGTCGCCCGCCCGCGGCGACGTCACAGTGTGACGCGGCGCGCGCCGACGGACAAGGGCCCGCCCCGCGGCTGCCGGGATCTCGCGCGCCGAGCAGGCGCCGGGCGCCGCAGCCAGGCAGCTCGGGCCCGCTCCGCCCGCACGCCCACCGGGCCCGCATGCCGGCCGGCCGCGCGCCGCTCGCTTCGACGGCCCGGCGAGGGCGCCGCGGTCCTGGCAGGTCCGCGGGCCTCGCATGCTAGGCTCGCGCCGTGTTCCCGTGGGCGCGCTGGGGCGCGCGGGCGCTCGTGGCGGCCGGCGTGATCCTGCTGTGGAGCGCCGGGGTCTCGATCTTCGGGCAGCCGGCGCGGGAGGTCCTCTACGACGCGGCGCCGCCGCTCGTCGCCTGCCACCCGCGGGGCTGCGTCGCGCTCTACCGGCTGGTGGTCGGCAACAGCGGGACGGAGGTCCAGCGCCAGGTCACGGTCCGGCTCCGCCGCGCGGTGGTCGAGCGCTGAGGGGTTCGGTCGCCCGGGCGAGCCAGGCCGCGGTCTCGGCATCGACCCGCGGGGTGAGCGCCTGGCGCACCCGGGCGTGGTACTCGTCGATCCAGGCGACCTCGGCCGGCGCCAGGAGGGCGGGCTCGATCAGGGCGCGATCGAGCGGCGCCAGCGTGAGGGTCTCGAACCCGTAGAGCGGGACCTCGCCGCCCGGCGGGGTCGGGAGCGCCACCACGACCACGAGGCTCTCGATCCGGATCCCGTACTCCCCGGCCTTGTAGTAGCCGGGCTCGTTCGACAGGATCATGCCGGGCTGGAGCGCGACCGCGCTGCCGACCTTCGAGATGCGCTGGGGCCCCTCGTGGACCGAGAGATAGCTGCCGACGCCGTGGCCGGTCCCGTGGTCGTAGTCGAGCCCGACCGCCCAGAGGGGCGCGCGCGCCAGGACGTCGAGCTGCGAGCCGGTGGTCCCCTTCGGGAACCGCGCGGTGGCCAGCGCGACGTGGCCCTTCAGCACCCGCGTGAACCGGTCCCGCTGCTCGGCGGTCGGCGTCCCGATCGCGACCGTGCGGGTGACGTCGGTGGTCCCGTCCAGGTACTGCGCGCCGGAGTCCACCAGGTAGAGCATGTCCGGCGCGATCCGGCGATCGGTCCGCGGCGTCGCCCGGTAGTGGACGATCGCGCCGTTCGGGCCGGCGCCGGAGATGGTGGGGAAGCTCACGTCGCGGAAGAGCGGCTCCTCGGCGCGCAGGGCATCCAGCCGGGCGGCGGCCGCGATCTCGGTCAGCTCGCCGCGCGGGGCCTCCCGGGCGAGCCAGGCGAGGAACCGGCAGAGCGCCACCCCGTCCTTCTCGTGGGCGCTCCGGGCGCCGGCCAGCTCGACGTCGTTCTTGCGGGCCTTCGGCACGAGGCACGGGTCGGGTGCCCGCGTGACGGTGGCGCCGGCCGCGGCGAGCCGCTGGAACACCCACGCCGCGGCGCCCGCCGGATCCGCCTGCACGGTGCGCCGCCCGGCGCCCAACCGGTCGAGCGCCGGCCCGAGCGCGTCGGGCGGCTCGAGCCGCACCCCGTCCCCCAGGTGCTCCCGGAGGCCCGGCGTGACCTTGGCGGGGTCGACGAACAGGTCGACGGTGCCGTCCCGGTGGATCAGGGCGAACGCGAGTGGCACCGGCGTGTGGGCGACGTCGTCCCCGCGCACGTTCAGGAGCCAGGCGATCGAGTCGGGCGCGGTGAGGACGGCGGCGTCGACCCCCGCCGTCGCCAGGAGGTCGCCGATCTCCCGCCGCTTGTCGGGCGATGGCCGGCCGGCGTGCTTCTGGTCGTGGGGGACGATCGGGCCGCGGGGCGGGGGGGGCTGGTCGGCCCAGATCCGGTCGACCAGGTTGACCGGCACCGGGACCAGCGACGCGCCGGCGCGGGCGCACGCCGCCTGGAGCCGCTCGACGCCCTCGATCGTGTGGAGCCATGGATCGTAGCCGAGGCGGTCTCCGGGCCGGAGCCGGCTCCGCAGCCAGTCCGCGGGCGGACTGTCCGTCACGTGACGGGGCTCGAGCACGTCGCCGGGCGTCTCGTCCCGGACCTGGAGCGTGTAGCGGCCGTCGACGAAGATCGCGGCCGCGTCGAGCAGGACCACGGCGAGCCCGGCGGAGCCGGTGAAGCCGGTCAGCCACGCGAGCCGCTGGGCCCGGGGCGGGACGTACTCGCCCTGGTGCTCGTCGGCCCGCGGGACGAGGAACCCGGCGAGCCCCTCGGCGCGGAGCTCGGCCCGGAGCCGCTCGATCTTCTCCCGCACGGTCATCGCGCGACCTCCGCGGGCCAATATACCAGGGCCGGAGCGGCCTCGGTCCCGGGCGCGCCGGTGACGGCGGCGCCGCCCCGTCGGCGGGGCCGCCCGGACACGGGCCCATCCGCGCGTCGCCCGCCTCTCGGTGCCCGTCCGGCATCTCGGCACGCCTTGACGCTTCAGGGCGACGACGCTAGCCTCGGCGGGACTGGAGGGCCGGCGCATTCGGTGTCCCGCGTGTCAGACGGAGAACCCACCCCAGGCCAAGTTCTGCCTCGAGTGCGCGACGCCCCTCGCCCGAACCTGCGCGAGCTGCGGGACCGCGCTGCCGGCAGCCGCCAAGTTCTGTCCGGAGTGCGCGCACCCCGTTGCGGGACACGCCGCGGGGCCCGCTCGAGCGGCGCGCCCGTCCGCGCCCGGCACCCACATTCCCACGCACCTCGCGGAGAAGATCCTCCGCTCCAAGGGGGCGCTAGAAGGCGAGCGCAAGCAGGTGACGGTGCTCTTCGCCGACCTGAAGGGCTCGATGGAGCTTCTGGCGGACCGGGATCCAGAGGATGCCCGTGCCCTGCTCGACCCCGTCCTCGAGCGGATGATGGAGGCGGTCCATCACTACGAGGGAACGGTCAACCAGGTGATGGGCGACGGGATCATGGCGCTCTTCGGCGCGCCGATCGGGCACGAGGACCATGCGGTCCGCGCCTGCTATGCGGCGCTGCGGATGCAGCGGCGAGTCGAGCTCTACGCCGACGAACTCCAGCGTCAGGGCGGCGCGCCCGTGCAGATCCGGATCGGCCTGAACTCGGGCGAGGTGGTCGTCCGGGCGATCGGCAGCGATCTCCACATGGATTACACCGCGGTGGGACAGACCACGCACCTGGCGGCCCGCATGGAGCAGATGGCGCGGCCGGGATCGGTCCTGGTCACCGGCGAGACGATGAAGCTCGCCGAGGGCTACGTCCAGGTGCGCCCGCTCGGCGCGGTCACGGTGAAGGGTCTCGAGGCACCCACGCCCGTGTACGAGCTGGCCGGGATCGTGCCCGCACGGTCCCGCTTCCAGATCAGCGCCGCGCGCGGACTGAGCCGCTTCGTCGGGCGCGACCGGGAGCTGGACCAGCTCGGCACCGCGCTGGAGCGTGCCGCCACGGGCCACGGCCAGGCGGTCGCGATCGTGGGCGAGGCGGGGGTCGGGAAATCACGGCTCGTGTGGGAGTTCACGCGGTCCCACCGTACCAGTGGCTGGCTCGTCGTCGAGAGCAGCTCGGTCTCCTATGGACGGGCGACGCCGTACCTGCCGGTGATCGAGCTGCTGAAGGCATACTGCCGGATCCAGGAGCGCGACGGCCCCCGGGAGATCCGCGAGCGCGTGGCCGGGAAGCTCCTGACCCTGGACCGCGCGCTCGAGCCGTTCCTGACGCCGCTGCTGGCGCTGCTCGACGTGCCGGTCGAGGATGCAGCCTGGGACGCGCTCGATCCCCCCCAGCGCCGACAGCGGACGCTCGACGCGGTGAAGCGGCTCCTGCTCCGGGAGAGCCAGCTCCAGCCGGTGCTCGCGATCTTCGAGGACTTGCACTGGATCGACTCCGAGACGCAGGCGTTGCTGGATGTGCTGATGGAGAGCGTGCCAACCGCGCGAGTGCTGCTCCTGGTCAATTATCGGCCCGAGTACGAGCACGGCTGGAACCGCAAGAGCTATTACACCCAGCTCCGGCTCGACCCGCTGCCGCCCCGGAGCGCCGAGGAGCTGCTCACCGCCGCGCTGGGAGCGCACCCAGCTCTGCAACCGCTGAAGCGGCTGCTGATCGCGCGGACGGATGGCAACCCGTTCTTCCTCGAGGAGAGCGTTCAGACCCTCGTCGAGACCGGGGTGCTACTCGGCGATCGAGGCGCTTACCGGCTGACCAGGGCGCCGGAGACGCTCCAGATCCCGGCCACCGCCCAGGCGATCCTCGCCGCGCGCATCGACCGGCTGCCGCCCGATGACAAGCGCCTCCTCCAGGCCGCGGCCGTGATCGGGAAGGACGTGCCGTTCCCGATCCTCCAAGCGGTCGGGGACGCACCAGAGGACGCGATGCGCCGCGGGCTCGGTCACCTGCAGACCGCGGAGTTCCTGTACGAGACGAGCCTGTTCCCCGATCTCGAGTACACGTTCAAGCACGCGCTGACCCACGAGGTCGCATATGGAAGCGTGCTGCAGGACCGTCGCCGCCGGCTCCACGCGCGGATCAGTGCAGCCATCGAGACGCTCTACCCCGAGCGACTGCCGGAGCAGGTGGAGCGGCTCGCTCATCACGCGTTTCGCGGAGAGGCGTGGGACAAGGCGGTGCGCTATCTCCGCCAGGCTGGCGCGAAGGCGTTCGCGCGCTCGGCGCACCAAGACTCGGCGAGCTGTCTCGAGCAGGCGCTGACAGCCCTCGGGCATCTTCCGGAGACCCGGGCGACGCTGGAAGAGGCGATCGACCTCCGGATCGAGCTGCGGCACGCGCTCTGGCCGCTCGGCGAGGCGGAACGGACTCTGGACCATCTGCACCGCGCCGAGATGGCGGCCGAGGCTCTTGGCGACCGGCGGCGGTTGAGCCGCGTTCTGTCGACGATGGGGCATTCGCTCTGGATGATCGGCGGCCCCGAGCGGGTCGTGGCCGCGAACCGACGGGCGCTGGCGATCGCCAGCGACCTGGGCGACTTCGCCCTCGAGGCGACGGCGAACTTCGGCCTGGGGCTGGCCTATCACGACCTCGGCGAGTATAGCCAGGCGACCGGGTTCCTCGAGCGGAACGTCTCCCTCCTTCAGGGCGAGCGGCTGTTTGGACGCTACGGCACTGCGGGCCTCACGTCGGTCCTGTCGATCATGGCGCTGGTCTGGTGCGAGGCGGAGCTCGGGACCTTCGTCGCCGGGGCCAGCCACGGCGAAGAGGGGCAGCGAATCGCGCAGGCGGCCGACCACAAGTTGAGTCTCATGTTCGCCGACCTGGCTCTCGGTCAGCTCTACCTGCGCCAGGGAGACCTCGCGCGGGCGGTCCCGACGCTGGAGCGGGGGATCGCCACCTGCCGGGCGTGGGACATCCCATCCTGGCTGCCGTGGCTCGCGTCTCGCCTCGGCGCCGCGTACACCCTCGCCGGCCGTGTCGACGAGGCGGTGCGGCTGCTGGAGGAGTCCGCGCAGCAATCCGCGGCCATGGGGTGGCGGGCGGACGACGCGGCGCTGGCGACCCGCCTGGGCGAGGCCTATCTCGAGGCCGGCCGCGTCGCGGAGGCGGCCGGTGCGGCCGATCGGGCTCTGACGCTCGCGGTCGAGCAGCAGCGCCGCGGGCACGAGGGCTGGGCCCTGCACCTGCTGGGCGCGATGGCGGCCCGGCGCGATCCACCGGACGCCGAGGCTGCCGCGGCGCACTACCGCCGCGCGCTCGACCGGGCGGAGGAGCTGGGGATGCGGCCGCTCGCCGCGCACTGTCATCGGGGTCTCGCCGCGCTACAGCGCCGGATCGGGCGGGCGGACGCCGAGTCGCACCACCTCGCCTCGGCCGAGGCGATGTACCGCGAGATGAAGATGCGCTTCTGGTTGGAAGCCGCAGGGGCGGGGCTCTCCCCGGGAAGCCCGGGCTGACGCTGCCCCGGCGCCCGCCTGCGGTGCCGCCCCCGACGCGGCGACGGGCGCTCCGGAGGTGTGCAGCCCTGGCCACCGACCTCGCACGCGCGTCCGGCTCAGGCGATGCGGCGCGGGAGCAGCGCCAGCCAGCGCTCGACCACGCGCCGCGCCAGCATCGCCGCCGTGTCCGGGGAGCGTGCGCCGAGGTCGTGGCCGGCTCCGTCGACCACCAGCAGGCTGGCCGGCCCCGGGAGGGCGGTCACCGCCGCCCGCAGCTCCGCCTCGGTCCCGAACTGGTCGCGCGTGCCGTGGACGAACAGGGCCGGGATCCCGAGGCGCGGGAAGTGGGCGATGCGGGTCTCTGCCGGCCGGCGGGGCGGGTGGAGGGGGTAGGCCAGGAGCAGGAGCGCCGCCGCGAGCGCGGGCTCGTCGGCCAGGAGCAGGCTCGCCTGCCGTCCGCCATAGGAGTGGCCGCCGAGCGCGACCCACGGGACCGGGCCGCCGCCCACCTCCTCGAGCCGGGAGCGGAGGGCCAGGATCGCCGCCCGGAGCCCCGCACGATCCCGTGCGGCGTCGCCGGGCCGGGGCGGGCCGTGCGGCCGCGCCTGGCGGAACGGGAGGTCGCAGCGGAGCGCCGCCACGCCGTGCGCGGCGAGCGCCGTCGCCAGCGCGACGAGGAGCGGGGTGCTGGCGTCAGAGCCGGCGCCGTGGCCGAGGACGGCGGCGCCGCGGGGTCGGTCCGCGGGCCGGTGCAGGATGCCGCGCACGGACGGGGCGTCCGGCGGATCCACGCGGAAGGGCGCGGCCGGCGGGAGCGCGCTCACGGCCCGGCGCGGACGACGGCGCGCGCGGCCGCGGCGGATCCCGGCCGGGACGGTTCCCGGCGGGCGCCGATCCGTGTGGCGGGAGCGCCCGCCTCCCGGCCCGTCGCCGGGCGGTCGGCGCCGGGCCTGATGCCCACACGGCCGGGCTCGGGCGTGCGAGGATGCGGCTCGGGGAGGCGGCGATGACGGTCGTGTTCTTCGACGTCGCGGGGACGCTGGTGCGCGTCCGCGAAGGAGTGGGCGTCCAGTACGCCCGGGTGGCGCGGCGGTTCGGCGTCGACGCCGACCCGCGCGCGCTGGAGCGGGCCTTCCCGGCGGCGTTCCGGGCCGCCCCGCCGATGGCGTTCCCGGACGCGCCGGCGGAGGCGGTCCCCGCTCGCGAGCGCGCGGTCTGGCGGGAGGTCGTGGATGCCGTGTTCGCGGCGGCCGGCGTCCGCGACGCGTTCCCGGCCGGCGCCTTCGACGCCTACTTCGATGCGGTGTACCAGCACTTCGCCGACGCCGCGGCCTGGGAGGCGTTTCCGGACGTCCGGCCCGCGCTCCGGGCCCTCCGGGCCCGGGGCTGCGCGCTCGGGATCGTCAGCAACTTCGACTCGCGGGTCCTCCCCGTGCTGGACGGGCTCGGGCTCCGGGCCTGCTTCGCGTCCGTCACGCTCTCGAGCCGGGCCGGCGCGACCAAGCCCGATCCCCGGATCTTCGCGCACGCCCTGGCGGCTCACGGCGTGCCCGCGTCCGCGGCCCTCCACGTCGGCGACTCGCCGGGCGAGGACTACGACGGGGCGCGCGCGGCGGGGCTTGGCGCGGTCCTGGTCGACCGGACCGGGCGCCATGCGGACCGCCACGATCTGCGGCGCGTGGCGTCGCTCGTCGAGGTCCCCGGGCTCCTCCCGCCCTGAGCGGCCCGGGACCGCTGCGGCCACGAGTGTGGCGTGGCTCGGCGACGTGCCGTGTCGAGCGGCGCCGGGGCCGTCCCGCCCCCGCCGAGTCGAGACCGGTTCCCCGGGGCAACCGGGTCGCGTGGCCGCCGCGGAGGCGGCGGCCCGGGCGGCCCGGGAGGTCAGTGCGCACGGGCCCGGCCCCGGCTCGCGGGCGACGCGCCGGCGCGGCGGGCGCCACGCCGGTCCACCACGACGGCGCGGGCCCGGCGGGGCGGCCCCGGGGCCCGGGCCGCGCGTCAGCCCGCCTCCGGCGGCCAGGGGAGGAG
>DASRDR010000266.1:0-25771 GCA_035652475.1 Candidatus Methylomirabilota bacterium | reverse complement strand
GACCGGCACCGGCCAGTACTCCTGCATCCCGCCCGGCAGGTCGACCCCCAGCACCTTCAGGTTGTAGCAGAGATAGCTCGCCCCGATCCGGCAGGCGCGGCAGGTCCCGCAGAACCGGATCGGCTCCACCACGACCCGATCGCCCGGCCGCGCTCCCGCGCCGGCCGGCGCCTCGACGACCTCGGCCACCGTCTCGTGGCCGATCACGCCGCCGCGCGGGACGCGCGCGTCCAGGTGCCCCTGGAAGATGTGGAGGTCGGTGCCGCAGATCCCGACCCGCCGGACGCGCAGGAGCGCCTCGCCCGGCCCGGGCTCCGGGATGGCGGCCTTGCCGGCCGTGAACCGCCGCTCGCCCTGGTAGAACGCCGCGCGCATCGTCCCGGTCGGTGGCATCGTCGCTTCCTCCCGCGCCCCGCGATCAGCCGACGCCCAGCTCGCGGCGGACGAGCCGCGCCCCGGCCGCCAGCGCCCGGATCTTGCCGTTGCACATGCCGCGCGGGCTCCAGCCGAACCCGCAGTCGGGGTTGACGTAGAGCCGCTCGGCGGGCCAGACCTTGAGCACCCGGCGGATGCGGTCGGCCACGTCCTCGGGCGTCTCCGGATAGAAGCCCTTCACGTCGACGACGCCCGCGCCGAGCTCCCGGCCCTCGCCGGCGTACTGGCCGATGAAGTCGAGCTCGGCCATCTCGCGCCCGGCGAACTCGAGCACGAACTGGTCGGCGCGGGCCTCGAGGAGCCCGGGGAAGTACGGCCGGTACGAGCGGTTGAACCGGGAGCGCCCGAACCGGTTCCCGAAGCAGACGTGGAACGCGAGCCGCGCCTGCACGCCCTCGGTCGCCCGGTTGAACAGGCGCGCCATCTCCTGGCCGCTGACGTGCCCGCGCGCCGGCTCGTCGATCTGGATGAAGTCGGCCCCGGCGGCGACCAGGCCCCGGAGCTCCTGGTTGATCACCTCCGCGAACCGCTCGGCCACCTCGACCACGCCCGGGTACGCCGAGCCGGGATGAATGCGCGACCCGAAGGTCAGCGGGCCCGCGCAGGTCGCCTTCACGGCGTGCCGAGTGTGGGCGCGGAGGTACTCGAACTCCTTGACGATGCCGAGCCCCCCCTCGGGGGTCTCGACCCGGCCCACCGCCTCGTACCGCGTCTGCTGGTCGTACCCCCACGGGCCGAGCTTCCGGCGGACCGGGATCGGGCGGATGCCGCGGATGATCGCGTAGTACGAGTCGACGTACCCGTCCAGCCGCCGGACCTCCCCGTCGGTGATGACGTCGAGGCCCGCCCGCTCCATGTCGCGGATGGCCGTGTCGGCGGCGTCGTCGAGCAGCTCCTCCAGATCGGCGGGCCCGAGCTCCCCGGCCTCCCACGCCTTGACGGCCAGGTGCCACCAGCCGGCCCGCCCGTGCGAGCCGACGACGGTGGCGGGGAGCAGCGGCAGCGTGGACACGGTCATCGCGACTCTCCTCTTCTCAGGCCGGACCGCTCACCCTGAGGACGGCCGGGTCGCGCCAGGCTCCGTCCGGCGGTCCGCCGTAGATGATCTCCCCCCGCTCGAGGACGTACAAGCGGCTCGTCTCGGGCGGGACGTGGTTGAGGTTCGACTCGGCCAGGAGGACCGCCCGCCCCTGGCGCGCGATGGCCGCGATGGTGGCGGCGAGCTGGGGTACCAGGACGGGGGACAGGCCCTCGAACGGCTCATCGAGGAGCAGGAGCCGCGGGTCGAGCGCCAGGGCCCGCGCGATGGCGAGCATCTTCCGCTCGCCGCCGGACAGGTGCATCCCGCCGCGGTGGCGGTACGCCTGGAGCCGCGGGAAGACCGCCCAGGCCTCGGCGAGGCGCTCTGCTGCCGGCCGGCCGCCCCGGCGCGCCCAGGTGGCGATCGCCACGTTGTCCTCGACGGTGAGGTCGCCGAAGATGCCGCCCTCCTCCGGCGCGTACCCGACCCCGCGCCGCGCGATCACGTGAGGCGGGCGGCCGCCGACCGCCTCCCCGGCCACCTCGATCCGGCCGGCGGCCGGCCGGAGATAGCCCATGACGGTCCGGAGCGTCGTCGTCTTCCCGGCGCCGTTCCGGCCGACCAGGCACACCAGCGTGCCCGCCTCCACGCGGAGGGACACCGCCCGCAGGATGTGACTCCACTGGATGAAGACGTCGACGCGGTCCAGGCGCAGCATCAGGAGGATCCCCCGGGGGCCGCGATCGGCGGCGGCTCCCGGCGGCGCTCGAGCACGACCCGCCCGAGCATGGCCGCCAGGACCGCGTCGTCCGCCCGCAGCCCGGACGGCGTCGTGTCGGCGAGCACGCGTCCCTGCTGGAGGCAGACGATCCGGTCCGAGTACCCGAAGACGATGTCCATGTCGTGCTCGACCAGGAGCAGCGCCTGGATGCCGACGCCCCGCGAGGCGCGGACGAGCATCTCCATGATCCCGGTCTTGTCCCGGGTCGACACGCCGCTGGTCGGCTCGTCGAGGAGGATGGCCTCCGGGCGGAGGGCGAAGGCGGCCGCGACGTCGAGGAGCTTCTTGTCCCCCTGGGGGAGCGTGCGGGCCGGCGCGTCGAGCCGCTCGCGGAGCCCGAACAGCTCGGCGACCACCTCGGCGTCGCGGGCGACCTCGCGGTCGGCCGCCAGGGCGGCCAGGAGGCGCCGGCCGCGGCCCAGGCGCGAGACGGCGGCGGCCTGGAGGGTCTCGCGCGCCGTGAGCTCGGGGAAGATCTGGACCAGCTGGAAGCTCCGCGCCAGGCCCAGGCGCGCCAGCCGCGCCGGCCCGAGGCCGCGGATGTCGCGGCCCTTGAAGCGGACCGCGCCGGCGCTCGGGCGGAGG
The DNA here is from genome assembly GCA_035652475.1 of Candidatus Methylomirabilota bacterium. Classification (GTDB taxonomy): domain Bacteria; phylum Methylomirabilota; class Methylomirabilia; order Rokubacteriales; family DASRDR01; genus DASRDR01. The sequence goes on along the minus strand of DASRDR010000266.1, from coordinate 22,949 downwards.
ACCCCGGTCAGCACGTTCACGAGCGTCGATTTCCCGGCCCCGTTCGGGCCGATGATGGAGACGACCTGGCCCGGCTCGATGGCCAGGCTCACGCCATCCAGCGCCAGGAACTCGCCGTACCAGTGCCGGACGTCGCGGGCCTCGAGGATCATGGGCCGGGATCCGGCGTGGCCGGCCGCCCGCGTCGCCCGGCGGGATGGCATCCGTCCCGGCCCTCGACGATCGTGCGCTCGGGTCCGCCAGGCGGGCGCGGGCGGGCGGCAGCGTGTGGCGGGGTCCGTTGTGGCGGAGTCCGTCGCGGGCGTCGGGGACCACGCGGCGGGCGGCCGCCGGCCCGGGCGTGGCGCGCCCGCGCGGGCGCGCTCATGCGCGGGCGGCGGATCGGCGGCGGCCGGGCGCGAGCAGGCCGGCCAGCCCGCCCGGCGCGAAGAGCACGAGGGCCGCCAGCACCGCCCCGAAGACGAGCCGCCAGTAGGGGAAGACCGACATCACCGCGTCCTGCAGGTAGATGAACACGACCGCGCCGACCACGGGGCCGAAGAAGCTCCCGAAGCCGCCCAGGAGCGTCATGAACACGAGGTGGCCCGAGTGGGTCCAGTAGGCGAGGGTCGGGTCGACGTTGCCGGTGGGGGCGCCGAGGAGCACGCCGCCGGCAGCCGCGTAGACGGCCGAGATCACGAACGCCGCCCACCGGTAGCCCGCCACCGAGAGCCCGAGCGACCGGGCCTTCAGCGGGTTGTCGCGCACCGTGCGCAGGCAGAGGCCGAACGGGGAGTGCACGATCCGCCACATCAGGGCGGCGGCCAGCACGAGGAGCGCCAGCGAGTAGTAGTAGTACGGACCGACCAGGTAGGTGGTCTTGGACAGGTCCGCGAACGCCCGGCCGAGGAGGGACGGCCGGGCGAAGCGCATGCCCTCGTCGCCGCCGGTGAGGTCGTAGAACTTCAGGACGAAGGTGTAGAAGACCATGCCGAAGGCGAGCGTCAGCATCCCGAAGTAGATCTTCACGTAGCGCGCGCAGAGGGCGCCGATGGGGGCGGCGACCGCCGCGGCCCCGGCGGCCGCGACCAGGAGGATGGCCTCGAGCGACCGGACGCCGGTGTGGGTCGTGAGGAAGGCGCCCGTGTAGGCGCCGAGCGCGAGGAAGAGGGCGTGGCCGAACGAGACGAGCCCGGCGTAGCCGAAGAGGAGGTTCAGGCCGAGCAGCACGATCCCGTACGCCATCACCGGCAGCATGAGGGTCGTGTGGTACGCCGGCAGGACGTGGGGGAGCGCCAGCGCCGCCCCCAGGCTCCCGGCCAGGGCGGCGGATCCGAGCGGGCTCACGCCGTGGCGGCCCTCCCGAAGAGCCCGCGCGGGCGGAGCAGGAGCACGCCGATCACGATGAGGTAGACGAGGAGCATCTCGAGCGCGGGGTACACCGCGATCGCCACCGCCCGCAGGATCCCGACCACCAGCGCCCCGGCCACGGCGCCCCGCACGCTCCCCAGCCCCCCGATCACCACCACCGCGAACGCCTCCACGATCAGCTCGATCCCCATCTCGCTCATGGTGGCGGTCGACGGGATCACCAGCGCGCCGCCCAGGGTGCCGAGCGTGGAGCCGAGCGTGAACACGCCCAGGTACACGCGCCGCATGTCGACCCCGAGCGCCTCGGCCATCTCGCGGTTCTCCGCCGCGGCCCGGACGATCTTGCCGGTCGCGGTCCGCGTCAGCAGCCAGCCGATCCCGGCGGCGATCGCCAGGCTGGCGCCGATCACGAGGAGGTTGTAGGTCGGGACGCTGGCCCCGAGGAGCTGCACCTGGCCGTAGACCAGGTAGAGGCCGGCGGTCGACGTCGGCGCGGTGCCCCAGATCATCCGGATCACGTCCTCGAGCATGAGGACGACCGCGAAGGTGAGCAGCAGCTGGAAGCTCTCGTCGCGGTCGTAGATGAACCGGAGGAGCCCGCGTTCCACCGGGAGCCCGGCCAGCCCCGTCAGCAGCCCGGCCGCGACCAGCGGCAGCGGGAAGAGGGCGGGCGGGCCGCCGGCGCGGACGAACCATTGCACGGCGCTGACGCCGACGTACGCTCCCAGGGCGTAGAAGGAGCCGCAGGCCAGGTTGAAGATCTTGGAGACGCCGAACACGACCTGGAGCCCGGCGGCGACCAGGAAGAGGACCGCCGCGTGGAACAGGCCTCCCATCAGCACGCCGGCGGCGTGGGCGATCACCTGGGCGGGATGCGCGGCGGGGCGCCTGCCGTGCGCGCCGCTAGATCTTCCAGCTGGCGATCCAGTCGAACAGCTTGGCACCGGGCGGCTTCATCGCCGTCCTGGTCGACACGACCTCGACCGGGTCGATGGTGACGAAGTCGTAGGCGTTCCGGTGCGTGGTGATCCCCTGGTAGAAGTTGCAGGTCTGGATGTGATCCTCGCGCCAGGCCCGCCGGCCCGACAGGGACTCGACCTCGATCCCCTCGAGGGCCTTGGCCACCGCCGCCTTCTCCGGCCATCGCCCCCCCGCGGCCCGGGCCGCCTTCTCGACCGCCGCCCGGTACGACTCCACGCAGAAGTACGCGTGGTCGCACTCGTAGGCCGGGTACTCCCCGTGCCTGGCCCTGTACTCCTGGACGAACTGCCGGAGGAGCGGGCTCCCCTTCGGGTCGTCGAAGTACATGGAGTTGTACCCGAGGAGCAGCCCCTCGGGGGTGAACTCCTTCTTGAGCGAGTCGTGCACGCCGCCCGCCGTGGTGAAGACGCCCTTCATCCCGCGGAGCAGGCCGACCGCGGCGGCCTGCTTCATGAAGATGGTGGCGTCGGCGGACCAGAAGGAGCACATGAGCAGGTCGGGCCGCGCCTGCTGGATCGCGGCGATGTGCGAGGTGAAGTTGGTCTCGCCGAGCTTCGGGAACAGCTCCAGCACCGGCTTGACCTCGAGCCCGTACCGCTTCAGGACGGCCTGGTAGGCGGCCCAGCAGTCGTGGCCGTACGAGTAGTCGTTGTTGATGCCGGCGATCGTCCTGACGCCCTTGAAGTACTTGGCGGTGAGGATGCCGGCCACGATCGCCTCGACCTCGTTGTCCACGCTCCGGAACGCCCACCGCGGGCGCGGGATCGTCTCCTCCACGCCCTTCTGGGTCGTGCCGTCCCACGCGAGCCACGGCGTGTCCATCTCCTCGACCACCGCGCCCAGGGCCAGCGACACGCCCGTCGAGATGACGCCCACCGCGACGTCCACCTTCTCCTGGAGCACGAGCTTCCGGAACCGCTCGACGGTGTCCTTCGGGTTCGTCTCCTCCTCGACCACCAGCTGCACCCGCCGGCCGAGGATGCCGCCGCCGTGGTTGACGCGTTCCGCCCACCACTCGGTGGCGCGCAGCCCGGCCTGCCCGACCGGCGCCGTCACGCCGGCCCGGCTGGCCAGCACGCCGATCTTCACCGGGTCGCCGGGCACGCCGGGGCGGGGCTGCGCGGCGGCGGGCCGCAGGCCGGCGAGCGCGCCGGCGGCGGCGCCGGCTCCCTTCAGGAACTCGCGTCGTGTCGTGGGCATGGGTCGCCTCCAGGGGCGCGGAGTCACGGGATCACGGGACGTGGACGAACCCTTCCATGAGGCGCCGCGCGGTCCGGTACACGGTGACCGTGCGCGCCACGAGCGCACCGTCGGGGCGCCGCGCCACCTCGGCCGCGACCGGCAGCACGCCGGACGGGTGGCCGATGCGCACGTCGCCCGCCGCGTGCCCCCCGGAGGCCGCCTCGTGGGCGAGCGTCCCGGGGATGCGAACGGCGACCGCGAGCCCCATCGCGCCGGTGAGCGCGAATGCGCGGTGGACCTTGCCCATCGACACGATCCGGGCGACCAAATCGACCGCGTCCGGCTCGACCGGCGCCCCGGCCAGCGTGCGGTAGGCGGTCGGCGGGAACACCACCGCCAACTTCGGGACCGCGGCGCTCTCGCGGGTGGCCTCGGCGGCGGTCGCGGCCAGGCCCATCCGGACCGCCGCCGCGGCGCGGACCGCCTCCAGCCGCTCGGGGAGCCCGGGGCGCGCGTCGAGCTCCTCCGGGCGCTCGGTGGCCTCGATCTCGAGGTCCTTGGCCCGGACGACCGCCAGCGGCGTGGTGGCGTCCACCAGCGAGGCGGCGAGCGCGCCGAGTCCGGGCACGTCGAGCACGTCGCGCGCGGCGCCGGTCGGCAAGAGGCGCCCGGTGACCGCGCCCCCCGGGTCCAGGAAGTCGAGCGCGATGCGGGCCCCGGTCCCCGGCACCCCGTCCAGCGCGAAGTCGCCGTGCACCGCCGCCCGGCCGCCCTCGACGGGCACCCGGGCGTGGATCAGCTTCCGGGTGTTCGTGTTGTGGATGCGGACCCGGGTGAGGGGCGCCTCGGCCGCGACCAGGCCCTCGTCGATCGCGAACGGCCCGATCGCCGACGAGATGTTGCCGCAGTTGCCGCGGTAGTCGACGACCGGCCGGCTGACCTCGACCTGGCCGAACGTGTAGTCGACGTCCGCGTCGGGATGCGTCGGGGGGCCGACCACCGCGACCTTGGACAGGGACGAGATCCCGCCGCCCAGCCCGTCGAGCTGGCGGCCGTAGGGGTCCGGGCTCCCGAGCGCGGCCAGGAAGATCGGATCCCACGCCGCGCGCTCCGGGAGATCCCGGGCGTGGAAGACGAGCGCCCGGCTGGTGCCCCCGCGCACGAACACGGCCCGGACCCGGCATCCCATGGCTCAGGCGGCCGGGTCGTGGCCGAGCGCGCGCGTGTGGGCCAGGCGCCCACCCGCCAGCAGGATCGCGCGCTCCCGCGGCGTGAGCGGACACCGCACCGGGATCCGGCGGCCCGAGGGCTCGTGGAGGACGACCAGTGCTCCGGCGGCCAGCCCGGCCCGCACGCCCTCGACCCGGAGGGGATCCCCGAGCGCGAGCGCGTCGCGGTCGCCGGGGTCGACGAACTCGAGCGGCAGCACGCCCCAGTTGATGAGGTTGGCGCGGTGGATTCGGGCGAAGCTCTTCGCGAGCACCGCCCGGACCCCGAGGTGCATGGGGCCGATGGCGGCGGCCTCGCGGGACGATCCCTGGCCGTAGGTCTGGCCGGCGACGATGAAGCCGCCACCCGCGGCCCGGGCGCGGGCGACGAACTCCGGGTCGACGTTGCGGAAGGTGAACTCGGCGATGGCCGGCATGTTGGACCGGAAGACGAGGACCTGCGACCCGGACGGCGAGATGTCGTCGGTCGAGACGTTGTCCCCGAGCGCGAGCAGGACGGTCCCGGCCAGCACGTCGTCCGGCGGCCGGCCGAGCGGCACCTCGCGGATGTTGTTCCCCTTCACGATCGCCGTGGCGGCGCCGTCGACGGCGGGCGGGATCAGCCCGGCGGCGCGCGGCGTGAACTGCGCAGGGAACACGATCCGCGGCGCCGGGCCCACCCGCCGGGGGTCGGTGATCGCGCCCCGCAGGGCGGAGGCGCACGCGGTCTGGGTGGACGAGAGGTACACCTGGTCTCCCTTCAGCCCGCTCCGCCCCGGGAAGTTCCGGTTGAAGGCGCGCAGGCTCCGCGACCCGCTCGCCGGCACGTGCCCGATCCCGGGGCACGCGCCGCACGTCGACTCGGACACGATCGCCCCCGCCGCGATGAGGTCGGCGACCAGGCCCTCGCGCGCCATCGTCTCCAGGATCTGCTGGCTGGCCGGGAAGAGCACGAACGACACGCCGTCGTGCACGCGGCGGCCGCGGAGGACCTCGGCCACCACGTACATGTCCTCCCACGAGCCGTTGGTGCACGAGCCGACCAGCACCTGCTCGACCACGGTGCCCTCGACCTCGCCGACCGGGACGACCTGGTCGGGGGAGCCGGGAAGCGCGACCAGCGGCTCGATCGCGCCCAGATCGACCTCGATCGTGTCCGCGTAGGTCGCGCCGGGGTCGGCCGCCAGCGGCCGCCACGCCTCGGCGCGCCCTAGGCGGGCCAGGTAGGTCCGGGTGACCTCGTCGGACGGGAAGACGGACGTGGTCAGCCCGAGCTCGGCGCCCATGTTGGCGATCGTCGCCCGCTGGGGGACGGTGAGGGTCGCCACGCCCGGCCCGGCGTACTCGAAGATCTTGCCGGACCCCCCGCGCACGGTCAGGCGGCGCAGGAGCTCCAGGATGACGTCCTTGGCGGCGACCCACGGCCGGAGCTCCCCGGTCAGCACGACCCGCACGACCTGGGGCAGGGGGAAGTAGTAGGGGCTCCCGCCCATCGCGCACGCCACGTCGAGGCCCCCGGCACCGATGGCCAGCATCCCGAGCGCCCCGCAGAGGGGGGTGTGGCTGTCCGACCCGAGCAGGGTCAGCCCCGGGGCTCCGAACGTCTCCAGATGCACCTGGTGGCAGATCCCGTTCCCCGGCTTCGAGTAGTGGGCGCCGAACCGCCGCGACACCGTCTGGAGGTAGCGATGGTCCTCCGTGTTCCGGGCGTCGAACTGGTAGACCTGATGGTCCACGTACGTGACCACGGTCGCCGGCCGGACCCGGTCGAACCCCATCGCCTCGAACTGGAGCCAGGCCATCGTGCCGTTGGTGTCGGTGAGGAGCACCTGGTCGACGCGGAGCCCGACCTCCTGCCCCGGGCGCGGCTCGCCGGCGGCCAGGTGGGCGGCGACGAGCTTCTCGACCAGGGTCGCCGGCATCAGGTCTCTCGCGCGGCGATGGGCCGGAACGGCCGGCGGGCCGGCCCGACGTAGTCCGCCCGCGGCCGGATGAGCCGGTTATCCGCGTACTGCTCGAGGAGGTTCGCCGTCCAGCCGGCGATCCGGGAGACGGCGATCACCGGCACGAAGAGGTCGACCGGGATGCCGAGCGCGCGGAACAGCGGCGCCGAGTAGAAGTCGACGTTCGGGATCAGCCCCTTCTCGCGCGCCGCCGCCTCGTGGAGCTTCACGGCCAGCTGGAACCACATCGGCTCGGCCGATTTCTGGCACGCCCGGCCGGCCAGGCTGCGCAGGATCTTGGCCCGGGGGTCCCCGGCCCGGTAGACGCGGTGGCCGAATCCCATCAACCGCCGCCGCGCCGCGAGCGCCTGGCGCGTGAACGCGTCCACGTTCTCGAGGGTGCCGATCTCCTCGAGGGTGCGCATCACCGCCTCGCCCGCGCCGCCATGGAGCGGGCCCTTGAGGGCGCCGAGGGCGGCGGAGACGGCCGAGTGCATGTCGGAGAGGGTGGACGCGACGACGCGGGCCGTGAAGGTCGACGCGTTCAGCTCGTGCTCCGCGTAGAGCACCAGCGCGGCGTCGAACGCGCGGACCTGCAGGACGCGCGGCTTCCGGCCGGAGAGCGTGTAGAGGAAGTTGGCCGCGTGGGAGAGCTCGGCCCGGGGCGCGATCGGCCGCCGCCCGTTCCGGATCCGCTGGAAGCCGGCGGTCAGCGAGGCGACCCGGGCGACCAGCCGCGTCGCCTTCCGGCGGTTCGCCTCCGGCGAGCTGTCCTCCCCGTCCGGATCGAGCGCGCCGAGGAGCGCCACCCCCGTCTGGAGCACCCGCATCGGGTGCATGGCCTTCGGCAGGAGCTTCAGGACGCGGACCAGCTCCGGGGGGAGCGGAGCGGCCTCGACCAGCTCCCGGCGGAACGCGGCCAGGTCTCCCGCGCTCGGAAGCTCGCCGGTCCAGAGGAGCCACACCACCTCCTCGAAGGAGGCGTGCCGTGCCAGGTCCTCGATGTCGTAGCCCTGGTAGGCGAGACGGCCGTTCGCCCCGTCGAGGTCGCAGAGGCGCGTCGTGGCGGCCACGACGCCTTCCAAGCCCCGGATCAGGCCGCCCTCGTTCGACATGGTGCCGCCTTTCTGCGAAGCCTGCCCGGTGGCGACCGGGCGGAGCGCGGGGAAGGAAGCGGTACCGCCGCCCGCGCTCACTGTGATAGCAAGGCGATCCGGCGGGGTCAACCCGGCCGGGCCGGGTCAGGCGCCGACGATGCGGTCGACCGTCTTCTGGATCTGCGCCAGGTCCACGGGCTTCGACATCATGGTGAACGGGCCGATCTCGAGCGCTTTCGCCATGAGGTCGGAGTCGGGGTATGCGGTGACGATGATCACGGGCAGCGCCGGGCGGAGCGTGTGGATCTCCCGGAACGTGTCGACCCCGTTCATGCCGGGCATGGAGAGGTCGAGCATCACCAGGTCGACCTCGGCACGCTTCACGACCTCGAGCGCCTCCTCGCCGCTCCCCGCGGTGAGGACCTCGCGGGTCTTCGACGCGAGCGCCGCGACCATGAGGTCGCGGATCGCCTCCTCGTCGTCGACCACGAGGACGGTGGACCGCGCGGTGGCGGCGTGCTGGCGGAACCACTCGTCGAGCACCGACTTGTGGAAGCGCCACTGCCGGCCCACCTTGTGGCCGGGGAGGTCGCGGCGCTCGGCGAGCCGGTACACGGTCGAGACCGGCAGCTTCAGGTACGCGGCCACGTCCCGAATCGTGAGGACTTCGGCCACGCCGCGCCCCTTCCGGTCAGCGGAGTCCATGCTGTCAGCTCAGGTTCTTTCTTTTATTGGGCACTATTCGCGCCTGATACGCAAGGGTTACATCGGGCGAGGGCGCCAGTCAAGGAATTTGTCCGGGTCGAAAGCCGATGCGGGCCGGCCGAGAGCTCCCCGGGCGGGCCGCCCGGCCGGGGTCGCCCCGGTCGACTGCCGAAGCGCCCGCCCCATCCGGTTTCCTCGGCCGGGGCAGGGGGTCGCGTGCCTGGCCCCGGGGTCCACGCCACCCGACCTGGCTCCGGCCACTCGGATCGGGCCGGGGGCCGTCGCGGTGCGGCAACCGCAGGCGGCCCCCACGCGCTTGACACGTCGCGCGAGGGCGCAGTAGGGTGGCCTCGGGTGACCACTCCGGCTACCTCGAGCCGTCCCGTCCCACACCGCACGCTCGACTGTCTGGGGCTGTTCTGCCCGATGCCCATCGTGAGGACCCGCGAAGCCCTGGCGCACATGGCCGTGGGCCAGCTGCTCGAGATGCTCGCCGACGACCCGGCCAGCGAGCCGGACATGCGGAGCTGGACGAGGCGCACCGGACACGAACTCGTTGCGGTCTCCAGGCACGGTGCCGTCTACCGGTTCCTCGTCCGCAAGACCCGATAGGTCCGGCGACCTTCGGCCGGCTCGCCGGATCTACCTGGACTACGCGGCGTTCGCGCCGGTGGACCCTCGCGTGCTCGGGGTGATGCGGCCGTTCCTGGAGGGCTGGGTCGGCAACCCCTCGGCGCGCCACAGCCTGGGGGAGGAGGCGCGGGAGTCGCTCCAGGCGGCGCGGACCAAGGTGGGCCGGCTGGTCGGCGGGCGGCCCGACGGCGTGATCTTCGTGAGCGGCGCGACCGAGGCCAACAACCTCGCGATCAAGGGCGTCGCGCTCCGCGGCGCCGGGGGCCACGTCGTCACGACGGTGGCGGAGCACCCGTCCATCCTGGCGCCGTGCCGGGATCTCGTGAAGCGTGGCTTCGACGTCACGTTCCTGCCGGTCGACCGGGAGGGGCGGGTGGCCCCGGAGGCGGTGGCGGCCGCGCTCCGCAAGGACACCTGCCTGGTGACGCTCGCCGCCGCGAACGCGGAGGTGGGGACCGTCCAGCCCTGGCGCGCCCTCGCCGCGGTGACGCGGGCCGCCGGGGTCCCGCTCCACGTCGACGGGGTCGGCGTGCTGGGGCGGGTGCCCCTGGCCGCCGAGGCCGACGGCATCTCGCTCCTGACGGTCGCCTCGAACGATCTCTACGGCCCGCCCGGGGTCGGGGCGCTCTGGGTGCGCGCCGGACTCGCGCTGGCCCCCCAGATCCTGGGCGGCGGGCAGGAGGGAGGCCTCCGGGCCGGCACCGAGAACCTGGGCGGGGCCGTCGGGCTCGGGGTGGCGGCCGAGATCGCCCTCCGGGAGGGCGCCGCCGAGGCGGCCCGCCTGGAGGCGCTGCGGAACCGGCTGCTCGACGGGCTTCCGGCGCGCTGCCCGGCGATCCGGCCCGTCGGCGCGCGCCATCCCCGGCTCCCGCACCAGGCCGCGTTCGTCGTGCCCGGGGTGAAGGGCGAGAGCCTCCTCCTCGGGCTCGACCTGGCCGGGATCTCCGCCTCCTCGGGCACGCCGTGCAGCGCGGCCACCGGAGAGCCGCCCCACGTCCTGCGCGCCATGGGCCTCCCGCCGCGCGACGCCCAGGGGGCGATCGCGTTCACCCTGGGCCGCTGGACGGCGGCGGAGGAGGTGGACGCCGTCCTGACCGAGCTGCCGCTCGTGGTCGAGCGCCTGCGCGCCGCGTCTCCGTTCGGATGAGCGCCGCCCGCGCATGAAGCTCGTCCTCTTCGACGTGGACGGCACGCTCCTGACGGCGAGCGGCGCTGGCCGGCGGGCGCTCGAGCGCGCGCTCCACGAGGTGTACGGCACCGCGGGCCCGATCCAGGCCTACGACTTCCGCGGCGGCACCGATCCGCAGATCGTCTGGGATCTCCTCCGGCTGGCCGGCGTGGAGGAGCCGGTGATCCGCGAGCGCGAGGCGCTCCTCTACGAGCGCTACACCGCCTGCCTCGAGGCCGAGGTCGGCGACGGGCGCGGCGTGAGCCTCTACCCCGGGGTTCGCGACGTGGTCGAGCGGCTCGCCGGGCGCGACGACGCGGTGGTCGGGCTGCTCACCGGGAACATCGAGGCCGGGGCGCGGATCAAGGTCCGGCCCACCGGCCTCTGGCCGCGGTTCCGCCTGGGCGCCTACGGCTCGGACCACGCCGACCGCGCCCGGCTCCCGGTGATCGCCGCCCGGCGCGCGGCCGCGCTCGTCCAGCGCACCTTCGGGGGCGCCGAGACCGTGATCATCGGCGACACCCCGCGCGACATCCGCTGCGCGCGGGCATTCGGCGCGACGGCGATCGCCGTCGCGACCGGGTGGCACAGCCCGGCCGACCTGGCGACGCACGCGCCGGATCACCTCTTCGCCGACTTCTCGGATCCCGACCGGGCGCTGGCGGCGATCCTCGGCGCGTGAGCGGCCCGCTGCTGCCGGTCGCGGTCGTCGGGCTCCACGTGCTCGCCGCTGCGGTGTGGGTCGGCGGGACCCTCCAGGCCGGGCACCTGGTCACACCCGCGGCGTCGCGCGGCTCCCGCGAGGCGCTCGACCTGCTCGCGCGGGGCCGGCGGATCGCGTGGGGGGCCGCCGTGCTGCTCGTCCTGACCGGCCTGGAGAACCTGCGGCGGGTGGGGCTGTCGAGCCCGTGGCTGGCGGCGAAGCTGCTCGGGGTGATGGTGCTGCTGGCGCTCGCGGCCCAGCGGGACTTCGGCGCGCTCCCGCGTGCCCGGCGGGCCCTGGCCGCCGGCGCCGCGCCCGGACCGGCCCTGGCGGGGGTGCGGGCCCTGGACCGGGCGGTCCTGCTGCTCTCGGTGGCGGTGCTCCTGCTCGGTGTCGCGGTCGCGCGCGGCTACTAAGGGGCCGGGCGGGCGGCGGGCCGGCGCGTCTCCCTGCCGGGCCACCCCCCGGTGGGGCGCGGCGAGATCCCACACGGCGCTCACGACGGTGGGCCGGGAGGCCAGGCCCCGGCCGCCGCCGCGCCTCACGGTCGGGCGGCCAGGCTCGAGAGGGCCGGGCCGGCTCTCAGCGCCGGGCGGCCAGGCTGCGGAGGGCCGGCAGCACCTCCCGGCCGAGCGTCCGGATCGTGGCCGGCTGGTCCACCGAGGTGACCTGGATCGTCACGATGTCGGCGTCGACCTCGACCAGCGGGCGGTAGATCTCGATCAGGTCCTCGGGCCGCCGCGCCCACGCGTACTTCCCGATGATTGCCATCCGGTCCATCGCGTCCGCGCGCGCCCGGAGCACCGCGGGGTCGAGCTCCTCGAGCCGGCCCTCGACGCGGAGCCCGCGCCAGGCCTGCAGGGCCTGCCAGGCCTCGTCCTCGTCGCGGGCGAGGATCGACCAGCGCTGCGCGACGAGGGTGGACGCGGCGCGGCCGGCGGTGCGGGCGGCGGCCCGAAACGGCTCGATCACCTGCTCCCGCGCCTCGGCGGGGACCTTCATGCTGAGGATGAGGCCTTCCGCGAGCCGCCCGGCCAGGCTCGCCGACTGCGGCCCGCCGGCGGCCATCCAAATCGGGACCCGCCCGAGCGGCGGGCTGTATAGCCGAGCCTTCTCCGTCCGGTAGTACGCGCCGGCGAAGTCGACCTTCTCGCCGTCGAGGAGCCGGCGCATGATGGCGATCGCCTCGGCCATCCGCTGCGCGCGCTCCTTGTAGCCCGGGAACTCCCACCCGAGCGGCCGCTCGTTGATCCCCTCCCCGGTGCCCACGCCCAGGGCGAACCGGCCGCCGGCGAGGCGATCGACGGTGGCCGCCGCCTGGGCGACCAGCCCCGGATGGTAGTGGAACAGCGGACAGGTGACCGCGGTCGCGATCTGGACCCGCCGGGTCCGGACGGCCAGCGCGCCGAGCCAGGCCCAGGCGAACCCCGCGGCCGAGGCGTCGTCGACCCACGGGTGGAAGTGATCGGAGACCGTGAGCGCGTCGAAGCCGACCTCCTCCGCCAGCACCGCGTGCTCGAGGAGCGTCTCGGGCTGGAACTGCTCGTGACCGCAGAAATAGGCGAACCGCATCAGGGCGCCTCCGATCGGCCGGATTCCGGCAGGAAGGGGAGCTGGAGCTCCGCGGCCAGCTCGTGGAGCTGCGCGACCAGGCCCGGGGCCAGCGGGATGCCGTGCGCGCGGCGGCGCTGCTCGCACTCCCACTCCGGCTCCCCGGCGACGTAGATCCGATCGTGCCCCTCCGCCTTGGGCGACGCCTTGAGGGACCGGAGGAGCTCATCCATGTCGGCCTTGAACGCATCGAGCGGCCGGAACCTCGCCACGTCGATCGCGCCGAAGAAGTGGCCGATGTCGGGGCGGGTCGCGCCCGGCTCGCGCCGCCGGACCAGGTCGGCGAACCCCGCGCCGGCCAGCACGCCGGCCAGGATGTCCACCATCACCGCGAGCCCGTACCCCTTGTGGCCGCCGAGCTCGGGGGTCGCCCCGAGCGGCGTCAGGAGCCGCGTCTGGTAGGCGACCGCCGGGTCGGTCGTGGGCCGCCCGTCGGGGGCAAGCGCCCATCCCTCCGGGATCGCGGTCCCCCAGCGGAGGGCGACGGAGAGCTTCCCGATCGCGACCGTGCTGGTCGCCATGTCCAGCACGAATGGGCGCTCCTGGCCGGCCGGGGCGGCGAAGGAGATCGGGTTCGTCCCCAGCATCGCCTGCCGGCCGTGCGTCGGCACGACCGCCGGGCCGGCGTTCGTGAAGCTCAGCCCGATCATGTCCTGCGCCAGGGCCATCATCGAGTAGTTGGCGGCCGCCCCGTAGTGGTTCGAGTTGCGGCAGCTCACCAGCCCGACGCCGTGGGCCCGCGCCTTCGCGATCGCGAGCTCCATGCCCAGGGTCGCCGCGTAGTGCCCGAACGCCTGCTGGGCGTCGATGACGGCGATCGTGCCATCGTCGCGGACGATCTTCGGCTCGGCGTCCGGAACGATCCACCCGCGCCGGTACCAGCGGAGATAGGTCGGCAGCATGCCGACCCCGTGCGAGTCGACCCCGCGCAGGTCGGTGCGCACCATCAGGTCGGCCGTGAGGTCGGCGATCGCTGGCGGCGTCCCCCACCGCTCGAAGACGGCGACGATGAAGGCCTTGAGCGACTCCGGCCGGACCAGCAGCGGCGCCGGGCTCACGGGCGAGCCTCGCCGCTCGTGCGCGTCGCGCATACGGCGGCCCAGCGTACTCTCGTCAGCGGAACAGGTCCAGGTTCGGGTCGCGGAGGAGCTCGCGCGCCGAGCCGGGCCCGGCGTCGTACCGGTATCCGCGGACGATCGCGACCGGGACCTGGTCCAGCTTGCCCATGACGAGCTCGGCCGCCCCCGCGAGCTCGTCGGCGACGGCGAGGATCGTCGCCTGGAGCGTGTACCCGTGGGCGTCGGGCACCCCGAGGTAGCTCTGGAGCGGCCGGAGCCCGGCCACGCCGATCGCCACGTTGACGAGGCCTTCCCGCCAGGGCCGTCCGAAGGTGTCCGCCACGATCACCGCGATCTCGATCCCGGTCGCGGCCCGGACCCGCTCGGCGAACGCGCGGGCGGATGCGTCCGGATCCTCGGGGAGGAGGCTGGCCCACCCGAGCCCCACGTTCGACTGGTCGACCCCGGCGTTGGCGCAGATCTGGCCCTGGCGCGTCTCGGTGATGAGGACGCCCCGGTCCATGCGGACCACCCGCCGCGACTCCCGCAGGATCAGCTCGATCAGCCGGGGGTCCTTCTTCTGGGCACGGGCGACCTCGACCGCGAACGGCGAGGGGACGACGTCGGCCAGCGGGACGAGCCGACCCTCGACCTTCGAGACGGCCTTCTGGCTCAGGACGACGACGTCCCCGGGCGCGAGCGGCGTGCCCTGGGCCGCGAGCGCCGCCAGCACCGCCTCCGCGAGATCGTCGCCGGCGCGGAGCTCGGGGAGGCCGTGGACGCCGTGGATCTCGAGCCGCGCGGCGCGCGCCGCGGGTGGGGTCGAGGCCGCCCGCAGCACGGCGGCCGCCCGGGTGTCCGGGCCGAGGGTCCGCAGGAGCTCGAGGTCCTCCGGGCGGTCCACGTCCAGCGCCGCCCCGGGCAGCGCCAGCACCACCGGCTCGAGCCCGTGGGCGCGCGCGACGGCGAGATGCGCCTCGAAGGACGGCTCGCCGAACCTCAGCGGCATCGCGTCCGGCGGCGCCAGGCAGGCGGCGTTCGTCCCGGCGCCGCTGCGGGAGGCGACGAACACCGCCCCCGGCGCGGGGGGGCAGGCGTCCAGGATGCGGGCCACCTCCGCCGCGGTGAGGCACGGCAGGTCGCCGGGGACGGTGAGCATCACCGTCGCCCCGAGCTCCCGGCACGCGCGGACCCCGCGGGCGACGGCGGCGGTGTGCCCCTCGCTCGCCGGCTCTCGCAGCACGTCCGCCCCCCACCGGGCGGCGACGTCGGCCACGTCGGCATCCGGGGTGACGACGATGATCCGGTCCACCGGGGACGCGGTGAGCGCCGCGAGCACGTCCTCCAGCATGGCGCGGGCCAGGGCGGCCCGGGCGGGCGCCGGCACCGCGTCGCCGAGCCGCTGCTTGGCGGCGCCGAGCTCCTTGGCCGGCACGACCGTGACCCTCATGCGGCGACCCCCGCCGCGTCCAGGGTCACCTGCGCCAGCCGGAGCTCGGCCTCCGCATCGGGCATGAGCGCGTCCGCGACCACCGGGTGGACGCCGCGGCGCTCGAGCGCCGGCGCCAGGGCGGCGTCGACGCGGTCCAGCACCAGGGCATCGAGCCATGGCGCGTAGAGCTGTGCGACGCCGAGCGCCGAGGCCTCGACGCCGCACGCGGCCAGCAGCTGGGCGGCCGGCCCGCTGACCGCCCGGCCGCCCACGATCGGGCTCACCGCGACGACCGGCGCGGGGCTGGCCTCGAGCGCGGCGCGGATCCCGGGCACCGCGAGGATGGGCCCGATCGATGTCACCGGATTCGAGCAGCAGACCACGACCGCCTCGGCCCGGGCGAGGGCATCCAGGACGCCGGGCGCCGGCCGCGCCGCCTCGGCCCCGCGGTACGCGACCTCGCGCACGGTCGGCCCGCAGCGCTCGCGCACGAAGAACTCCTCGAGCGTCAGCCAGCCGGCCGGTGTCCGCAGGACCGTGCGCACCGGGTCGTCGGACATCGGGAGGAGCTGCGCCCGGACCCCGAGCGCCTCGGCGACCCGGCGGGTCACGAGCGACAGGGGCGCGCCCTCCCGCAGGAGCAGGGTGCGGTGGAGGTGGGTGGCGAGGTCGCGGTCACCGAGCCGGAACCACGTCTCCCGGCCGAAGCGCAGCATCGCCCCCAGGCACTCGAACGTGTCGTCGCGGACGCCCCAGCCCCGTCCGGGATCGAGGAGCCCCGCCAGCGCGTACGCCACCGAGTCGAGGTCGGGGGAGACGTGGAGCCCCCACCATTCCAGGTCGTCGCCCGTGTTCCCGACGACCAGCAGGCGCGCCGGATCCGTCGCCCGGGCCAGGCCGCGGAGGAGCTTGGCGGCGCCGGTGCCGCCGGCCAGGGCGACGATCACCGCCGGCCGCGCCGGCCTTCTCCCCGTGACTCGGGGACGGGCACGGCGTAGCTCCCGGGGCGGCGCCACGCGTGCAGGCCCGAGCCCGGGCGGCCCCGGAGGCTCTCGGGGAGGAAGGCCTCGGGCATCGGGACGAAGCCCAGACGGACCCAGACCCGGTCCAGGCCCTGGGGGCGCGCGAAGAGGGTGTCCATGGCCAACGCCCGCGCGGTGTCGATGAGCGGCGCGACCAGGAGCGCGGCCACCTCGAGCGCCTCGACGCCCTCCGGCGGATCGACGACGACCGGCCCGTGCACGAACCCGTCGGGGCCCCGCCGCTCGCACAGCACCCCACCGACGACCCGGCCGCCCGCATCCGCCTCCCAGGCGATCTCGCCGGGGTCGGACGGCGGCGTGAACGCCCCCGCGAACTGGAACAGGCGCCGAACCGCGGGAGCCCCGCCCTGGCAGGGCCGGTACACCACACCCTGCCAGGTGCGGGGCTCCAGGGCAGCCGGCGCCGGAGGTCCGACCGGCGGCGAGGCCGGTCGCCGGGCCGACCGCGACATCCGGGGGCGCTACTTCTTCGCGCCCAGGATGGCGTCCTTGAGGATCTTCGCGGCGCGGATCCGGACCACGCGCTTCGCCGCGATCTTGATCGGCTCACCCGTCTGCGGGTTGCGGCCCATGCGTGCCTTGCGGTTCGAGAGGACGACCTTCCCGATGCCGGGGAGCACGAACGCGCCGTTCCGCTTCGCTTCCTTCACGGCCAGGCTCTGGAGCTCGTCCATCAGGCCGGCAACCTGCTTCTTCGTCAGACCCGTCTTGTCCGCCAGGTGACCCACGGTCGCCGCCTTGGTCATGACCTTCGCCATCGGACCCTCCTTTCAGGGTGTTGTGGTTACGCCACCACGCAGCGGTGGCCGAGCAGCGGCAGTGTCGTCCCCGCGGCAGCCTGCGGCGCCGACCGCGCCCGCATCGGCCCGGGCGCCTCCCGGCGCATGCCGCGGTGCAAACCGGAACCGATCCGACGCGGTGAGCCCTCGATACGATCCGAAGCGTGCGTCCGCGTCCTCGACGACGTCGAGCGGGCTCGGCTCGTCGTCACGGGGATCGGCGTAGACGTTGAGGATACCGTACGTGGTCGAGCGCTGCGCCGGAATTCGGCCGAGGTCGCGGACGAGACGGCGCAGCTCGCGCGGCGGAACGAGCTGGCCGTAGCCCGCGCCGGCGGATGTCGAGATGCTCTCGTTGATGAGCGTCCCGCCCAGGTCGTTGGCCCCCGCGTCCAGCAGCAGTTGGGCGAGCTTCGGCCCTTCCTTGACCCAGGAGCACTGGATGTTGCGGATGGTGGGACCCAGCATGAGACGCGCCAGGGCGTGCACCCGGACGACCTCGGCGCCGGTGGCGCCCGGGCGCACGCCGGGCACCAGGTGGCGCCGGTACATCGGCGCCTCCTGGTGGATCAGCGACAGCGGGACGAACTCGGTGAACCCGCCGGTGTCCTTCTGGACGTCGCGCAGCAGGGCCATGTGCCGGACCCAGTGGGCCGGCCGCTCGACGTGGCCGTACATCATGGTGGAGGTGGTCCGGATCCCGAGCCGGTGCGCGGTGGTGATCACCTCGAGCCACTGGCGGGTGGTGATCCGGCCCCGCGAGATCACGTCGCGCACCTCGTCGTCCAGGATCTCGGCCGACGTCCCCGGCAGCGTGCCGAGGCCGGCGGCCTTGAGCTCGGCGAGGTACTCCGCGACCGGCATGCCCGAGCGGGTCACGCCGTACAGCACCTCCTCGGGCGAGAACGCGTGGATGTGGAGGTCGGGGAGGGCGTCGTGGATCGCGCGGCAGAGCTCCAGGTAGAAGCGGCCGTCCAGCTTGGGCGGCAGGCCAGCCTGGATGCACACCTCGGTCGCGCCGAGATCCCGGGCTTCCCGCGCCCGGCGGATCACCTCCTCGACGGGGAGGAGGTAGCCCTCCTCCTCGCGGTGGTCGCGGCTGAACGCGCAGAACGTGCAGTGCTTGATGCAGACGTTCGTGAAGTTGATGTTCCGGTTGACGACGTAGGTCACGAGCTCGCCGGCCTGCCGGGCCCGCAGCTCGTCGGCAGCCAGCGCCAGCGCGGTCAGCTCGCGGCCGGAGGCCTCGGCGAGCGCGAGCGCGTCCTCCACGGTGACCTCGGCGCCGTCCAGCGCCCGGTCGAGCGCCGTCCGCACGGTCCGGTCCAGGCCCGTCCACAGGCGGGGGAGCCACGTGCTCACCGCGTCGTCTCCTCTCGGCTCAGCCGACCGCTGCGGCCGTGTGGTCCGGAACCAGGCCCGCGCCGTCGACCTGGGCGAGGACGCGCGCGCGGAGCGGCTCGCGGAGGAACCCGGGGCGTGCGATGTACTCGGGGTAGATGGCCAGCCGCTCCCGGAGCCTCGCGCCGGCCGCCGCGGTGGCCGCCGAGAGGGCGGACAGGTGCGGCCAGGGCGCCTCCGGGTTGATGTAGTCGATCGTCAGCGGCGAGACCCCGCCCCAGTCGTTGAGCCCGGCCCCGACCAGGGCGGGGAAGACGCCCGGCGACAGGTTCGGCGGCGCCTGGACGTTCATCGCCGGGCCGAGCAGGAGGCGGGCGACGGCGATCGTCCGCCGCAGCTCGTCGAGGGGGGGCTCGGGGTGCGCGGCCATGGGGATCCGCGGCTTGGCCCGGAAGTTCTGGACGATGACCTCCTGGACGTGGCCCCAGCGCTCGTGGAGGTCCCGGATCGCCAGCAGGGTGTCGACCCGCTCGGCGCGGGTCTCGCCGATGCCGACGAGGAGCCCCGTCGTGAACGCGACCCCCGCCTCGCCGGCGGCGGCCAGCGTCCGGAGGCGACGGGCCGGCCGCTTGTCCGGCGCCCGCTCGTGGGGGCCGCCGGGGCCGGCCAGGCGCTCGGCGGTCGTCTCCAGCATGAGCCCCGCGCTCACGTTCCACTCCCGGAGCGCGAGCAGGTCGCGGACGCTCATGAGACCCGGGTTCGCGTGCGGGAGCAGCGGGGTCTCGGTGGCGATCGCGCGGGAGGCGGCCACGACGTAGTCCATGGTCGTCCGGTAGCCGCGGCGCCGGAGCCAGTCGCGGTGCTCGGGGAAGCGCGCCTCCGGCTTGTCGCCGAGCGAGAGGAGCGCCTCCCGGCAGCCGAGCCGGGCGCCGGCCTCGCACACCGCCAGGACCTCCTCCAGCTCCATCGTCCGCGCGCCGGGCTGGCCGGGGTCCCGCTTGAACGTGCAGTAGCCGCAGTCGTCCCGGCAGAGGGTCGTGAGGGGCAGGAACACCTTCCGCGAGTAGGTGACGATGCGGCCCTTGCCGCGGTCGCGGAGGGCGGCCGCGGCCGCCAGCACCAGCGGCAGCTCGTGCTCGGTGGCCTCGATGAGCGCGATCCCGTCGGCGCGGCCGAGCGGCCGGCCGACGGCCGCCCGCTCCAGCGCCGCGGCGACGGCGGCCCCGACGGCGGCGCCGGGTCTCACCCGCCCGGACTCCACCGCACGACGTGCTCGGGGACGATCTTGATCACCACGCCGTCGGCGGCCAGCGGCATCGCGCGGTACTGCGGGTACTTCGCCTCGAGCAACGTCCGGGCGGCCTGCCACTCCGCGCCGTGCTCCAGGAGCTCGGCGCGCCCCTGGACCATCACGAACCGGAGCCGCGCCCAGTCCTCCTCGTAGTGGTCGATCAGCAGGGCGACTCGCGGGTTGCCGCGGATGTTCCGCACGCGCTTGAGCCGGCGGCCGGCGATCCGCTTCGGCTTGGCGTCGATCGGCGAGTAGTAGACCCGGCCGTCCGTCGCGTAGCACACCGGCACCAGGTGAGGGTATCCGGCCTCGTCGATCGTCGCGAGCCGCGCCACGCGGGCGTCCGTGGCGAACGCGCCCGTCCCGGTCATCGCCGCCCGGCTTCGG
This sequence comes from Candidatus Methylomirabilota bacterium, assembly GCA_035652475.1. Classification (GTDB taxonomy): domain Bacteria; phylum Methylomirabilota; class Methylomirabilia; order Rokubacteriales; family DASRDR01; genus DASRDR01. The sequence continues at coordinate 3,037 of DASRDR010000266.1, read as the reverse complement.
GGGTCGGGCGCGCGCGGGCCAGGCGCGGGCGCACCTCGCGGGCCACCCGTCGCATCAGGGTCAGCATCGCCCCCGGCTCCTGGCGGGGGAAGTCGAACACGAAGGTGTCCACCCCGGCCGCGCGGTAGGCGAGGAGGTCGGCGACCACCTTGGCCGGCGGGCCGGCGAGCGGTCGCGGTGGGCCCTCCGGCGCGGCGCCTCGGGCGGGCCAGAGGTCCAGCGAGGCGCGGAGCGCGACGCCGATCGTTTCGGGGTCGCGGCCCGCTTCCCGGGCGAGCGCGCGGATGCGCGCGACCTTGGCGGCGAGCTCGCCCGGCGCCAGGCCGGCGGGGCCGCGGAGGCCGATGGGGTGCCAGGCGTCGCCCAGCACGGCGGTGCGCCGCAGGGCGGGGCCGGTGTGGCCGCCGACCCAGATCGGCGGGTGCGGCTTCTGGACCGGCTTCGGCCGCACCACGACGTCGGCGATCCGATAGTGCTTCCCCTCGAAGCGGGGGAGGTCCTCGGTCCAGAGTGTCTTCATGAGCCGCAGGTACTCGTCGGTGACCTCGCCGCGCTCGGCGAACGGCGGCGCCTGGAGCGCCTCGAACTCCTCGGGCCACCAGCCGACGCCGACGCCGACCACGAGCCGCCCGCCGGAGAGCGCGTCGATCGTCGCGAGCTGCTTGGCGGTCACGACCGGGTTCCGGTAGGGGACGACCAGCACGCTGATGCCGACCCGGATCCGCCGCGTCGCCGAGAGCAGCCACGGCGCCAGGACCAGCGGCTCCAGGTAGTCCTGGTCGGCGCCGCCGGGGAACGCGCCGGAGACATCGTAGGGGTACGGCGCGGAGGCGCGGGTCGGCAGGACGACGTGGTCGGAGATCGTGACGATCGAGTACCCGAGGGCGTCGGCCGCCCGGGCCAGCCGGGTGGCGACCGCGGCCCGCGCCAGGGGGCCGCGGCTCGGGATGTTGAAGCCCAACGCCGCGCCCCGCCGTCGAGCGATCGCGCCGCCGCCCTGCATCACAGCGACCGATCCTAAGCCCATTTCCCGGCGCCACGCAAGAGGTGTGAGTCCGCGCGGGGCGCGCGGAGCCGCATCAGACGCGGCTTCGCGCGCTCTCGCCCCCGGTCGGCGATGTCGGGTGCCTCCCCGACCTCCCCACCGTGCGCTGGCTGCCGAGCGACGGGCGGCAAGTCGCGCCGCGAGCCGGGGCGCCCGCCCCAGGCGCCCCCGTGCCGGGTGCGGCCTCCCGCCGCCCGGCGCCGGGGCCGCGGGAGCCTACGCCACGGCCCGGAGGGCGTCCTCCATGACGTCGAGCGTCCAGTCGATGTCGGCGTCGGAGTGGGCGAGCGAGAGGTAGAGCTTCGTGCCGGGGAGCGTGAACACGCCGCGCCGGATGCATTCCAGCGCGAATCGCGCCGCCTTGCGGCCGTCGGCCTGGCGCAGCGCCCGCTCGGAGGTGAGCGGGACGTCGGGACCCACGAAGAACGGTTGCGCGATGGGTCCGTCCCCGATCACCTGGAGCGCGATGCCGACCCGGGCCGCGCGGCCGACCAGCCCGGCCCGGAGGCGCTCACCGATCGCGTGGAGCCGGGCGTACACGCCGGGACGCCGCAGCTCCGCCAGCGCCGCCAGGCCGGCCGCGCAGGCAAGCGCGTTCCCCGAGAGCGTGCCGGACAGCGCCGCGTAGTCGAGCCCGCCCTTGCGCACCGGATCGGCGGTCGCCATCACCGGCCCCCGCCCGGCGATCGCGGCCAGCGCGAACCCGCCGGTCAGCGCCTTGCCGTAGACCGCCAGGTCCGGGAGGACGCCGTAGTGCTCCTGGGCGCCGCCGTAGGCGAGCCGGAAGCCGGTCACCACCTCGTCGAAGATCAGCACCGCGCCGAGGCGGCGCGTGAGGTCCCGCAGACCGGCCAGGAACCCGGGGAGCGGTCGCACGGCGCGCTGCAGGGGCTCGACGATGATGCCCGCCAGGTCGTCGGCGTGGCGGCTCGCGATGCGCTCGGTCGTCTCGAGATCGTTGAACGGCGCCACCAGGACGCTTTCCAGCGCGCCGCGCGGGATCCCGCCCACGTCGGGGCCCGGGTGCGGATAGGGCGCCTCGGAGGGGACGCGCCAGTTCCCGACCAGGGCGTAATCGTGAAGCCCGTGCCAGCCGCCCTCGAACTTCATGATCTTTTCCCGCCGCGTGAACGTGCGCGCCATGCGGCAGGCGAGCATCGTCGCCTCGGTGCCGGTCGAGACGAAGCGGACCTGCTCGGCGCAGGGCACGGCCCCGACGACCGCCTCGGCCAGGCGGATGGACGGCTCGGAGAGCCAGAAGTAGGTCGACCCGCGGGCGACCTGCTCCTGGACCGCGCGGACCAGCGCGGGGTGGGCGTGGCCGAGGAGGAGCGGGCCCGACCCGAGCACGTAGTCGAGGTAGGTGCGGCCGCGCACGTCGATCAGGCGGGCGCCCTCGCCTCGCTCGACGACGAAGGCGAGCTCGGCCGGGAGCGCGTTCTGCCCGAGGCACGCGCCCGGCAGGTAGGTGTCGGCGGTCGCGAGCAGCGCACGGGATCGGCTCTCCATGGTGTCCAGCTCCAGGCTCATCGGTGGCTCCCTCCGGGTGGCGGCTCCGAGCGCTGTGGACGGCCTCGACAGTAGCGGCGGCCTCCGCGATCGTCAACGCTGGCGTCGCGGCTGCTCACGCGGTGGGCACGTGCCCATGGAAGCGGCAGGGCCGGCGGGGGCACGGGGCCGGATCGCCGCGTTTCCCCGGCCGCCCGGCGGCCGGGGGCCGGGCACGACCGTTGCTTCGTCCGCGGCGAGCGTCGTCGGCGACCGGGGCGGGCCGGCGGGGCGACGCCCGGTGCCCGACCGTTGAACGGGCCGGCCGGGGCCGATAGAATCGGCCGGTCCGCGAGCCCCGGCGCGATGTCCGGCGCTTCCAAACCCGCACCGACGCGAACGGAGGAGTGTTCATGGCTGACGAGGTGAAGCCGCTGGCGACGAAAACGCCGACGGACGTGATGCGCGCGGCGAAGGAGCACGGAGCGAAGATCGTCGACCTGC
>DASRDR010000265.1:0-8310 GCA_035652475.1 Candidatus Methylomirabilota bacterium | reverse complement strand
GGGGAGCTGCCGTGGGCGTTCGCCGTCCCGGGCGGGTGGGGCGACGTCGCCGTCGCCCTCGTCGCGCTCGCGCTGGTGGCCCTCGTCGATCCGGCCCGCCCGGGCGGCTGCCGCCTCTACGCGGCGCGGAACCTCCTCGGGCTGGCCGACATCCTGGGCGTCGTGGCCACTGCGGCCCGCCTCGCGATCACCGTGCCGGGGTCGATGCGCGCGCTCATGGAGGGGCCGCTCGCCCTCCTGCCGACGTTCCTGGTCCCGCTGATCGTCACGACGCACGTCGTGCTGCTGGCCCGTCTCCGGGCGAGCCGGCGGCGGCCGCCGCCACCTCTCTCCGCCGGCGCGTGAGCGCGCCGGGCCGCGTGGACGGCCCCGACCGGGACCGCGGCGGGAGCGACCTCGCGCCGGCCGGCAAGCAGCTCATGGCGCGCTGATCGGACCCCCGGTCGCCGCTTCTCCGGCGCGAGGGGCTCGCTGGACGGGCTCCGCGTCCGCCGCTATCCTGGACCGGACGGCGGGACGGCCCGGCCGGCACGCGCGTCCGGGCGCCCGGCCCGGGAGGACCGAGACGCCATCGACACGCCGATCCGCGTCCTGATCGCGAAGGTCGGGCTCGACGGCCACGACCGCGGGGCCAAGGTCGTCGCCCGCGCGCTCCGGGACGGGGGCATGGACGTGATCTACACGGGGCTCCACCGCACCCCCGAGGAGGTGGTGGCCGCCGCCATCCAGGAGGACGTGGACGTGCTCGGGGTCAGCATCCTCTCGGGCGCGCACATGACGCTGCTGCCGCGGCTCCTGGAGCTCCTGCGGGCGAGCGACGCGGGGGAGATCCTGGTGGTGGCGGGCGGCGTGATCCCCGACGAGGACGTCCCCGCGCTCCGCGCGCTCGGGGTCGCCGAGATCTTCCCGCAGGAGGCGCCGCCCGCGACGATCGTCGCCCGGGTCCGGGCCCTGGTCGATGCCGCCCGCGCCGGCTGAGCCCTCGACGCGGCGCCCGCGCGCACCGGGGACCCCCGGGCGGTTCGCCGCGGCGCGCCGTGGCGCCCCGCCCACCGCGGCGGCGCTCGGGCCCCGGAGTCGGCGCTGAGCGGCCTCGATCTCGACGCGATCCGGCGCACCCGGGGGATCGACCTCCGGGCCTGGCCGCCGCGCTACGATCCCGCGTACCGGCCGCCGCCCGAGTCCGAGCACTGGCTGCCCGAGGTGGAGTGCGCCGACCCGGCCGCCCGCGACGCGCTGATCGTGGCCAAGCTCCGAGGCCAGCTCCAGTACGCCTGGGAGCGGAGCCCGTTCTACCGCGCCCGGTGGACCGCGGCCGGCGTCGGGCCGGGGGCGCTCCGGCGGCTCGAGGACCTGGCGCGGTTCCCGGTGGTGACGAAGGCCGAGCTCCGGGCGGCGCAGGCGGCCGACCCGCCCTTCGGCGCCTACCTCTGCATCCCCCCGGAGGCGGTCGCGCGGATCCACGGCACCAGCGGGACGACGGGCCGCCCCACCGTCTTCGGGGTCGGCCGCGACGACTGGGAGCGGATCGCCGAGGCCCACGCGCGGATCCTCTGGGCGGCCGGCATCCGGCCGTCCGACCGGGTCCTGATCTGCTCGTTCTTCAGCCTCTACATGGGCTCGTGGGGCGCGCTGGCCGGTGCCGAGCGGCTGGGCGCGACGGTGTTCCCGTTCGGGGCGGGCGCGCAGGGCCAGACGCTGGCCGCCGTCGAGTGGGCGCGCGAGGTCCGGCCCACCGCCTTCTACGGGACGCCGTCCTACGCGCTCCACTTCGCCGAGACCGCGCGCCGGGCCGGCGTCGATCCGGGGGCGCTCGGCTTCCGGATCCTGTTCTTCTCGGGCGAGCCGGGGGCCGGCATCCCGGCGACGAAGCGCCTCATCGAGGAGACGTTCGGCGGGGCGTGCATCGACATGGGCAGCATGGCCGAGATGACGCCGTGGATGACGAACGCCGAGTGCGGCCGGCGAACCGGCATGCACCTCTGGCAGGACCTCGTCTACACGGAGATCTGCGACCCCGAGACGTTCCGGCCCGTGCCGGCCGGGGCGGAGGGCACGCCCGTCTACACCCACCTCGAGCGGACCTCGCAGCCGATGATCCGCCTGGTCTCGGGCGACCGGACGCGCTGGACCGACGCGCCCTGCCCGTGCGGGCGCACCTATCCCCGCCTGCCGGACGGGATCTACGGCCGCTTCGACGACATGCTGATCATCCGGGGCGAGAACGTCTACCCGAGCGTGATCGAGGACGTGCTGCGCGCGACGCCGGGCTTCGGCGGCGAGTTCCGGGTGATCGTCTCGCGCCGCGAGGCGATGGACGAGCTCCTGGTGCGGGTCGAGTACACGCCGGAGCACGAGCCGGCGGAGCGCCGGGCGGCGCTCGGCGCCGCGCTCCGCGAGCGGCTCCGGGCGCGGCTCGGCGTCCACCCGGTGATCGACCTGGTCCCCCAGGGGACGCTCCCGCGGACCGAGTTCAAGGCACGGCGGATCGTGGACGACCGCGACCTCTACCGGCAGGCGGTCGGCCGCGGCCGGACGCCGGCCCCGTGACCCTCCGCTGGACGGCGACCGACCTGACCGGCCCATGCGCCGTGCGCCGCGGCCAGGTGCCGGTGGACGTGACCCTCCGCCGGGCGGCGACCGAACTGACCGCGGTCCCTTGGGCCACGGGCCGCCGGCGGGCGGCGGCGGCGTGGCCCTTCGGGGGCACGACCCCGGCCATCCTGGGCGGCCGGCGGGTTCCCGCCCCGTCACGCCGGCTCGCTTCACGCCGCGCCCGCGGCGGGGTCATACCGCGAGAGTTCGGCGCCGCCCCGGAGCGGCGCCGCTCGCGGAGGTGAGCCCATGACGCGCGTCTACTACACCGAGCTGCCGAGCCCGATCGGCCCCCTCCTGCTGGCCGGCGACGGGACCGCGCTGACGACGATCGCGCTCCCGTCGCCGGCCGGCCCGCTCCCGCCCGAGCCGGACTGGACGCCGGATCCGGCGCCGCTCGCCCACGCCGCGGCCCAGCTCGAGGCCTACTTCGCCGGCGCGCTGCGCGACTTCGACCTCCCGCTGGCGCCGGCCGGCACGCCGTTCCAGCAGCGCGTCTGGGCCGCGCTCCGGGAGATCCCGTACGGCGAGACCGCCTCCTACGCCGCGGTGGCCCGGCGGATCGGGCACCCGGCGGCGGTGCGGGCGGTCGGGTCCGCGAACGGCCGCAACCCCATCCCGATCGTGATCCCCTGCCACCGGGTGATCGGCGCCGACGGGCGCCTGGTGGGCTACGGCGGCGGCCTGGCCGCCAAGGAAGCGCTGCTGGCGCTCGAGCGCCGCGTCGCGCGCAGCGGGGCGGTGGCGAGCCGGGCGACGCAGGCGGCGAGCGGGACGGCGCAGGCGGCGCTGTTCCCCTGATCCGGGAAGGAGCCGGCGATGTACGACCGTGAGGCGATCGAGCGGATCCGGCGGATGGGCGAGCGCTGGGAGGCAGCGGAGCTCCGGGCGTTCCTGGACCGGCAGCCCGAGGCGCGGCCGGAGTTCCGCACCGCCTCCGGGCTCCCCCGCCAGCGCGTCTACACGCCGGCCGACGTCGCCGACACCCCGTACGAGGAGATCGGGCTGCCGGGCCAGTACCCGTTCACCCGTGGCCCCTACCCGACGATGTACCGTGGCCGGCTGTGGACGATGCGCCAGATCGCCGGCTACGGCACCGGGGCCGACACGAACGCGCGCTTCCGGTACCTGATCGCCCAGGGGCAGACGGGCCTGTCGGTCGACTTCGACATGCCGACCCTGATGGGGTACGACTCCGACGATCCGCGCGCGCTCGGCGAGGTCGGCCGGGAGGGGGTCGCGATCGACACCCTGGACGACCTCGCCGCGCTGTTCGCGGACATCGACCTCGAGCGGATCTCGGTGTCGATGACCATCAACCCGACCGCGTGGATCCTCCTCGCGATGTACGTCGCGCTCGCCCGCTCGCGCGGGCTCGACCTGAACCGGCTCTCGGGGACCGTCCAGGCCGACATCCTGAAGGAGTACATCGCCCAGAAGGAGTGGATCTTCCCGATCCGCCCGTCCATCCGCCTGGTCCGGGACCTGATCGTCTTCTGCGCGGAGCACATGGCGCGCTACAACCCGATCAACGTCAGCGGCTACCACATCTCCGAGGCGGGGGCGAGCGCGGTCCAGGAGGTGGCGTTCACGCTGGCCAACGGCATCGCCTACGTGGAGGAGGTGATCCGGGCCGGCCTGCCGGTCGACGCCTTCGCGCCCCGCCTGGCGTTCTACTTCGTCGCCCAGGCCGACTTCTTCGAGGAGGTGGCGAAGTTCCGGGCCGCGCGCCGGGCGTGGGCGAAGATCATGCGGGAGCGGTTCGGGGCCACCCGCCCGGAGTCGATGCGGCTGCGGTTCCACTGCCAGACCGCGGCGGCCACGCTGACCCGCGCCCAGCCGATGGTCAACGTGGTGCGGACGGCCTTCCAGGGGCTGGCCGCGGTGCTGGGCGGCGCCCAGTCGCTCCACACGAACGGCCTCGACGAGGCGTACGCGATCCCGTCCGAGGAGGCGATGAAGCTGGCCCTCCGCACCCAGCAGGTCATCGCCGAGGAGACCGGCGTCCCGGAGGTGGTCGACCCGCTCGGCGGCTCGTACTACGTCGAGGCACTGACGAACCGGATCGAGGCGGAGGTCTTCGCGATCCTGCGGCGCGTGGACGCCATGGGCGGCGCGGTCCGCGCGATCGAGGACGGCTACTTCCAGCGCGAGATCGCCGACCACGCGTACACGATCGCCCAGCGCAGGGCCTCCGGCGACCAGCGGGTCATCGGGGTGAACGTCCACGTCGAGCCGCCCGAGCCGCTGCCGGTCCCGATCCACCGGGTGGATCCGGCGGTCGAGGCCCGTCAGGTCGCCGCGGTCCGGGCAGTGCGGGCCCGTCGCGACTCGGCGCGCGTCGCCGCCCTGCTGGACCGCCTGGCTGTGGAGGCGCGGGACCCTGCGGTCAACCTGATGCCGACCACGATCGAGCTGGTGACGGCCCGGGCGACCCTGGGCGAGATCGTCGCGCGCCTGCGCGAGGTCTTCGGGAGCTACGTCGAGCGGCCGGTGTTCTGACGGCCGCCCGCCGCCGCCGCGCCGGTCGGCGCGACCGCCGGCCGGGCGCCGCCGGCCAGCGCGAGCAGGACGGCGGGTCGATGCGCCCCGCTCACAACCCCCCGGTGGAAGGGGCCCGGGCACGGCGCCCCGGCAGCGTCAGGCGAGGAAGGTCGCCTCGACCTCCCCGAGCCCCTCGATGGCGACGCTCGCCCGGTCGCCGGGGTCGAGCCAGCACGTCTCCACGAGGCTCCCCAGCAGCACGAACTCGCCGGCGCGGAGCCCGAGGTCCAGGCTGTCGCGCCGCTCGGCGAGCCACGCCAGCGCGGCGAGCGGGTCCCCCATCACCGCGCCCCCGACGCCGCGCCCCCGCTCGACCCCGTTCACCCGCGTGACCCCGGCCAGCGCGGCCAGCTCGAGCGTCCGCCAGCCGGAGACGGGCTCGCCGAGGACGCAGCCCGCGCCGAAGAAGTCGTCCGCGATGAGGGTCGGGACGCCGACCGTCCGGAAGTCGGCGTAGCGGTCATCGACGATCTCCATCGCGACCAGGCACTCGGCGACCGCGTCCCGGAGGTGCGCGCGCTCGCGCGGCGCCCTGACCAGGTCCGCGCCGAGCCGGACCGCGATCTCGCACTCGACGCCCACCCGGCGGTAGTCGGCGTGGCGCAGCCGGGCGCTCCCGTGGTGGACCGTGGTCGCGAGCACCCCGCCCGCGCACGGGCTCGCGATGCCGAGGTACGCCTGCATGACGGGCGTCGTGCAGCCGATCTTGTGCCCGGCCACGGGGCCGAGCGCCGGGGCGAGCGCCCGGTGGAGCGCCTCCTGGACCCGGTAGCCCTCGTCCTCGGTGGCCGGGCGGCACGCCTCGGGCAGCGGCGGGATCGGGCCGCGGGCGAGGCGCGCCGCGGCGAGGAGCGCCGCGGCCTGGCATTCCCGCCCGGTGACGTCGTGCCTCCGCCGCTCAGACACGGGCGCGACGCTCCGGGCGCGGGCGCTCCCGCTGCGGTCGGAAGCGCGCCGGCACGAGACCGCCCGATCCGCTCCGCCGCACAGCGCTCGGGGCGACGCATCGAAGCCGACGGGCCGGCTCCGGTCGGGGACGCTCCCGCATGCCCCGCTCAGCCGCCGGGGGATGGTGACCGGAGCAGGCGCTCGAGCTCCCGCTCGAGGGCATCCAGCCCCTCCGGGGCGTCGGCCCGCAGGGTGACGTGCCCCAGCTTCCGCCCGGGGCGGGGCGCCTTCCCGTAGAGGTGGAGGTGCGCGCCCGGGACCGCGAGCACCGCCGCGGGATCGGGCACCGCGCCGATCAGGTTCAGCATGAGGCTCACGCCGCGCGGGGCCGTGGAGCCGAGCGGCAGCCCCGCCACCGCGCGGAGGTGGTTCTCGAACTGGCTGGTCTCGGCGCCCTCGATCGTCCAGTGGCCGGAGTTGTGGACCCGCGGCGCCATCTCGTTCGCGAGGAGCGGCCCGTCGGTGTCGAACAGCTCGATCGCCAGCACCCCGACGTAGTCCAGCGCCGCCAGCGCGCGGCGGGCGTACCCTTCGGCCTCGGCCTGCCGCGCCGCCGCGTCGGGCGCCGGCGCGCGGCTCCACCGGAGGATGCCGTCCGCGTGCACGTTCTCGACCAGCGGGTAGGACGCGGTCGCGCCGTCCCGGCCCCGGACCGCCAGGACCGAGAGCTCGCGCCGGAACCGCACGAACCCTTCCAGCACGAGCGGCACCCCGCCGAGCCGCGCCCAGGCGTCCGCGGCGTCGCCCGGGGCGCGGAGGATCGCCTGTCCCTTGCCGTCGTAGCCGAGCCGGCGCGTCTTGAGCACCGCGGGACAGCCGAGCTCGGCGAGCGCCGCGCGGAGGTCGTCCAGGCGGTCGACCGCGCGCCACGGGGCGACCGGGATCCCGAGCGACTCGAAGAAGGTCTTCTCGGCCACCCGGTCCTGGGCCGCCGCGAGCGCCCCGGGCGGCGGGTGCACGGGCACGCGCTCGGCCAGCCGGCGGGCGGCCGCCAGGGGGACATTCTCGAACTCGTACGTGGCCACGGCCAGGCCGGCGGCGAAGCGGTCCAGGGCGCCGGGGTCGTCGTAGGCCCCGACCACGAGCTCGCCGGCCCGGCCCGCCGGTGCGTCGGGCGCGGGGTCGAGGAAGCGGCAGCGGAGGCCGAGCGGGTCCCCGGCCCGGCCGAGCATCCAGCCGAGCTGCCCGCCCCCGACGACGCCGACGGTCACGGGCGGGCGGCGCCGGGGGGCGGCGGCACGGACAGGCGGGGATCAGGCGCGCCCAGGACCGCGCGCGTCTGCTCGGCCCGGTACCGCTCGAGCGCGCGGCGGAAGACCGGCCGCGTCGTCCCGAGGATCGCCGTCGCCAGGAGCGCCGCGTTGACGGCACCGGCGCGACCGATCGCCAGCGTGCCGACCGGGACCCCCGCCGGCATCTGGACGATCGACAGGAGCGAGTCGAGCCCCTTGAGCGCGCGGGACTCGATCGGGACCCCCAGCACGGGCAGCGGCGTCTTGGCGGCAGTCATGCCGGGCAGGTGCGCGGCGCCCCCCGCGGCCGCAATGAGGACCTCGAGGCCGCGTCCGGCGGCGGCGGAGGCGTACTCGAAGAGAAGATCGGGGGTGCGATGCGCGGAGACCACGCGCACCTCGTGCGGGACGCCGAGCGCCTCCAGCGTGCTCGCGGTGTGCGTCATCGTCTCCCAGTCCGACCGGGAGCCCATGATGACCCCGACCAGGGGACGCGCACCACTCCGCTTCGCCGGCACCGGGCGCACCGGCGGCTAGTATAGCGTGATGGGCTTCCTCCTCCTCGTCCTGGCCGCCGTCAGCTGGGGCACGACCGGCACGACGATGAAGCTCGTCGCCGCCGGGTCGAGCATGTCGCCGCTGCTGGTCGGCCTGGTCCGGGTGGCGATCGCCGCCCCGTGCCTCTGGGGCGTCGCGCGCTGGCTGACCGGCCCGGTCCGGCTGCCGCCCCGGAAGCACGCGGGGCCCGTGCTCCTGGCCGGGCTGGCGATGGGGGCCTACCAGGTCTGCTACTTCGGGGGCGTCGCGCGCACGTCGGTCGCGGTGGGGTCGCTCATCGCGATCTGCAGCGCGCCGCTGCTCATCACCCTGCTCGCCGCGCTGTGGCTCGGCGAGCGCACCGACGCCCTCACCTGGGCCGCGCTCGCCGCCGGCGTCAGCGGCGCCGCGCTCCTCACGATCGGGCCCCACGGGGCGGGCCGCCTTCCTCCCG
>DASRDR010000264.1:0-5531 GCA_035652475.1 Candidatus Methylomirabilota bacterium | reverse complement strand
GGGCGTGCGCGCCCGGCCGACGAGCCGATCGCGGAGAGCCGGCCGCGGGGCGATCACGCGATGTCCCCCACGCAAGAGCGCTGCCCGTGTCGCGCCGTCGCGGGATCGACGCCTCGGCGCGAACGCCGCCGGCACGGCTCTTGCCAGTCCGGGTTCGCGACGGAGGTCATGCGATGGCGACGAGCGAAGCGGATCGACGACCAGTCCGGACGGAACGGCTGAGCACCACCGCCTGGCCGGTCGCGTGGAGCGGGATCTGGGTCGGCGCCCTGACGACCCTGTCGCTGGGACTCGTGATCGGCCTGATCGGGGTCGGCGTGGGCGCCCACCGCGTGGGCGCGGGCCGGATCGTGCGATGGAGCGAGTTCGGGCTCGGCACGCTGGTGTTCAGCGTCTTCGGCGCGTTCCTCTCCGCGGCGGGCGGCGCCTGGGTGACCGGCCGGATCGCCGCCCTGCGCCAGCCCGAGACGGCGATCCTGCACGGCGCCGTGATGTGGGTCCTGACCGTCCCGCTCCTGATCGCGCTGGTCGCGCTCGGTGCCGGCGGCTTCTACGGGGAGTGGTACACCGGCCTCGCCGGGTCGCCGGCCTGGGCGCGCCCGCCGGCCACCGCGCCGGCGGATCCCGAGGCGGCCCGCATCGCGCGCAACGCGGCCCTCGGAGGGCTGGCGGCCCTGCTGATCGGGCTCATGGGCGCGGTGATCGGCGGGTGGATGGCATCCGGCGAGCCGATGCGCCTCACGTTCTCCCGCGCCGGTGCGCGCGACCGCGAGCGCGCGGCCGCCTGATCCGGCGGGGCGTCAACGAGAAAGGACGAGCGATGGCGCTGATCCTGCTCTGGCTGTTGGGCGTGCCCCTCGGCCTGATCATCATCCTGTTCCTGCTCGGCGTCCGCTGACCGCCTCGGGCGCGGCCGGCGGCGGCTCGGCGCCGGGCCACGAGCCGGCCCCCCGGGGCGGCGGCGTCGACTTCCGCGGCTCCGGGCCGGGCGCGCGGCACCGGCTGCACGTCGGCCCCCAATCCGGGCACCTTCGACGCGGTCACCGCGACGCTGCCGGGGGCTGGCCGACGTGTGGTTCACGGCGCTCGAGCCGGTCGTCGAGCGCCCGGGGCTGGGTCGGCGTACGCGCCGGGGCCCTCTGCGGCCGCCCCGACGACCTCCGGCCGGCTGGCCGATCGAGCCCATCGCCTCGACCTCGTGGTGACCCTGCCCGTCGTGACCCGGGACCATCCCCGACGGCTCCCCGGGGCACGTGATCGCCGCGCTCTGCGCCGGGTCCGCGAGCGCGCGGGCCCGCGAAGGACTCGCCCGGGGCTGGGCGCCGGCTCTCGGGGCCTGCGTGGGCGACCGGGCGCGGCGGCGTCAGCCGGAGCGGGAGCTGACCTCCCCGACCTCCGCGACGCTGTGGGATTCCCGGCCGGTCTGCGCCGACCGCACCCGCTGCACCAGGCCCTCGTAGCGCACGCGGAGGTCCTCCAGCTCGTCGTCGGAGAGCCGCTCGACGTCGATCAGCTCGTTGGAGGCGCCGCGGACCGCGGCGATCAGCTCGTTGAGCTTGAGCTGGACCGCGAGCGCGTCGCGGTTCTGGGTGTGCTGGATCAGGAACACCATCAGGAAGGTGATGATCGTGGTGGCGGTGTTGATGACGAGCTGCCACGTCTCGGAGTAGTGGAACATCGGGCCGGTCGCCCCCCAGATCACGACCAGGACGAGCGCGGCAAGGAAGGCGCGCGCACTCCCGACGGCGGTGGCGACGCGAGTCGCCACGTTCGTGAACGACAGCCGCCGGCCCTGCGCGACGCCGGAGGGGACGGGTCCCGCGCGGCCGCGGTGGCGATGGTTCCGCTCCGGGCCCGGGCTCGCGTGCGAAGCGCTCACGCTCGATCCAGGCGAGCAAGCGCCGTACCGGGTCAGCGTGGCGCTGGACGACACCGTGGCTGCGGGCCGCGCCCCGCCGTCGCGAGTGCCCGGAGCCCGACGAGTCGGCAGGTATGTTGCTATGCCCAACCCTTGACGGCCAGCCGGATACGGCTGGCGCGCCGCACGCCGCCGGCGGCGTGCGGGGATCCCGGAGAACGCCGGCGAGGAGGGCCCCGCCGCCCCCTCGCGGGACCATCAGACCGGGTCGAGCGGCACGGGAGCGGGATGGCCCGTGAATGAGCCGGTCAGAGCCGTGAACCGGAGGAGGTGACCAGGGATGCTGCACAGGCTGCGTGTCGTGATCGGACTCGTGCTCGCAGCGACGTTCGCATTCGGGTGCGCGTCGATGACCGGCAAGACCGTCGGGCAGACGGTCGACGACTCCGTGATCACCGCGTCGGTGAAGACGAAGCTGGCGCAGGAGAAGCTCGGGACCCTCACGAAGATCGACGTCGACACGAACCGCGGGACCGTATACCTGAACGGGACCGTGGACAACGCCGCGATGAAGGCCCGCGCGAGCGAGCTCGCGCGCCAGGTCGCGGGCGTCAGGGACGTCGTCAACAATCTCCAGGTCCGGGCACAGTAGCCCGGCTCTCGGGCCGGCGGCCGCCGGGCGACCGGTGGCCGCCGGGGCCCGGGAAAGGTGACCGCACGATGTCGACGATCCTGCTCATCATCCTGGTGCTGCTCGTGATCGGGGCGCTACCCACGTGGCCGTACAGCTCGGGCTGGGGCTACTACCCGAGCGGCGCCCTCGGGCTCATCCTGATCGTCATCCTGATCCTGGCCCTGACCGGCCGGATGTGACGCCGCGGGCCTGATCCCGCGATCACGCCCGCTCGTCCGGTCCACCGCGGGCCGGCGGCTCGGCGGCCTGGTGGCCGCCGGGCGCGCCGGCCTCGCGATCCGCCCGCGAGGCGCGCGTCTCGCCCTCGGCCGGTCCTCCCGGGGCCCTCCCCCGGCTGCGGCGGCGCGGGCCACGCTCCCGGCGCGGCGACTGCTCCAGCGGCCGGGCCGCTGACGTGTCCGGCCCTGCGGGCCGTCGTTTCCTGAAATCCGGGTGCTCCACCTGGTCGGGCTGCGTTCCCTCGGTCCGTCCCGGCAGATCCTCGGGCCGCGTCACGTCGTCCATGATCCGGGTTCCTCCTGATGTCCGGTCTGCTCTCCGGGTCGTGCCTTGCGCGGACCCGCCTGGCGGTGCAACCGCCGTGCCCCGACGCCAACGCGTCGCCGCGGCGACAGCGCGTCCGCGCCTTGCGTCCGCAATGGCGCGTCCGTGCGCACTCCGTGCGTACGGCTGTGCGCCTGGGTCCGCTGGCACATGGCTTGCCTGGACCCTCGGCCAGACCCAGACGGACGGGAGGTCGACATGGACACGGAGTACAGCAGGAGCCAGGGGACGGGAACCGGCGCGGGGCGGCCCGGCGGGCACGAGGGATTCGGCGGTACACCCGGCGGAACCGGGGTGGGCTCCGGGATCGGTGAGCGCGCGCAGTCGGTCGGCGAGACCGCGCGCGAGGCGTATTCGCACGCGAGCGGCGTGGTCCAGGACGCGCGGCAGTACGTCCAGAGCGCCGTCGGCCAGGCGAAGGAGAAGATGGCCGAGTACCGGGAGGAGGGGTGGGGCCGCCTCTCGGAGGACGTCATGGAGTACACGCGGTCGCAGCCGCTCGCCGCGCTCGGCATGGCCGCGGCCATCGGTCTCGTGCTCGGCTGGCTCAGCGCAGCGGCGCGGCGCTGAGATCGGAGATGCGGAGGGCGGAGGACCCGGTGTACGCGCCGCCGCACGGCCCGACGTTCGGCGAGCTCGTCGCCCGGCTCCGGCGGCAGGTCCAGCACCTGCTGGAGCAGAAGCTCGAGCTCGCCCGGACCGAGCTCCGGAGCGCCCTCCGCGAGGTGCTGCGGGACGCGGTGCTGATCTCGGCGGGCGCCGTGCTGGCGCTGGTCGGCGTCCTCCACCTCGTGATCGCCCTGGCGCTGTGGATCGGGGACGCGGTGGGGTCGCGGCCAGGCGGATTCGCGATCCTGGGCGGCGTCGTCGCCCTGGCGGGCGGGATGGCGGTCGCGATCGGGATCCGCGGGCTGCGGAGCGGCCGGGTGCTGCCCGCCCAGACCGTCACCGAGCTCCGAAGGGACGTGGCATGGATCAAGAACGAGCTGTAGACACGGCCGAGCTCCGGGCCGCCATGGCGGCGACGCGCTCCTCGCTGAGCGACACGGTCCACGAGCTCCGGGGTCGAGTGAGCGAGAGCATGGACTGGCGAACGTACTTCGAGCGCCACACCGGGCTGTCCCTCGTCGGGGCCGCCGTCGCCGGCATGGTGGTCGGGCGGGTCGTCGGGATGCGCGTCCGGGCGGCGGACGGCGCCCCGGTCGCGCCCGGGTACGCGACGACGCTCCCCGAGCGCCTGAGCGAGCGCACCGGCGGCCTGGTGCGGATGCGCGACTCCTGGACGCGCGCCGGCTCCCGGATCGAGGGGATCGTCAACCGTTTCGTCGACGAGGTGGCGGACCTGGTCGAGCACGGGGCGCTGCCGGCGCTCATGCAGCGGATTCGCGCCGCCGCGCACCTGGACCAGCCAGGCTCCGGATCGTCGGACTTCACGTTCCATCCCACGAACCGCTGACCGCGACGCGCTCGCGCGCGCGCGCCCGGAGGGGACGACTGTGCCACGGGGACGAGCAGTCACCAGCAGCCCACGAGCGGTGAGCACGCCACGAGCAGTCGCGACGTCGTACCGCCGGCCGACGCGGCCCCCGGCCGAGCCCGCGCTCGAGCCGGACGATCAGCTCGATCCGGAGACCATCCGGGAGGCGGAGCGGTTCCTGCGGGCCCGCCTGGCCGAGCTCCACGCCTCGGTGCGGTCGTCCGTGGACGAGCAGCGCACCACCGAGGCGGTCCGGGCACCGGACATGACGGCGGCGGCCTCCGCCACCCTGCTGGGGGAGATCCAGGTCGCGCTGGTGGACCGCCGCGCGCAGCAGATCGCGCAGATCGAGGGCGCGCTCGAGCGACTGAAGCGGGGCCAGTACGGCTTCTGCCAGGAGTGTCGCGAGTTCATCGGTCTCGCCCGCCTGCGCGCGCTGCCGTTCGCGCAGCGCTGCCGTCCGTGCCAGGGCCGCGCCGAGCGGCGTGCGCCCGACGCGGCGTCCTCCAACGGCGCGGCGGCCTCGACCTACCTCGCCGACTGACGGCCCCCGGCGTTCGTCCGGCCGGCGCGCCACGGTGCCGCCGGCCGGACAGGACGGCATCGCATCCCGGCCGGCGGCCGCCGGCACGGCCCTTGCTCCGTCCGCAGCGTGGCGATCGCGGGCTGCGCGCCTCGCGTCGCGATCGGCGGGACGCGAGGGTAGTTCGTCGTGGGAGCGGTAGGTCGATCGCTCGGCCGCGCCGGGCGCGCCGTCGCCGGCGCGGGGCGGGCGGCCGGCCGCTGGGGCCGCCGGCACCGGAAGGCCGTGGCCGTCGTCGTGGCGGCCACCGTCGCCGCGCTGGCCGTCGTCGACTCGGCGCTCGACGAGCCGCTCCGGCGCCGGACGGAGGCGAAGCTCAATGCGAGCCTCCGCGGCTACTCGGTCCGGCTCGGCGGCCTCGACTTCCACGTGATCA
>DASRDR010000263.1:0-20766 GCA_035652475.1 Candidatus Methylomirabilota bacterium | reverse complement strand
GGGAGCGCCGGCAGGACGACCTGCCCGTAGTGCCCCGTGTAGATCTGGCCGTTGATCTCGTACACGGGCCCGTTCGTGGTGAGGAGCGTCGCCTCCAGGTACGAGCCGCCGCTCTGGTAGAGCCGCACCTTGCGCCCGACGTACTTCTCGAGGAGCTTCTGGCCGGACAGGAGGTCGTACTCGTAGTTCTGCTCGAGGATCCGGAGCTTCGCCGGGTCGGTCAGCGACTTCAGGTGGACCGACGTCGGATCGATCTGGGCCGCCACCTCGGCGAACTGCACCTCGGCGGCGCCCGTCGGGAGCCGGACCTCCCGGACGTCCTTCACCAGGCCCAGGTTGCCGTTGTAGATCGTGATCATGACCTCCCGCTGCGCGTCGCGCGTGATGGCGAGCGGCATCGGCGCGGCGGGCGCGACGCCGGGGTGGAGGAGCCCGGCGGCCAGCAGGAGCCCGGCCGTCGCCGCCGCGGTGCGGCGGCCCGGCACCGCCGCGACGGCGGCCGGGCGAGCATCGGCGGACGATCTGAACGAGGCGACGAGACCACGGGCATGCATGCGCGTCCCTCCTGGTCGAGGCATGAACGGCTCGCCCGCTTGGACCCGGACCGGGGGGCCGGAGTTCCGCCGCGCGTGATCTCCGGGCGGCGGCGCATGGTGTCGCCCCCGCCCGCGAGATCGCCGACAGCGGCGGCGGCCGGACGGCGCATCGAGGCGGGGGGCCGCGGCGCGGCTCCTCGTCCGGCGAGCGGGCGGGCCCGGCGCGCGAGGGCGGGTCTCGAGCGGAGCGCATCGGGCGGCGGCCCCCCGGTCGGCGACGGGACGCCGGGAGCGCGTGCGAGCCGTCAGGGCTCGCGGACGAGCGCGACCTCGATCCGGACCGCGACCGGGAGCCCGGGAGCCTCGTACTCGGGGATCCAGCGGCCCAGGGCCCGGAGCCCGGCGACCAGCTCGGGATACCGGTCCCGCGGGACCACCAGCTCGAGCGCGATCAGGTCCGCGGCGCCCTGCACGCGACGGCTCACGGACGTCGCCCCGACCCGGACCGCCAGCGCCCGGACCTCGCGCTCGGCGGCTTCCGGCGAGGTGACGGCGAGGCGGCCGCTCGCGTCCATCGCGCGCATCGCGGTCGCGCCGGCCGGCGCCCCCGCCGGCGGCTCGGAGGCCGCCCGGCCGCCCGGCGCCGGGGCGGGGCTCGCGGGGCCGGCCGCGACCTCCCCCGACGGCGCCGACGCCCCCGCCGCTCCGGCCGGCCCGACCGCCGAGGCACTGGACGGAGCGGCGGAGCGCTTCGCGACGGTCCGATCCGCCGGCCCCGGCTCGTGACGGGGTGCCACCTCGGCGGCCGGCGGGGCCGTGACCTTCGCCGACGGCTTCTCGCGATCCCCGGACGACCAGGCGCGCGGGCCGCCCCCCGACTCCGCGCCGGGCGCCGCGGCCAGCGGCGCCCCGAGCGGGGACGACCGCGACGGCGCGGGAACGGGGCCCTCCACGCGGCCGGCCTCCCCGCGGCGCTCGTCCATCACCTCGCCCGCCCGACCCGGCGCGACGCTCGTCGATTCCTCGGCCGGCCGCGGCCGGCCCTCGGGCGCGGGCGCCGCCGGCTCCGTCCGGCGCGACGCGGGGGGCTCCCGGGTCGCGCCCGGCAGGACCGGGGGCGCGGGCGCGGGCCGCTCGAGCCGGCTGGACGCCGCCGGCGACGCGTCGCTCGGTGGCGGCGGGCCCGGCGAGGGTGCGCGCACCGCGGGGGCCTCCGGCACGCGCACAGCCCCCGCCCGCCCCGCCGCGCGCTCCTGCACCTCCGGCGTGCGCTCGAAGAGGTGGACCGCGCCGAGGGCGACCAGGAGGAGGGCGGCGGCCTCGAGCGGCACCTTGGTCCGCCAGGGCAGGAGGAGGGCGTCGCGGAGCCGGCGTGACCACGGCCGGCGGTACGCGGCCTCGACGACGCGATCGACGAACCCGGCCGGCGCGTGCACGGGCCCCAGCCCGGCCACGAGTCCCACCGTCGCGCGGAGCTGCTCCAGCTCCCGCCGGCACGCGGCGCAGCCGGCGAGGTGGCCCTCCAGCTCCGCGCGCGCGGCGGACGCCGGCGCGTCGTCGAGGTGCGCGGACAGCTGCTCGCGGACCTGCTCGCACGTCACGGCAGGAAGCGCTCCAGCTTCGCCTTGAGATCGAGCCGCGCCCGGTGGAGGCGGGAGCGCACGGTGCCGATGGGGAGCTCCAGGGCGCCGGCGATCTCCTCGTACCCGAGGCCCTCGACGTCGCGCAGCAGGACCACCACCCGCCGCTCGGCCGGGAGATCCGCGATCGCGCGGCGGAGCGCGGCCTGGAGCTCCTCGCGCTCGAGGGCGCGGTCCGGAGGGAGCCCGTCGTCGGCGACCCCGGCCAGGCATCCGTCCTCGTGCGGGGCCGGCCCCCGCCTCCGGGCCGCCAGGCGGGTCAGGCACAGCCGCGCGGTGATCGCGTGCAGCCACGTCGACACGCGCGCCTCCCCGCGGAAGGCGGCGACCCCGCGATGCGCGCGGAGGAACGCGTCCTGGGCGACGTCCTGGGCCTCCGCCGGATCGCCGAGCATCCGCAGGGCCAGGCCGTAGACCCGGTGCTGGTGGACCCGCACCAGCTCCTCGAACGCGGCGCGATCGCCGGCCCGCAGGCGGTCGAGGAACTCCGGGCGCTCGGCGGCCGTCGCCTCAGTCATCGCCCCCCACGGGCCGAGGCTATCGCGGACGGCGAGGCTCGCCCAGGTCGCCATGCCCGGCCTCGCTCACTTGGACCGGCGCCGGCCCGGGAAGTTCCCGGAGCGGGGTGCCCCGGACACGCGCCGGCCCGACTGCGCCCCCCGGCACGCCCCGGTCCCGGCCCCGGCCGCCCGTCGCCAGGCTATAATCGGCCGCGCCGACCGACCCCGCGCGCCCCTTGGAGGCCGGCCGGCGGAGGGAGCTTCCATGACGCTGCCCGCGGCCCTCGAGGCGATCTGGCAGGAGCTGGAGACGGCTCGCGCCGAGGTCCTCCGCGAGGCCCAGGGCCTCTCGCAGGCTCAGGCCGACTGGCGGCCCGGCCCGGACGACTGGTCGATCGGCGAGATCCTGCACCATCTCACGCTCGCCGAGATCGCGACCGGCAAGCTCACGTCGAAGCTCCTGCGGGAGGGCGCCACGGGCGCCGGGCCCTACCCGCCGGACCTCGCGGCCTTCGCGCCCCTGCCGCCCTGGCCCGCCGGCCCGCGCGAGGCGCCGCCCGTGGTCCGCCCGGAGAAGGGCCATCCGATCGCCGAGCTGCTCCGCGACATGCGGCAGGCCCGCGAGCGGAGCCGCCAGACCCTCGAGCGGCTGGCGACGGTGGACCCCCGCGGGTTCACCTGGCGGCACTTCGCGCTGGGCGAGCTGGATCTCGGGCAGTGGTGGATGCTGCAGGGGCAGCACGACCGCGACCACCTGCAGCAGCTGCGCCGGATCAGGCGCGCGCCGGCGTTCCCCCGGGCGTGAGCCCCGCCCCCGCCGGGGGCACGTAGGTCACCAGGCGGATCGGGGTCGGCCGGCCGCCGTTGCACGGGTTGTGGATCTGCGGGCAGTTCGAGATCGCGACGAGGACATCCGCCTCCGCCCGGAGATCGACGTGGTCGCCCGGCCGGGACCACCCGTCGGCGATCGCCATCCGGCCGTCGCCGGCGACCGGCACGTTCATGAAGAAGTTCAGGTTCGCCACGATGTCCTTCTTCCCCAGCCCGAACCGGGCCAGCGCGCGGAGGAAGTTGTCGCGGCAGTTCGGCGTGTCCTCGACCCCGTAGCGGAGGCGGTTCGACTCGCGGCTGCAGCAGCCGCCGATGGTGTCGTGCCGGCCGCACGTGTCGTCGACGATCGTGAAGAGCGGCCGGCCGAGGTCGGAGTAGAGCCGGTGCCCGGTGGTGAGGAAGATCGTGCCGGCGAGCTTCATCGTGTCGGCGGCGTTGTACCGCTCGCTCGGGTCGGCGGCCAGGTAGCAGAGGAAGTCGACCGCCTGCCGCCCTTCCAGGTCGACGATCCGGAGCACGTGGCCCTCGCGGACGATCCCCGACCACTCCCCGCCCGGGGGGATGACGCGATCGTCCACGAGCCGGCCCGGCGCCGGCTCCGCCGCGACCCCGCCCCCGGCCGTCCCGCTGCCCGCCGTCGCCGCGGCCCCCGGGCGCTCCCGCCGATCCTCAGCCGTCATCCCGCCCCTCCTTCGTCCCCGTCGGGCGTCCCCGTCAGGGGCGCCTCGCCCGCTCCCGCACGCCCGCGGCCCGGCGCCCTGCCGGACCGCCGGGTCCCGATCGCCCCCCGGGCCTCGGCGAGGTCGGGCGCCTGCAGTCCCAGGAGCCGCTTCAGGTCGAGCGCGTTCTGGACGGGGAAGTCCTCGTTGTTGTTGTTGAACGTCACCGCGAGCCGCCGGACCCGGCCGTGGAGCCGTCGAACCCGCCCGGCGACCTCGCCGAGCTCGCGCGCATCGTACCGGTAGTCGTACTTCTCGGCCACGGTCGGCTCCCGGCCAGCCTGCTGGTCGAGCCAGCCCTGGAGGTTGCGGCCGTGGAGCCGCAGGACGGCCCACTCGGCGCTCGTCGTCGCGTCGACCCAGGGCTGCCACACGGCGTCGACCGTCACCAGCGCGAGCCCGTGCCGGACCAGGAACTCCACCACCTCGGCCGTCCGCCGCGGGATCCAGCTCTCGTGCCGGAACTCCACCGCGACCGCCCACCCGGGCAGCCGGCCCGGGAGCGTCGCCAGGTACGCCAGGACGCGCTCCCCGTACCGGACCCACGGCGCCAGCTGGAAGAGCACGTAGCCGAGCTTCCCGGCGGCGGCGAGGGGCTCGAGCGCGGCGCGGAAGAGCGCGAACGCCCGGTCGAGCGCCTCCGGCGGGAACCGGTCCCGGTCGACCTCGCCGTGGCGCCGGAGCGGCACCTCCTCGGGCAGCATGAGCCGGAGCTCGGGCGGCAGCGATTCGAGCCGCGGGTGATGGCCGGTCATGAGGCTGTACGCCTTCACGTGGAACAGGAACCCGGGCGGCGTGCGCTCGGCCCACATGACCGCGTTCCGCGGCGAGGGGAGGGCGTAGTACGTCGAGTTCACCTCGACGCAGTCGAAGAACCGGGCGTACCAGCGGAGGCGCGCCTCGGCGGACATCGCCGGCCGCGGGTAGAAGCGGCCGGAGGCCAGGAGCGCCCGGTCGAGCCAGGACGCGGTGCCGACCCGGTACTCGGTCGCGAGGGCGCCCGCCGCGCCGGCGCCGGGTGGCTCCCGGAGCGGCTCGCCACGGACGTTCCCCTCGGGGTCGCGTTCGGGGCCGGCCCCCGCTCCCGGGTGAGGACGATCGTCGAGCGGCGGGGCCGTCACGGCGCGGCCGCGAGGCCGCGCGCCGTCAGCCAGCGGAGCGCGTCCGCGACCAGGAAGAGCGACCCCGCCACGCAGACGACCTCCAGGTCGGCGGCGGCGAGGGCGTGCTCGAGCGCCTCCCCGGCCGTCGCCGCCAGCTGGACGGCCGCCTCGCCGGGCGGAAGCTCCACCGCGAGCTCGGCCGGCGGCGTCGCACGCGGGTGCGCCGCCGGCGCCAGATAGATCCGGGACGCGAGCGGCGCCAGCGCCTTCAGGATCCCGGCCCGGTCCTTGTCGGCCGAGATCCCCAGGACCAGACCGAGCCGCCGGTTGGGGAAGTAGTGGCGCAGCGAGGCCGCCAGCGCCGTCGCCCCGCCCGGGTTGTGCGCGCCGTCCAGCACGAGCGGCGGCCGGCCGGGCCCGCCCGGCACCACCTGGAACCGGCCCGGCCAGCGGACGTCGCGGGCCCCGGCCCGGACCGCCGCCTCGGGGACGGCCAGCCCGGTCGCGGCGGCGAACGCGCGCACCGCGCCGATGGCGAGCAGCGCGTTGCCGGGCTGGTAGAGGCCCGGGAGCGCGACCCGGAGGTCGTCGTATGCCCACCCGGGTCCCTCGAGCGAGAGCCGGTGCCCCGTCAGGTCACTGGCCCGCACGTGCACCCGGAGCTCCCGCCCGGCGCGGAGCAGCGGCACCCCGACCGCGTGGCAGCGCGCCTCGATCACGCCGAGCGCCTCCGCCGCCTGCGCGGCCGTGAGGGCAACCCCGCCGCGGATGATCCCCGCCTTCTCGCCGGCGATGTCCTCCAGGCGGCGCCCGAGGAACTCCTGGTGGTCGTAGTCGATCTGGGTGATCACCGAGACCGCGGGCCGGCCGACGTTGGTGGCGTCGAAGCGCCCGCCCAGCCCGACCTCGAGCACCGCGGCGTCGACACCCGCCTCCCGGAACGCCCCCAGCGCGACCGCCGTCATCGCCTCGAAGAACGTGGCGGCGCCGGCGGCGAGCCAGGGGGTCAGCCGCGCGGCCTGCCGGCCGAGCGCCTCGCGGGACACCGGCGCGCCGTCGATCCGGATCCGCTCCGTCACGTCCAGGAGGTGGGGCGAGGTGTAGAGCCCCGTCCGGTGGCCCGCGGCGGAGAGGATCGCCGCCGCCAGCGCCGACACCGACCCCTTGCCGTTCGTCCCGCCGACGTGGACGATCGGCAGCCCGGCCTCGGGCCGGTCGAGCGCCGTGAGGAGCGCCTCGATGCGCTCGAGCCCGAGCCGCATGCCGGCCCGCTCCCAGCGCGCCAGACCCAGCAGCTGCTCGAGCGGCCCCGTCACGGCACCGGCGGCTCGGCGGGCTCCGCGAAGAAGGCGAGGAGACGCCGGAGGACGTCCCGGAGGGCGGCGCGCTCGACCACCAGGTCGACCATGCCGTGCTCCAGGAGGAACTCCGCCCGCTGGAATCCCTCGGGCAGCGGCTGCCGGATGGTCTCCTGGATGACGCGGGGGCCGGCGAAGCCGACGAGGGCGCGCGGCTCGGCGAGGATCACGTCGCCCAGCATCGCGAACGAGGCGGTCACCCCGCCGGTGGTGGGGTCGGCGAGCAGGACGAAGTACGGCACCCGCTCCTCGCCGAGGCGCCGGAGCGCGGCCGCGGTCTTCGCCATCTGCATGAGCGAGAGCACGCCCTCCTGCATCCGGGCGCCGCCCGAGCAGGTCACGATCAGGAGCGGCAGGCGCTTGCGGGTCGCGAACTCGATGGCGCGCGTGATCCGCTCGCCGACGACCGATGCCATGCTCCCGCCCATGAACGCGAACTCGAAGACGCAGACGACCAGCGGGTAGCCCTCGATCCGGCCCACCCCGGAGACGACGGCGTCCTCGCGGCCCGTCTTCTCGCGCGCCGAGCGGAGACGATCGGCGTACCGGCCGCGGTTGTCCTTGAATCCGAGCGGGTCCTGCGAGCGAAGCCCGGAGTCCCGCTCCTCGAACGAATCGCGGTCGAGGAGGAGCTCGAGCCGCTCCCGGGCCGACAGGCGGAAGAGGTGCCCACATCGCGGGCACGTGCGGGCGTTGTTCTCGACGTCGGCGCGGTAGACGATCTCCCGGCAGGCCTCGCACTTGATCCAGAGGCCCTCGGTCGTGAGCTTCCGGGGCCTGTCCCGGCTGAAGAGCCACGCCACCGCCCGCGGGCTCCCTAGACCTTGGTGGCGGCCTTCAGCGCGGCGACGAAGTCGCCGACCTTCCGGACCAGCGCCGGGTCGCCGGCCAGGTTCTCCACCAGCCGCACGATCGCGCTCCCGACGATCGCGCCGTCGGCGTGGCGGACCACCGCCGCGACCTGCGCCGGCGTGGAGATCCCGAACCCGACGCAGATGGGCTTCGTGGTGACCGCGCGGAGGTCGCGGACGAGCTGCACCAGCTCGGGCGGCAGCTCCGCGCGCTCCCCGGTGATCCCGGTCAGCGGGACCAGGTAGACGAACCCGTGGGCCGCCCGGGCGATCCGCCGCAGCCGGTCCGGCCCGCTGGTCGGCGAGGCGAGGGCGATCAGGTCCAGGCCGGCGGCCGCCGCCGCCCGCCCGAGCGCCGCGCTCTCGTCGACCGGGCAGTCCGGCACGATCAGGCCGGCCACGCCGGCCTCGGCCAGCTCCCGGGTCGCCGTCTCGAGGCCCCGCCGGTGGAGCGGGTTCAGGTACGTCATGAGCACGAGCGGCGGCTGGACGCGACCGCGCACGCCCGCCAGCACCGGCAGGAGCCGGGCGAGGCTGGTGCCGCCGGCGAGCGCGCGCGCCCCCGCCCGCTGGATCGTCGGCCCGTCCGCCAGCGGGTCCGAGAACGGCAGGCCGACCTCGATGACGTCGGCGCCGCGGCTCGCCGCTTCCTCGACCAGCCGCGCCGTCGTGTCGAGATCCGGGTCGCCGGCGCAGAAGTACGGGATCAGCGCCCGCTCGCCCTCATCGCGGAGCCGGGCGAACGTCGCCTCAATGCGCGACATCGCCGTCCCGCTCGAGGGCGCGCACCGCGTCCACGTCCTTGTCGCCGCGCCCCGAGAGCCCCACCACCACCCGCGCCTCGGCCGGCAGCGTCGCCGCGAGCCGGACCGCGTGGGCGACCGCGTGGGCGGACTCCAGCGCCGCGATCAGCCCCTCGAGCCGCGCCAGGAGGCGGAGGGCCTCCAGCGCCTCGGCGTCGGTGACCGCGACGTACTCGGCGCGGCCGCTGTCCTTGAGCCACGCGTGCTCGGGACCGACGCCCGGGTAGTCGAGCCCGGCCGAGATCGAGTGGGCCGGGAGCACCTGCCCGTCGACGTCCTGCAGGAGGTAGGAGCGGCTGCCGTGCAGGATCCCCGGGGAGCCGGCGGTGAGCGGCGCCGCGTGGCGGCCGCTGGCGAGCCCCGCCCCCGCGGCCTCCACCCCCACCAGCCGCACCCCGGGGTCGGCGAGGAACGGCGCGAAGAGCCCGAGCGAGTTCGAGCCGCCGCCGACGCACGCCACCAGCACGTCCGGCCGCCCGTCGAGCTGGCGCCGCACCTCCCGCCCGATGACGGACTGGAAGTCCCGGACCATCATCGGGTACGGGTGCGGCCCCGCGGTCGAGCCGATGCAGTAGTAGGTCGTGCGCACGTTGGTCACCCAGTCGCGCAGCGCCTCGTTCATCGCGTCCTTGAGGGTGCGGCTGCCGGCGCGCACCGGGCGGACGCGCGCCCCCAGGAGCTCCATGCGGTAGACGTTGAGCGCCTGGCGGGCGGTGTCCTCCTCGCCCATGTAGACCTCGCACTCGAGGCCGAGGAGCGCCGCGATGGTGGCGGTGGCGACCCCGTGCTGCCCGGCGCCGGTCTCGGCGATGATCCGCTGCTTCCCCATCCGGGCCGCCAGGAGGCCCTGGCCGAGCGTGTTGTTGATCTTGTGTGCCCCGGTGTGGCAGAGGTCCTCGCGCTTCAGGTAGATGCGGGCCCCGCCGGCGTGGGCGGTCAGCCGCTCGGCGAACGTGAGCGGCGTGGGCCGGCCGACGTAGTCGGCCGCGAGCCGGGCCAGGCGCGCCCGGAACGCCGGATCGCGGCGCGCCTCCCCGTACGCCGCCTCGAGCTCGAGGAGCGGCGTGATCAGCGTCTCCGGGACGTACCGCCCGCCGTAGGCGCCGAAGTGGCCGGTCCGGTCGGGCAGGCGCGGCGGGGCGGGCGGCCTACCCACGACGGCTCGTCTCGTCCAGCGCCGCGGCCTCCGCGACCATCGCCGCGGCGCTGCGGGCCGCCCGGATGAACCCGCGCATGCGCTCGGCGTCCTTGCGACCCGGACGCACCTCGACCCCGGAGTTCACGTCGACGCCCCACGGCCGGGCGATCCGGATCGCGCCGGCGACGGTTTCGGGGGTGAGCCCACCCGAGAGGACGACGCGGGCCCGCGCCGCCGCCGTCCGCGCGAGCGTCCACGGGACCGGCGGCCGGGCCTCGCCCCGCTCGCTCCACCGCGCCGGGCTGTCCAGCAGGAACGCGGCCGGGCGGTACCGCCCGAGCTGGTCGAGGTCGGCCGGACCGCCGACCTTGACCGTCTTGAGAACCGGGCGGGGGGCGGCGACGACGGCCTCGGGCGGCTCGCTCCCGTGGAGCTGCACCGCCCCGAGCCCGCACTCCTCGACGACCGCGGCCACGTGGGCGGGCGGGTGGTCCCAGAACACGCCGACCGGACAGACGAACGGCGGCAGCGCCCGGACGATCGGCGCCACGGCCGCGGGCGTGACGAACCGCGGCGTGCCCTCGACGAAGATGAACCCGAGGGCGTCGGCCCCCGCCTCCGCCGCCCGGAGGGCGTCCTCGAGGTTCGTGATGCCGCAGATCTTGACGCGGATCATCGGCGGGGTGGCGCGGCCGCGCCCTCGCCCGCGGCCGCGGCGCGCCGGGCGTCCCCCCGGCCGAGGAGCTCGCCGAGCTTGGCGGCCGGGTCGCCGCTCCGCGAGAGCGACTCCCCCACCAGCACCGCGTGGGCCCCCGCGGCGCGGACCCGCCGGACGTCGGCCCGGGAGGCGATCCCGCTCTCGGAGATCAGGCACGCGCCGGCCGGCGCCTGCGGGGCGAGCCGCTCGGTGACGGCCAGGTCGGTGCGGAACGTGGCGAGGTCGCGGTTGTTGATCCCGATCACGGCCGCCCCGAGCTCGACGGCCCGCTCCAGCTCGGCCTCGCCGTGCACCTCGACCAGCGGCGCCAGCCCGAGCCCCTTCGCGGCCTGGAAGAGGTCCCGGAGCCGCGCCGGCTCGAGGATGGCGACGATCAGCAGCGCGGCATCGGCCCCGTGCGCCCGCGCCTCCCAGAGCTGGTACTCGTCCAGCACGAAGTCCTTCTCGAGCACCGGGCACTCGACGGCCGCCCGCACCGTGTCGAGGTCGTCCAGGCTGCCCTGGAAGTGCCGGTCGGTGAGGACGGAGAGCGCAGCGGCCCCGGCCCGGACGTACTCGGGGGCGCGCGCCACCGGGTCGAACCCCCGCGCCAGCTCGCCGGCGACCGGCGAGGCCCGCTTGAGCTCGGCGAGGACCCGGACCTCGTCGGCCGCGCGCGGCGTCAGCGCCGAGGCCAGGCTTCGCGGCGGAGGCAGCGCCGCCGCCGCGGCCTCGAGCGCCCGCCGGGGCACGGCCGCCCGGCGCGCCGCCACGTGCGCGCGCTTGCGGGCGACGATCTCCTCCAGGAGGCCCATGGCACGAGCGGCTCAGCCCCGGCCGGCGCGGCCGCCGGCCGCGCCCCGGGCGGCCGGGGCCCGCCGGCGCGCCGGCGAGCGGCGCTCGCCGGGGCCGGTCACCGCGCCGCGCTCAGAAGTCACCGCGCAGGCCCCCGCGCACCGGGAGGTCCAGGGCCGCCCGCCGGAGCTGCTCCAGCACGTGCTCGCGGATCGTGCGGGGCGGCGGGAGGTCCCGCGCGACCCGGCCCGCGCGGATCAGGGGCTTCAGGAGGTCCTCGTAGACGCCGCCGCAGGCGCAGGGCGGGACGGGCCGCTGAGCGGCCAGGACCAGGGTGCTCCCGCACGCGCGGCACCGGACCACGCGCTTGGAGCCCGAATGCTTGCCGCGCTTGGCGATCGGCCGGCCGTCGATCTCCATGATGTCGAGCGCGAAGTTGAGGACGGGGGCGTTGGCGATCGCCGTCCCGACCCCGTAGGCGTCGACGACCGGGTTGAGCCGCGGGATCTGGTACTCGTCGATCCCGCCCGAGGCGATCAGCCGCACGTGCTCGAAGCCGCGGAGGTCGAGCTCCCAGCGCACCTCCTCGAGGATGCGGTAGAAGTCGCCCCGCCGCGACGACGGCGTGTCGAGCCGGACCGCGTAGAGATCGCGCCCGAGGGCCTGGGCGACCCGGATGGCCTCGAACTTCTCGTCCTGCAGGGTGTCGATCAGCGCGACCCGCCGCACCTTGGGATCCACCACCGCGTGGAACGCCCGGAGCGCCTCCACGGTGTCGCCGACCACCAGCACGAGCGCGTGCGGGATCGTGCCCATCGGGTCGGCGTCGATCAGCTCCGCCGACTTCGTCACCGCGACGCCGTCGCAGCCGCCCACGAACGCGTTCCGCTCGATCATCGGCGCGAGCCCCGGGTGCATCCGCCGGGCCCCGAAGCTGATGACCTGGCGCTCCCCGGCCGCCTTCTTGCACCGCGCCGCCTTGGTCGCGATCCCGGAGGCCTGGCAGAGCAGCCCGAGGAGCGCGGTCTCGTACTCGGCCCAGTCCACGTAGACGCCCTCGACGGTCAGGACCGGCTGGTAGGCCGCGAACAGCGTCCCCTCGTCCATGGCCGTGACGTCGACCGGCACGCCGGCCAGGAGGTGGGCCACCTCCTCGATCCCGGCCAGGATGCCCCACGGCCAGTCGGCCGGCAGGCTCTTCAGGTACACCTCGGCCTTCACCCGCGTGCGGTCGCCGCGCGCCCGGAGGATCTGCACGGTGCGGTTGAAGTAGACGTCGGTGATCTGGCCGGTCTTGATCTCCTCGACGGTGGCGAGCTGGAACGGCCGGCGCTCCGGCACGGCGCCTATCGCTCCGGCCCGAGCCGCGGCCGCCGCCCGGTCGGGACGCCGTGGCGGGGCTCGGCCCGGCCGCGCGCCCCGCCGGCGGCCGGGCCTGCATCCGCGCCGTCCCCCCGCAGGGGGGGTCGGGCGCAGCGCGGGTTCCAGGAGTGATCGAGCGCCAGGGGGATCACGGTGTCACTCGCGTGAACAGTAGCCGATTCTAGCACACGGGTTCGCGCGCCCGTCCCCGACGGGCCGCAGGCCGCGCCGTCGGGCCCGCCGCCCACGGCGACGCGCTCCGGGCTCCCGCGTGGATGGCTCGAGGCGGCGAGTGGCGCGCGGACGCGCGGCCGCCAACACGCCGCCGGCCCGAGCCGGACGGCCCGGACCCCGCGCGCGCCGGGGATCAGATCACCGAGCGCAGGTAGCTGCGGAAGGCGTCGCCCAGATCCGGGCGGGCGAGGGCGATCTCCACCGTCGCCTTGAGGAACCCGAGCTTGTCCCCGGTGTCGAAGCGGCGGCCCGCGAACCGGACCGCGTAGAGCGGCCGCCGCGTCCGCAGCCGACGGAGCGCGTCGGTGAGCTGGATCTCCCCGCGATGGTCGGGGGCGGTCTCGGCCAGCACCGGGAAGATGTCGGGGGTGAGCACGTACCGGCCGATGATCGCCAGGTCGGAGGGCGCCGCCTCCGGAGCCGGCTTTTCGACCAGGTCCTCCACCAGGTAGACGTCGTCGCCCACCGGCGCGCCCCGGATCACGCCGTACATCGAGAGCTGGTCGACCGGCACCCGCTCGACCGCCAGGACGGGCTCGCCGAACCGCTCGTAGACGGCGAGCAGCTGGCTGATGCACGGCGGCTCCGCCACGATGATGTCGTCCCCCAGGAAGACCGCGAACGGCTCGTCGCCGACCAGCGGGCGCGCGCAGAGGATGGCGTGGCCCAGCCCGAGCGGCTCCTTCTGCCGCAGGTACGAGACCGACGCCAGGTCGGAGATCGTCTTGATCTGCGCCAGCTCCTCCCACTTGCCGCGCTCCTGGAGGTAGAACTCGAGCTCCACCGACGCGTCGAAGTGGTCCTCGATGGCCCGCTTGCCCCGCCCCGTCACGATGCAGATCCGGTCGAGCCCGGCGGCGACGGCCTCCTCGACGACGTACTGGATCATCGGCTTGTCGACCAGGGGCAGCATCTCCTTCGGCTGGGCCTTGGTGGCCGGCAGGAAGCGGGTGCCGAGGCCGGCGGCCGGGAAGACGGCGGTGCGCACACTCATGCGGCGGACTCCTTTCGCGGGCCGGGGTCCGGGCCGGCGGGCGCGGCCACCCGGACGTCCAGCATCGGCCGCGGCCCCCGGATCTCGTGGGCCGCGAACGTCTCCATGATGCGACGGCGGGCCTCGAGCTCGAGCGGGAACCGGTCGAGGGCGCGGACGCGCGCGTGGAGCCGGAGCACCGCCTCCGACTCCCGCAGCCGCAGCACCCCCTCCGCGATCGGCGGCTCCAGCACGGCCGCCGGATGGGCGGCCGCGAGAGCCCGGCCGACCTCCTCCAGCGCGGCGAGGGCCCGGCCGATGTCCTCGTCGTGGTGGACGCCGACCTCCACGACCAGCCGGCCCCAGCCGGCGCTGTGATGGCCGAACGCGGTGAGCTCGCCGTTGGGCACGATGCGCAGCTCGCCCGAGAACTTCCGGATCTTGGTGACCCGCAGTCCGACCGCCTCCACCACGCCGGTGTGCGACCCGACCTCGACCACGTCCCCGACCGCGAGGAGGTTCTCGAACAGGATGAAGAACCCCGTGATGACGTCCTTGATGAGGCTCTGGGCGCCGAGCCCCACCGCCAGCCCGACGACCCCCGCCGAGACGAGCAGCGCCCGGACGTCGATCCCGAGCTCCTGGAGCACGACCACGGCGACCAGGAACGCGACCAGGTAGCGGGCGGCGCTGGTGAGCAGGGGCCCGAGGGTCCGCGCCCGCTGGACCCGCGCCGGGTAGTCGCTCGCGCCCTCCAGCGGCCGGAGGAGGCGGCGGACCAGCACGACCACGATCCGGTAGACGCCCCAGCCGATGAGGAGGACCCCGGCGATCGTCGCCAGCCGCGCGAGGACGCGGGCGGCCGCGTCGCCCAGCGACAGGGCCCCGGCGACCAGCCCCGAGAGATCCTCCAGGAGGGACTCCATCCCGCGAGGCATCACGGCGTCGGCTCCGTTCCCGGGGGCGAGCCGTGGGCGGAGTGCATCCGGGCCCGGAGCTGCCGGACGTCCCGCACCGCCTCGAGGGTCACCACGTACGCGATGAGGCCCAGGACCGCGCCGACGATCGTCGTCCCGACCAGGAGCGGCTTGGAGGCGACGAACAGCATGTCCCAGACCACCTGCCAGAGCGTCCCGGCCGTCTCCCGGGGACTGGCCCGCAGGTACGCGCCGGCCGAGCGGGCGAGCGCGTACACGCTGGCCAGCGAGAACCGGCTCCAGTCACCGCTGAGGACCGCCTCCCCGAACTGGAGCGAGAAGGCGTACACGAACGGCGCGAACCACGGGAGGTTGATCCACGCCCCGGTGATCGTCGCCGCCTTGTTGACGCGGAACACCGAGGCGGCGACCAGCGCGAGCAGCGTGTGGAGTCCGTAGAGCGGGGTGATGCCGATGAAGACGCCGAGCGCCATGCCGGCGGCGAGGCGCCGCGGCTCCTCGTCCAGGTGGAGGACGGCCGTCGCCCGCTCGCGGAACCGTCGCCACGAGAAGAGCACCGGGCGGGGGGCCTCAGGAGGCCCCGGCCCGCTCGACCGGGACTTCGGCGATCGTGACCGAGACCGCCATCTCCTTCCCCTTCCGCAGGATCCGCACGCGCACCGCCTGGTCCACCGGCGCATCGAGGACGAGCCGCTGGAGCTGCTGGAGATCCTCCACCGTGGCGTCGCCGAACCCCAGGATGACGTCGTTCGGCGCCAGCCCCGCCTTCTCGGCCGGGCCGCCCGGGAGCACGCGAGCCACCACCACGCCGCGTCCCTTCGGCGCGCCGAGCGCCTGGGCGAGGTCGTCGTTCAGCGGCTGGAGCGACACGCCGAGCCAGCCGCGCACGACGCGCCCGCGGGAGATGAGGGCGTTCGCGACGCGCTGCGCCGTGTTGATGGGGATGGCGAAGCCGATCCCCTGCCCGGAGGACAGGATCGCCGTGTTGATGCCGACCACCTCGCCGCGGGCGTTCAGGAGCGGCCCCCCGGAGTTCCCCGGGTTGATGGAGGCGTCGGTCTGGATGAAGTTCTCGTACGGCACGATCCCGACCTCGGACCGGGCGGTCGCGCTGATCACCCCGACCGTCAGGGTCTGCTCGAGTCCGAACGGGCTCCCGATCGCGATCGCCCACTCGCCGACGTGGATCCGGTCCGAGTCGCCCAGCGGGGCCGCGACCAGCCCCGCCTCCATCGGGATCCGGATGACCGCCAGGTCCGTCCGCGGGTCGCTGCCGACGATCTTCCCGGCGACCTCCTTCTTGTTGTAGAGCCGGACCGTGATCTCGTCGGCGCCCTTGATCACGTGCAGGTTGGTCAGGACGTGGCCCTGGCCGTCGATGATGAAGCCGGAGCCCACGCCGGACCGCTCGCGCTCGCCGGGCGGCATCTGGCCGAAGTACTGGTCGAAGTAGTCGCGGAGGTTCGGCGGCGCGTTCGGCGCCCCGCCGGGGGGTCGCTGCCGGCGCAGGAAGTGCGAGGTCGCGATGTTCACGACCGCCGGCCGGACGCGCTCGGCGACCCGCACGAAGGCGCGCGGCATGTCCTCGGCGGTCGAGCCGACCGCCGCCGGGACGGGGCCCGACGCGCCCCGGTTCGGCCACGGCAGCCCCGTCAGCCGCAGGCCCACGCCCACGCCGATCCCGAGCGCCAGGGCGACCACGGCCGCCGCGCCCGTCCAGGCGAGGAACCGCCTCACCGCCGGCCCCCCGGGGCCGCCGGCGCCCGGCGGCCCACAATCGCCTTGACTTGCCGGGGCGCGCTCCCGAACATCATCGCGAGCCCCCGATGCGCTGGCTGCGCGCCCGCTACACGCACGTGCCGCTCGCCGCCCTCAGCCTGGTCGTGCTGGCCGGGGTGATCGCTGGCCTGCTCGTGCACCGGTTCGAGGGCCTGTCCTGGCCCTTCGCGCGGCCGAGCCCCTCCGTCGTCGCGATCCCGGCGGACGGGGCCGGGGCGGCCGACGACGAGCCTGCGGACCAGGCCGGCAGCATCTCGCCGGTGCCGCTGCCGGCGCCGATCGCCGAGTACGCGCTCGAGAGCGGCCCGCTCGCCTCCCGCGACGCCGCGGACCGCATCGAGGCCGAGCTGAACCGGCTCGGGCACGTCACCGTGCGGTTCCTCCGGGAGGACACCACGCGGCTGTTCGTCGTGGCCGCCACCGGGTTCGAGTCCGCGGACGAGGCGCGCCAGGCCGCGCGGGAGCTGGGCCGCGGCACCGTCGTCGAGGACGCCGGGGGCGTCGCCCTGGTGCTGGGCCGCCACCCGTCGCTGGCCGACGCGGTCGCGGCGGCGCGCCCGCTCCGGGCCCGGGGCTTCGAGGTCCGGGTCAGCGAGGCGCTGGCGTCCAATGCCCTGTACCACATCCGCTACGGCCAGTTCGCCCGCCTCGCCGACGCGGAGGCGTACCGGGAGGCCCTCGAACGACGGGGAATCCGGAGCCGGATCGTCAAGGTGCGGTAAGGCCGCTCGCTCCCGTCCCCGGCTGGAGACGACGGATGCTCACGCGACGAAGGGCGGGATGGGCGGGACCTCCAGCAGCTGGGTCCGGACGTCCGTCACCCCCTCGACGGTGCGCGCCACCTCGGCGGCCCGGTCCAGCGCGGCGGTCCCCTCGAGCCGGATGACCCCCCGGTCCGCCTCGACGTTGATGCGATACTTCCGGGTCTCCACGTGGGCGGCCAGCGCCGAGCGCACCCGCGAGGCGAGCGCCCGGTTCCGCACGTCCTGCCGCGACTCCTCGGTGGCGGTGAAGCCCCGGACCAGGCCGGCGATCACCTCCACGGCGGCCTCGGTCGACAGCTTCTCCGTGTTCAGCACCAGGTCGTAGAGGGCGGGATCGCCCCAGTCCACGTCGTAGAGGTAGCGCATCCGGCCGTGCTTCTCGTGGTCGCTGCGCCGGACCATCTCCGCCGTCGTGCGGAGGTCGACGGACTCCTGCATGGGCCCGGCCATCTTCCGCATCACGCGCTTGACCCGGAGCTCGAGCGGCGCGATCACCCGCACCCGGAGGGCGTGGGCCACCCCCCGGAGGAGCACCTGGCCGCCGCGGGAGTTGATCACGACGTTGTCCTGCTCCGCCGTGTCCAGGAGCGCCGACTGCAGCACGGTGATGTACTGGCGGGTCTCGACGTCGAAGCGCTCGAACAGGGAGGGCTTGGTCTCGTCGACCTGGGTCAGCTTGTCCTCGCCCACCCCGTAGCGCAGCGCCGCTTCCGAGAGCATCTCCCGGTCGACGTACCGGTACCCCAGCCGCTTGGCCAGCTCCAGCCCGATCTCGGGGCCGCCGGAACCGGTCTCGTGCGCGATCGTCACGATGGCCATGAGGGCACCTCCTTCCGGCCGGGCCGGTCGGTCCTCCTCCAGCCGCTCGAAGTCATCCGGCGGTGCCCCGCGGCGGGGCAGCGCTCTGGGGGGGCCTCCCCGGGCCGAGCCGAGCCGCAGCGCTGGCGCCGACAGACCAGCACCACACTGCGCCGGCGGCGTGGAGCAGAGCTAAGTGTAGCCGATCAGGAGAGGGGGGGGAAGCGGGGGCGGGCCGAGGCAGACCGGGACCCGGGGGGTCGCTCCGGCCCCCCGGGCTGGGCGCGGACTCGCGGGACAGGCGCGAGGGTCTCCCCGGGCGCGCGACGGGGCGCCCTCCGCCGGCGGGCCGGCCGGTGACCCGCGCGGGACACGCGCGAGGGCTTCCCGGGCGTGCGACGGGGTGCTACCGTCCGCGCCCGCCGCCTCCGCCCCCCCCGCCGCCGCCGTTCCCGCCGCCGCCGTTCCCGCCGCCGGCGCCCCCGCCCTGACCCCCGCCACCACCGCCGTGTTCACCACCCTTGTCGGCCGCGGCGCCGCCGTGGTCGGAGCCGCTCCGCCCGACGCCGCCGCCCGCCACCGCGACCCCGGGGCTCCGGTTGCCTGCCGTATCGAACGCGCTGAACCCGCGGTCCTCCGTGGCGGACCCGGTCCCCTGCGCCGTCCCCTTGGCGCTGCGCTCGGCACCCTTCGCGCTCTTGCCGGACGCCTTCGCCCCTGGCTCGGTGCCCTTGGCACTCGCGGCGCTCCCCTTCGGGCCGGCCCCGAGCGCTGCCGCGGCACGCCTGACGTCCGCGACCAGCGGCCCGAGCTTGAGCCCGTTCTGCTGCGCGATCACCCCCCAGCCGGTCCGCGCCTGGCGCGCGGCGGTGACCTGCGCGAGCGCCTGGGCCAGCGCCTCGGCCGGCGTGAGGGCGGGATTGGCCGCCATCAACGACGCGGCGATCTCCTGGGCGAGCCGGTTGCCGATGACGACCTCCCCCCAGCCCCAGCCGGTGGCGGCCCGCTG
This sequence comes from Candidatus Methylomirabilota bacterium, assembly GCA_035652475.1. Lineage (GTDB taxonomy): Bacteria > Methylomirabilota > Methylomirabilia > Rokubacteriales > DASRDR01 > DASRDR01. The sequence continues at coordinate 1,938 of DASRDR010000263.1, read as the reverse complement.
CGCGGTGAGCGACTCCGCCGAGTAGGGCGCCGGGGCGCGACCCCACGTCGCGTTCAGCTCCGTCGCCAGCCGCTCGGCGACCCTCGACGAGCCCAGGCTCGCGGCGGCCCGATCGACGTCACGCCGGTCGCGGTCCAGCGCCGCCGCGTCGTCCGCGCGCGCCGGCCCGGCGGCCAGCCCGAGGGCCGCCGCGGCGGCCAGCGCGGTCAGGATGGTTCCCGCTCCTCTCCACATGACGCTCCTCCTCGGGCCCGCTCGCGCCGCGGCCGCCGGACGGGCGTGATCGATCCGCCCCATGCCGCGGACCGTCCATGCCCCGTGGCGCCCGGCGCGGGGGTGGTCGGCCTGAAGCTGCCCTCACCGTGAGCATGGCAACGCGCGTGCCAAACCCGCGCCCCCGCCGACCGGGACATTGCATCCGGTTCCTCGGGCGCCGAGGACGCGTCCGGGCGGCGGGAACGTGTAGGATCTTCCCACTCGGCGCGACCGGGTTGCCAGTTCCCCACCCCCTGGGGGAGACTCTGGGCCGTGGACTCGCTGCGTCTGGCGTACCTGGCCCTCGCCGCGGGGCTGATCGGGTTCGGGGGGATCTGGCTCTGGCTCGGCCTGCGCCGGGAGCCGGCGAGCCGCGCGCCGCGGATCGCCGCCGCGCTCCTGCTCCTGCTGGCGGCGGCCGGCACGGTCGCGGCCGTGATCCTGGAGGGGCGAGCGGCCCGACCCTGGTGACGCGCGTGGCGGACCGCCGGCCCCCGCGAGGGCCTCGCGCGGAGGGACGGCGGCGCACCGGGACGGGCGATCCTCGGCGCCGGAGCCGCCTCGATCCCCGTTCCCGGACGGCGGGACGGCCGCGCCCGGGGCTCAGCGCCGGGCGCGGGCTCCGCGGCGGCGCGGCGGCGGCGGCGCGGCGGGCGGCCCGGACACGCCGGCCGCGACGGCGCCGTCGGTCAGGCCCGGGATCGTGAGCCCCGCGTCCGCCAGCGGCTTCACGATGCGGTCGCGCAGCCAGTGGTCGTCCCACCACTCGATCGGGCTCGTGTAGACGCCGCGCACCAGCATCGCGAAGTGGACGTGGTCGCCCCCCGCGAGCCCCGTCTCGCCGCTCCGGCCGAGGGTCTCCCCGCGCTGGACCGCCTGCCCGACCTTGACCGCGATCTCGGAGAGGTGGCCGTAGAGGCTCATGAGCCCCAGGCCGTGGTCCAGCACGACGACGTTGCCGTAGATGCCGTTGGGCCCGGTGAACACGACCCGGCCGGCGTTGGACGCCTCCACCGGGCTCTGGCGGTTCGACGCCAGGTCGATGCCGAGGTGCCACTGGGTGTCCACCGTGCGGCCGCCCATCTCGTAGGTCCGCTCCTCGGGGAAGTTCGCGAACACCTTCGTGTTCGGCTGCTGGCGGAACGCGCCGGTCCAGAGCGGGGTGGCGGCGCTCGGGCCGCGGCCGAGCTCCCGGAACTTCGCCTCGGCGGCCTGGCGACCCTCGCGATTGACGCGGAGGAACGCCTGGAGGAGCTCCTCGGGGGACGCGCTGCTCGGCGTCTGGGGAGCGAGCTCGACCAGCTTCCGCCGGAGGAACGCCTCGGTGAGGTGGATCGTGTCCTTCGGGAACTTCGCCGGCAGGAACGTGACCGGCACCGCGATGACGCGCTCGTTGCCGGCCTCGTCCTCCGCGACCACGCTCGGCGGCACCTCCGGCCCGTGGTACGGGATCGTGAACAGGGCCACCTGGACCGCCGGGTCCTGCGCGAGGCCCGTCACGCCCGGGAAGAACTCGGTCCCGACCCGCACGCCGGCCCGCGTGGCGCCCTCGGCCCGGAAGACGACGACGCCGGCGCCGGCATGCTTGACGTACCCGGTCGCCGTCCGGAGCTCGAGCTTCGGGGGCGTCAGGTCCACCGTGAAGCGCTGGATCAGGCGCGGGCCGCGCGGCGGCCGCGGCCG
>DASRDR010000262.1:0-4414 GCA_035652475.1 Candidatus Methylomirabilota bacterium | reverse complement strand
CCCGCTGGTACCGGTCGATGGTCGCGACGACGCCGACCGCCAGCGCCAGCGCGAGGATTCCCCAGACGAGCGCGTTGCGGCGCACCCCGGTATTTTACGCTCGCGGTCCCGGCCGCCCGGCGGCGGGAGCGACGCCGGCTCCCGCGCCGCGGCGACGGGCCGCGGGGCCGGATCGGGTGCCCGCCGAACGCGGGAGGGCGGCCTTGCGGGGCGGACACGCGCCGGGGTCGGACACCGCGCGCCGGGAGCAACGCCGGAGCGGACCCGGTGCCGGCGGGCGCGGCTCAGCGGAACGCGGGCACGACCTCCCGCGCCAGGAGCTCGAGGGACCGGAGGACGTGCCGGTGCGGCATTCCCGGGAAGTACAGGCGAAAGATCAGGTGGGTGACCCCGAACGCCTCCACGAAGCGCCGGACCTGGTCGCGGCACCGCTCCGGGCCGCCGACGATGAAGCGGTCGCGGCCGAGGGCGTCCAGGCGGTCGACGGGGGTCGCGTCCTCGCCCCCGATCAGCGGGTGCTGCCACCGCCCGCCGCCGTACTCGTCGCGGTAGTTGACGAGGAGGTGGCGCTCGGCCAGCTCCGCCGCCTGGGCGTCCGTGTCGGCGATGACCGTGTCGCGGGTGAGCGGCCACTCCACCGGGTCCGGCCGGCGCGCCTCCCGCAGCTCGGCCCGGTACCGGGCCTGCCCGTCCAGGAGCTTCGCCAGGTGCGCCGTCGGCCCGGGCACCCACGCGTCGGCGAGCCGCGCGGCGCGCCGGAGCATGCGCGCCCCCCACCCACCGATCCAGATCGGCGGGCGCGGCCGCTGCACCGGACGGGGCTCGATGCGGGCCTCCCGGAGGGGGTAGCGGGGCCCGGGGCGCGTGACCGCCTCCTCCGTCCAGAGCGCCCGGATGACCTCGAGCGCCTCCTCGAACCGCGCTCCGCGCCCGGCGAGCGGCGTCCGGTAGAGCGCGAACTCGTCCGGGCGGTACCCGATGGCGGCACCGAAGATCAGCCGCCCGCCGGAGAGCACGTCGACCATCGCCGCGTCCTCGGCGGCGCGGACCGGATCGTGGAGCGGCAGCACCACCACGTCGGTCCCGAGCAGGAGCCGCGAGGTGCGGGTGGCGAAGCCGGCCAGCACGACGAGCGGGGATGGCCAGTAGTGGCCGGGGACACCGTGGTGCTCCTCCATCCACACCGAGTCGAGCCCGAGCGCCTCCGCCCGGTCCACCTCGGCCAGGGCCTCGCGGGCGAGGTGGCCGCCCTCGGTCGGGATGAAGCCGAACCGCACGCGCCGGGGGGCTACCGGGGCTCGCCGAGCGCGACGTGCACGTTCTTCACCTCTGTGTACAGAGACAGCGCGTGCATGCCGAGCTCGCGGCCGAGCCCAGACTGCTTGTAGCCGCCGAACGGCGCCTCGACGTGCACGCTCGAGGAGCCGTTGACCGAGAGGACGCCCGTGCGGAGGCGGCGGGCGATCCGGAGGGCCCGCCCGAGGTCGCGGGTCCAGATGGAGCCCGAGAGGCCATACGGCGAGTCGTTCGCCAGCCGCACGCACTCGTCCTCGGCGGCGACCGGGATCACCGACAGCACCGGGCCGAAGATCTCCTCCTGGAAGATGCGCATCCGCGGCTTGACGTCCGCGAACACCGCCGGGGTGAGATAGAACCCCCGGGCGGGGGCGGCCGGCACCTCCCCGCCCCACACATGCCGGGCGCCCTCGTCCCGGCCGGCCGCGACGTACCCCTGGACCCGGGCGCGGTGGGCCCGGGAGATGAGGGGTCCCATCTCGGTCCGCTCGTCCAGCGGATCGCCCACGACCAGGCGTCGGGCGCGGGCGGTCCACCGCTCCACGAACGCCTCGTAGACCCCCTGGTGGACGAAGGCCCGGCTCCGCGCGCAGCAGTCCTGGCCGGCGTTCCCGTAGATGACCCCCACCGACGCCTCGACCACCTCGTCCAGGTCGGCGTCGTCCCAGACGACGAGCGGCGACTTCCCGCCGAGCTCGAGCGAGACGCGCTTGATCCCGTCCGCGGCCAGGCGCATGACCTCGGCCCCGGTGACGGTCTCGCCGGTGAAGGCGACCTTGCCGACCGCGGGATGACGGACCAGGGAGGGGCCGAGCGCGGCGCCCGAACCGGTCACGACGTTCACGACCCCGGGCGGGAAGCCCGCCTCCACCGCGAGCCGCCCCAGGGCCAGCGCGGTGAGCGGCGTGTGGGAGGCGGGCTTCAGCAGGACGGTGTTGCCGGCGGCGAGCGCCGGGCCGAGCTTCCACGACGCGATCGACAGCGGGAAGTTCCACGGGACGATGAGCGCGCAGACCCCGATCGGCTCTCGCAGCGTGAAGTCGAGCCCCGGCGCGTTGGTGGGGATCGTCTCGCCGCCGAGACGCGAGACCGCGCCCGCGTAGTACTCGAACACCGCGGCGACCATCCCGATCTCGTCCCGGCTGTCCCGGATCGGCTTGCCGGCGTTCAGGGTCTCGAGGCGCGCCAGGGCCTCGGCGTGCTCGCGGACCAGCCCGGCCAGCCGGAGGAGGAGCGTCGCCCGCTCCCGCGTCCGGAGCCGCGGCCACGGCCCGTCCTCGAACGCCCGGAGCGCCGCGGACGCCGCGCGATCGACGTCGGCCGGCGTCGCCGCCGGCACCCGGGCCAGCTCCGCCTCGGTCGCCGGGTTCAGGACCGGGAACGTCTCGCCGGTCGACCCGGTCGCCTCCCGCCCGTCGATCCACATCCCCGGGGTCCGGCCGACGATGTCCATCACGCGCGCTCCTCCCTGTCGAGGCCCGGCGGTGGTCCCGGGCGGCCCTCTTATACCACGCGGGCGCGCGCGGCGCGGGCGGCGCCCGCCCCGTCAGACGCGCCAGTCGCGGGTGAGGGCGCGCACCTCGGCCAGGAGGCCCGGCTCGTCGATCGTCGCGAGCCGACCCGCCTGGACGACGTGGGCTCCGTGGACCCACACGTCGGTGATCGCCTGGGGCGAGAGCGCGTAGACCACGTTCTTCAGCAGCGCGTGCGGCGGGTGGAGGGAGGGGTGCTCGAGGTCCAGCGCGACCAGGTCGGCGAGCCGCCCGGGCGCGATCTCGCCCACCGGGAGCCCCAGCACCTCGCCGCCGCCCGCGGTCCCCAGCCGGAACGCCTCCTCGGCGGTGAAGGCGGTCCCGTCCAGGTGGCTCACCTTCTGGAGGAGGGCGGCCATCCGCATCTCCTCGAAGACGGAGAGGCGGTTGTTGGTGCATCCGCCGTCGGTCCCGAGGGCGACCGGCACGCCCGCCGCCCGCATGGCCCGGAGCTTGGTGATCCCGTCGCCGAGGATCATGTTGGACGAGGGGCAGTACGCGACCCGCGCGCCCCGCGCGGCCAGGAGCGCGATCTCGTCGTCGTCCAGCCAGACGCAGTGGACCCCGATCAGCCGGGGCCCCAGGACGCCCAGCCGGTCCAGGAGCCGCACCGGGGTCAGGCCGTGCCGCGCCGCCACCTGCTCGCGCTCGGCGCGGTACTCGGCGACGTGGATGTGGAACGGGACCGCGGCCGCCTCCGCCACCCCGGCGGCGGCCTGGATCATCTCGGGCGAGGCGCCGTGGAGGCTGTGCGGCGCCGGCTGGACGCTGACCGTCGGATGGCCGGCGTAGCGGGCCATCAGCGCGCGACAGCGCTCGGTCGCGTCGGCGACGCTCTCCCGGTACTCGGGCGGCGCGCCGGCCCAGTCGTAGAACGCCCGGGCCAGCACCAGCCGGATCCCGACGCGCTCGGCGGCCCGGATGGCCCCCTCGGCGTTCGCGTTGCCGCCCCCCTGGACGTAGAAGAAGTCGACGACCGTCGTGATCCCGTGGCGGAGCATCTCCGCGAACGCGAACGCCGCCCCGAGCTCGAGCCCCGCGGCGCCGAGCCGGCGCGAGAACGGGTAGAGCACGCGATCGCGCCAGCCCATGAAGTCGAGATCGTCGCCGAGCCCGCGCAGGAGCGACTGGAACGAGTGGTTGTGGGCGTTGACGCCGCCCGGGAGCAGGAGGCGGCGCGGCAGCGCCACCGGGGTCTCGGCGCCGACGCCCCGCGCCGCCTCGCCGGAGGCGAGCGCGGCGCGCGGGCCGACCGCCGTGATCCGCCCCCCGGCAACCCGCACCGCCCAGTCCGACCGGATCGCGCCCCCGGCGTAGCACCGCTCGGGCGCCAGCAGGACGGCTGGCGGGCCGGGCGGCGTCACGCCCCGCCGGCGGCCGCGTCGCCGCCTCGCCGGAGTCCGCGCGCCTCGCCGCCCCCGGCGCTCGGGACCTGACGGATCGCCGCGGCGGCCGGCGCGGCCGCAGGGCGCCCGGCGGTCACGCGGACGCCGCCGGCCGCACGACCCGCCCGCCCTTCACGACGACCGCGACGTGGTTGACCCCGAAGAGGTACGGCACGTGCCGGTAGTTGGGGACGTCCAGCA
>DASRDR010000261.1:0-6816 GCA_035652475.1 Candidatus Methylomirabilota bacterium | reverse complement strand
CGCCGCGACGAGTTCCTCGGAGTCCTCGCCGCCCGGCCGGCGTCGACGTGGGAGCGGATCGTGATCGCCGAGGTGCGTGAGCCGCGTCACCGCCCATACCAGGGCCGCACCGTGGCCGAGCTGGCCCGGGCCCGGAGCATGCCGCCGGCCGCCTTCGCCCTGGATTTCCTGGCCGCGGACGGGGGCCGGGTGGGCGCGATCTTCCACGCGATGTCGCCGGCGAACCTCGAGCGGATCCTCGCGCGGGACTGGGTGATGATCGCCTCCGACGCCGGCTGCCGCGCCCCCGGCGATGGGCTCGGCGACGGCCTGCCGCATCCGCGGGCGTTCGGGACCTTCGTCCGGGTCCTGGGGCCGCTCGTCCGGGACTCCCGGCTGTTCGGGCTGGAGACGGCCGTGCGCAAGATGACGGCCGACCCGTGTCGGCGGCTGGGGCTCGCCGATCGCGGCCGGCTGGCGCCGGGGTTCCACGCCGACGTCGTGCTCTTCGACCCCGCGCGCGTCCGGGACACGGCCACCTACGGGAACCCCTGGAGCTTCCCCGAGGGCATCGACGCGGTGCTGGTGAACGGCAAGATCGTCGTGGCGGGCGGGGCGCCGACCGGCGCCCGGCCCGGGCGGGTGGTGCGGCGGGGTCGCGTGAGCGCGCCGCCCGGCGCGCTGGTGCCGGCCGGCCTGCCCGCCATCACCGGCGGCTAGTCCGCGCCGCTCGCCCCGGAGCCGCCGCCCGATCGCGCGCCGAGCCGGACCGCCCGCCGGCCGCGGCCCGGACGGCCCGCGGCGCCCCGCTCCCGGGCCCGGAACGGGCGGCGACCCGGCGCGGCGAGCCGGGGGGCGGCTACAGCAGCGCCGCGATCGCGGCGCCGACCTCGCGCGTCCCGGCCTTGCCCCCGAGATCGCGGGTCACGGTCGTGCCCTCGGCCACGACGGTCTCCACCGCCCGCACGACCGCCGCCGCCGCGTCCGGGTGCCCGAGGTGCTCCAGCATCATCGCGCCGGTCCAGATCTGGGCCACCGGGTTGGCGATGTCCCGGCCCGCGATGTCGGGCGCCGACCCGTGAACCGGCTCGAACATGGACGGGTGCTCCTTCTCCGGATTGATGTTCCCGCCCGGCGCCAGCCCGATCGAGCCGGCGATCGCCGGACCCAGGTCGGACAGGATGTCCCCGAAGAGGTTGGACGCCACGACCACGTCGAACCAGTCGGGATGCTGGACGAAGTGCGCGGCCAGGATGTCGATGTGGTACTGCGCCGTGGTGACGTCGGGGTACTGCGCCGCCATGGCCGCGAACCGCTCGTCCCAGTACGGCATGCTGTGGATGATCCCGTTCGACTTGGTGGCGGACGTGACGTGCCGGCGCGGCCGGCGCCGGGCCAGCTCGAAGGCGAAGCGCATCACGCGGTCGCAGCCGCGCCGCGTGAACACCGCCTGCTGCACCGCGAGCTCCTCGTCGGTCCCCTTGTAGAGGCGCCCGCCGATCTCCGAGTACTCGCCCTCGTTGTTCTCGCGGACGATCACCATGTCGATGTCCGCCGGCGTGCGGCCGGCGAGCGGCGAGCGCACGCCGCGCAGGAGCCGCACCGGGCGGAGGTTCACGTACTGGCGGAAGGCGCGGCGGATCGGGATGAGGAGCCCCCACAGCGAGACGTGGTCCGGGACGCCGGGAAACCCGACCGCGCCGAGGAAGATCGCCTCGAAGGCCCGGAGCTGCTCGAGCCCGTCCTCCGGCATCATCCGGCCGGTCCGGGCGAACCGCTCGCAGCTCCAGTCGAACTCCGTCCACGACAGCTCGAACCCGAACCGCCGGGCGGCCGCCTCGAGCACGCGCTGCCCCTCGGGCACGACCTCCTTGCCGATCCCGTCGCCCGGAATGACCGCGATCCGATGCCGCATCGCTCTCCTCGCCTGGTTCGCAGGATGGGTGGCGCGCGCCCGCCGGGAAGGGCCGCCGCGCGCGGCCGGACGGGGCCGAGGCTATCCCGCCCCGGCGCCCCGGTCAATGCGGGTCGGGCCCTTCCGGCCGCTCGCCCCGCCGCAGGCTCCCGCCCCCCTCCCGCGCCGCGCGCGCCCGAGCGCGCCGGCCCGGGCGGCCGCCCGCGCGGTCGGCGCCGGTCGCCCCCCGGGGTCCCGCCGGGCGTCCGGGGCGGGCCGCGGCTCAGGACGCGACCCGGCCGGCCGATCCGGCACCGCCCCCCGTCCCGGGGAGGTCGCGAGCCACGTGGAGGTGCAGGATCTTCCCGGAGCTGGTCGTCAGCGGCGCCGCCCACTCGACCCGGGGCAGCCCGAGGTCCCGCCAGACGGTCGCCATCACGCGCTCGGGCCCCGACCCGGCGCCGATCGCGTCCAGGAACGCCGCCCGCACGGCCTCCGGGTCGGCGAGCCGGAGCCGCGGGTGCACCCGGAGCCGCACGAGCGGCCGGCCGTCGGCCTCGCCGCCCTCGATGAGCTGGTAGTCGGTCACGCTGCCGCCGAACCGCGCCGGCAGGACCTCCTCCAGGATCCGGACCACGTCGGTGTCGAGGAACGTCATGCCGCCCGCGGTCAGCTTCTCGTAGCTCCGGATCGTGTGGAGGTGCCGGCGCCACCCGACCGCCTCGAGCGGGCAGCCGCAGGCGCGGTCGCGCAGAGTCGCCTGGTCGCCGAGCGCCACGTTGAGGAGCACCAGCCGCGCGCTGGGCCGGATCGAGGACACCAGGAGTGTCGTCGCCGGCAGCCCCGGCGGCGCCGCCGCCGGGTCGGGCTGGATCACAGAGTGGAGGTCGTCGAAGACGTGAACGTCGTCGGGGGCCTCCGGCGCCAGGCAGCCCTCCGCGATCCGGCTGGTCTCGGTGGCGACGTAGAGCGGCACGGCCTCGGCGCCGGCGGCGCGCACCAGCGCGACGCGCGCGGCGGTGATGGGCTCGCCGTAGAGCATGAGGCGCACCCCCTCCAGCGACCGGCCCGCCTCGACCGCCGCGCGACAGACCCGCACCCCCGGGCTCGAGTACGTGAGCAGGGCCGGTGTCCGCCCGGCCTGCCGCTCCGCGACCAGCCAGTCGACGATCGGGCGGGGGCGGTCGACCGGCACGTGCTCGGGCGCGGGCAGCCGGCGGCCGGCCAGGGCGCCGCCCCAGCGCATTGCCCGCGCGCTCCACCGGTACCGGGCGTGGAGGCCGGGTTCCGCCGGGTCCATCGGCGAGAACCACCGCACCGGCGTCACGCCGACCTTCGCGTACGCCAGGATCGACGGCAGGATCCCGCCCGGGACGTCCCAGTAGGCGAGCCGCCACCCGGCGCCGCCGCGCGCGGCCAGCGCCACGCCGCGGGCGGCCGCCTCGGCGGCGACGAAGCCCAGGTCGATGCCGACCGGGGTCGGGGTGCCGCGGCTGCCGCTGCTCTGGGCCTCGACGAACGCGGACGCGCCGGGATTGCGCACCCCGTCCGGCGCGAGCTCGGCCGTCAGGGTGCCCCGGACCACCGGCCGCCGCCCCTTCAGCTCGTCCACGGTGAGGTAGACGCCGGCGCGGGCCAGGACGCCGAGCGCCCCCTCGACGCCGTCGGCCCGGACCAGGCGCTCGAGGTCTCCGGCCTCGCATCCCGCGTGCCGCAGGAGCGCCCGGTAGATGCTAAGGGGGTGCGCGTGGACCGCCTGCCCGACGAGCGCCAGGAAGTCGGTGTCGCGCGTCGCCAGCCGCTGGCGGACCAGGGCGCGCGCCCGTGGAGGGTCGATCGGCGTCCGGAGGAATCGCGGCAGCGCCGCGAGGAACCGGAGTCCAGCCCGGAGCTCGCTCGGAGAGGGCCGGGTGGTCACCGGGGGGGTCGTGGCCGGGGCGCGTCGCCTCCCGGCCTCTCAGCGGACCCGGAGTCGCGGGTCGATCGCGTCCCGGAGGCCATCGCCGACGAAGTTCGCGGCCAGCGCCACCATGAGGATGGCGACCCCCGGAAAGGTGGAGATCCACCACTGGGCGGTCAGCTCGCGCCCCTCGGCCACCATGGCGCCCCACTCCGGCGTGGGCGGCACGGCCCCGAGCCCGAGGAAGGACAGGGCCGCCGTGATGATGATGGCGTTGCCGAAGTCCATCGCCATGAGCACGATCGAGGGCGCGACGGCGTTCGGCAGCACGTGCCGGAGCAGGATGCGCCGCTCGCTCACGCCGAGCGCCTCGGCCGCGCTGACGAAGTCGCGGGCCTTCAGCGCCAGCACCTGGCCGCGGGCCAGGCGCGTGTACGGGGGCCACCAGACCACGAGCATGGCCAGCATCGAGTTGTGGATGCTCGACCCCAGCGCGGCGGCGATCGCCATCGCCAGGATGAGCGACGGGAACGCCAGGACCATGTCGACCACCCGCATCGCCACCTCGTCGAACCAGCCGCCGAGGTATCCGGCCAGCGCACCGTAGAGCGTGCCGAAGATCGACGCCACGACCACGACGACGGCCGCGACCGGGAGCGAGACGCGGCCGCCGTAGAGCACTCGCGTGAGGACGTCGCGGCCCAGGCCATCGACGCCCAGCCAGTGCTCCGCCGAGGGGGGATCGAGGCGGTCGTCGACGTTCACCTCCACGGGGTCGAACGAGGTGAGCACCGGGGCGAGGATCGAGACGGTCACCCAGCCCAGGATGACCAGCGCGCCGACGACCACCATGGGCTTCCGGACCAGCTGGGCGAGGACCCGGCGGGCCTCGCTCCGGGACGGCGTCGCCGCCACCTGGATCAGGCCGTCGTCCCGGACCCTCACCGTCTCCGTCGCCGAGATGGTCGCCATCACGAGTACCGGATCTGTGGATCGAGCCACCCGTAGAGGAGATCCACCGCGAAGTTCACCAGCGTGTACATGAGCCCGATCACGAACGTCACGCCCATGATGGCGGGGAAGTCGTTGGTGACGGCCGACTGGAACGCGTACCGCCCGAGGCCCGGCCACGCGAAGATCGTCTCCGTCATCACCGCGCCCGACAGCAGCCCGCCGTACGCGAGCCCGAGCACCGTCACGGTCGGGATCAAGGCGTTCCGGAGCGCGTGGCGGGCGATGGTGGCGGCCTCCCGCAGTCCCTTGGCGCGCGCGGTCCGGACGTAGTCCTGCGAGAGCACGTCCAGCATCGAGGCCCGCGTGACGCGCGTCACGAGCCCCATCACCGAGCTGGCCAGGACCAGCCCGGGCAGGACGAGGTGGGCGACCGCGTCACGGAAGGTCCGGTAGTCGCGCGCCAGGAGGCTGTCGATCGTGAAGAAGCCGGTCACGAACGGGGGAGCGTCCATCTGGGGTCCGAGCCGGCTGGGGCCGACCGTCCAGTGGAGCGTGGCGTAGAAGAGCACCAGGGAGACGGTGGCGAGCCAGAAGGTCGGAAGCGAGACGCCGATCAGCGAGACGAGCCGCGCCACGTGATCGACGACGCTCTCCCGGCGGACGGCGGCGAAGACGCCGAGCGGCACGCCGATCACCAGGGCGAGGAGCACGGCGACCGTCGACAGCTCGATCGTCGCCGGCAGGAAGGCCTTGAGGTCCTTCGTGATGGCCCGCCGGGTGTTGATCGAGTCCCCGAGCTCGCCGCGGGTCAGGTTCTCCAGGAACGTGAGGTACTGCACGTACAGCGGCTTGTCGAGGCCCCACTTCTCCTTGAACGCCTTGACGATCTCCGGACGCTGCGAGGCCTGCTGGCCCAGGTTCGAGACGATCGGGTCCGCCGGGACGGCGTGCGAGATCAGGAACGAGATCAGCGTGACCCCGACGACCGCCACCACCATCAGCCCGAGGCGCCGCGCGACGTACCTGCCCATCCGATAAAGCGCGGGGACCGCAGTGCTGCGGTCCCCGCCCGCTGCCCTCGTCGCCGGAGGGCGCCCGGCGTTACTTCTTGTCCACCGGGTAGATGCGTGCGGCGCCCAGCGGGAGGTACTCGTACCCCTCGATGTTCGGGCGCACGACCACCTCGGCCTTGCCCTGGACCAGGTTCACGTACGGGCCGTTCTCGACCAGGTAGGCGAGGATCTCCTTCAGCATGGCCGAGCGCTTCTTCGGATCGATCTCGGCGTCGGCCTTGTGGGTCATCTCCTTGGCCTTCGGGTCGTCCCACCGGAGGCGCGGCGCCCAGGTGTGGAGGATCATCTGCCCCACGAAGTCGCTCGGGCCGATGTAGTCGGGCTGGTTGTACGAGATCACCGCGACCTCGCCCTTGGCCCGGTACTGGGACAGCATGACCGAGAACTCGAGCGGCACCAGCTGGACCTCGATCCCGATCTTCTTGAGGTCCGACTGGACCTTCTGGGCCACCGACTCGTAGGTGATGCCGGCCGGCGACGGCCCGGTCCCGTACTTGAGCGGGAACTTGAAGCCGTTCGGGAACCCGGCCTTGGCCAGCAGCTCCTTGGCCAGCTTCGGGTCGTACTTGGGATTCAGCTTGTCCGCCTCGGCCTGGTTCTCCAGCCCGAGCACCCCGATCGGGTAGACCGCCGGGCCGATGACCGCGCGGTTGTTCGTGAGCTTGATGATCCCGGCCCGGTCGACGGCGTGCCGGATCGCCTGCCGGACCTCCTTCTTCGCCAGCGCGGGGTGGAGCGCCGGATCCACGGTCATGCCCATGTACATGTTGTCGAGCGACTGCCCGATCTGGATCCGCACGTTCTTGTTGTTGCGCATCGCGGCGGTGAGATCGGGGGTGATGTTCAGGGCGACGTCGATGTCACCGTTCTCGACCTGGAGCTTCTGGGTCGCCGGGGACGGCACGTCCCGCGCCTCGATCTTCGCGATCTTGGCCGGACCCCGCCAGTAGTTGGGGTTCCGCTCCATGATGATCACGTTGTTCTTCTGCCACCCCTTCAGGACGAAGGGTCCGCCG
>DASRDR010000260.1:0-7595 GCA_035652475.1 Candidatus Methylomirabilota bacterium | reverse complement strand
GAGGAGCTCGATCACGTCGTGGATGTCGGTCGGCTGCCCGAAGAGCGTGAGCGCGTAGGCGTACCACTCCTTCGCGATCGTGTTCGCGCTCCGGCGGTAGTGGAGGTCGCTGAACTCGTCGAGCGCGCGGGGCTCCCGGCGCAGGAGGTGCTCGCGGGCCTGGACGAACGCCGGGTCCACGACGCCCACCACGCGAAGCTCGGAGACCGGCTCCCGGTACTCCGGCTTCGCGTCCAGCCGGAGCCGCAGGTTCATCTCGAGCTCGTCGCGCACGTCGGCCAGGGCCTGGCCGAGCGCATCGGTGTCGCCGCGGCCCACCGCCTGCCGGATCTCGTCCCAGATCGCCGGCGGGACGACGGTCGACAGGGGCTCCGGGCGCCGGACCGCGCGCTGCGCCCGGCGGACCGCGGCCGGCGCCACGCGCGCGCCGATCTCCTCCCAGTCCCGCCGGATCCGCTCGAGGCGCGTCGGGAGCTCGAGGGCCAGCACGGCCTCGATGGCATCCCGGACGAGCGCGTCCCGCCCCTCGGGCTCCGGCTCGGCCAGCCGCGCCCGCTCGAGCTCGAGCAGGATCGTCTCGTCGACGGCGAGGCTCACCTGGGGCGGCACGGTCCCCCAGGCGGAGCGGACGAATGCCGCGACGTGCTCGCGGACCCGGCGGAGGTCGGTCTCGCCCCGGCGCCCCCGGGCCACCTCGTCGGCGACCAGCGCCCGGACCGCGTTGCCGAGCGTCTGCCGCATGGGGCGCGTCGGCCGCATCAGCGGGGTGCCTCGCCGGAAGAGCTCGTGGGCCGCCTGGAAGAGCCGGAAGGCCTCCGGCAGAGTCCCGTCCCGCGCGGCCCGGCGCCCGAGGACGTCGAGCGCGAACCCGAGCGTGGTGAGATCCCGCGCCCGCGAGCCGTCCCGGACCTGGCCGGGGCCGGGAGGCTCGGCCGTCAGGCTCTCGACGGCGGCGCGGTTCTTCTCGAGGTGCTCGGGAGGGAGCTCGTCCAGGCGGGCCTGGACGGTGCTGAGAAGGCCGGGAAGCGCTTCAACGATCTCCTCGGCTGACCAAAGCGGCCACTCGACGGAGGTATCCATGGCGACTGCTCCACTCAAGTGTCGATGATCTCGCGCGATTCGCGCGGCGGGTGCCGCCGCGCCCATCCAGGAGGAGAATGCCGGCTGTCGACGCCAGGGCCGTGCCCTACCGCCGCCGCCGCGCCGCGCTCTTCCGACCGACCTCGACCGGGTGGGACCGACGGGGAGGGGCCGACCGGGGCACCAGGTGGGCGCCGAGCGCCGGCGGCCGCGCCACGACCTGCGGGCGGCGGTCCGGGGCCGGAACCGACCCGAGCATCCGATTGTCCTTACCCGGCAGGGCCTTCCGGGCCTTGGGGTCGTTCAGCGCCGGGGTCAGGACCGTCCCCACGGGATCCAGGAAGTGGCGAAGCGCAAAGCCGCACACCTTGCAGCGCTTGTAGCAGAACCGCCGGCCGTGTTCGTCCAGCCGCGGCCGGCCGATGACCTCCATACGGGCCGGGCAGCACTTGTTCGGGGCGGGCGGCGAGATGATCCGCCTCGGGTAAAGATTCTGAGCCTTTAGCTCGCGGCTGTAGACGATGATGTTCTTCACGCAGGCGACCCTCGCGGCTGCATTTTCCCCGCAATCGCGGGAGCTTGCAAGCGGAATTCCGCGCCGGTGGGGGGGAATCCGCGTCCGGCGGGGCGGCCCACGTGGGAGGGCCGCGCGGGGCCGGGTGAGCGTCCGCTCCGACCGGCGCCCCCGGGGCCGACGGGGACCTGGCGGGGTGTCCGTCCCGGTCGGACTGGCGTCCGGGCGGGCCGCCCGGCGCGGGTCAGACCCGGCGGACGCTCAGCTCACGCACGCTCGGAAACCAGCGGGCCAGCTCGTCGAGCGGGGTCGTCGCCAGGAAGGGCTCCAGCAGCCGCCGGGTATAGGCCCGGCTCCCGGCGAAGCGGATCTCGGCCGCGGCGAGGACGTCCCGGCCCGGCCCCAGCAGGACCCCGGAGACCCGGGAGTACCGCCCGCGGGGATCCCCGTCGGGATGCACGCCCGCCCGCCCGCCCAGCACCAGGAGCGGCGCCAGCGGCAAGGGGGCGAAGAGGGCGAGCCGCACGTCCGTCGTGACGCCGCACTCTCCCTGCGCGAGCGCGCCGAGCCACCAGCCAAGCTCGTCGAGGGCGACCAGCGCGAGGGCCGGGTGAGCCTCCCCGGTCCGGAGGTGATAGGCCGGGCGGGGCACGTGCTCGCGCCAGAGCACCCGCGGGGCGGCGATCAGGCGGAGGCCCAGCCCGAGGGGATTGGCGCTGCCGCACGCCAGACACGTGGCCGAGCCCGGGAGCTCCGCGCCCTGCCGGTCGTGGTCCCACGCGGCCAGGAGGTCGCCGACGGGGGGCGGGGTGACCCCGCTGCGGTGGAGGGTCGCGGTCGCGAGCACGCGGTCGCCCTGGGCGAGCGAGAGCTCGGCGGTGACGCCGTGACTGCCCGTGGCGAGCCGGAGCGGCGCGCCCGTCGGCACGCTCCGCTGGAGCTCGAGATGCAGCGCCACCGGGGGCCGGGGGAGCGTCAGACGGTGGAACGCGGCCGCCACGGCCCCGCCGTGGGCGACGCCCGGAAACCCGTGGAGGTCGGGCGGGATCGTGACCACGCCGCGGGCCGCCTCGGCCGTCGCCAGCCGAAGCGCGTCGTCGATGGTCACCGGCGGATCAGGGGTCGGAGCAGTCGCGCGTGTAGCCGCAGTGCGGGCAGACGAGCTTGCACCGGATCTCGCGCATGGTCGCGCCGCACACCCAGCACGTGGCCGCCGGCCCGGAAGCCATCTCGTCCCGGGTGGTATAGTACGCGCGATGTCCGGCCCGCTTCAACTATCGGGAGCGCGCGCGGCCGCCGGACTCCTCCTCCTCGGGCTCGTGGGCGGCGGGTGCGCGGGGGTCCCGCTCGACGCCGTGCGCGCCGACGTCGCCCGCGGCGCGGGCCATCTCCTGACCACCGTCCCGTTCGTGCCCCAGGAGACGCAGCAGTGCGGGCCGGCGTCGCTGGCGATGGTCCTCGGATACTGGGGCGCGCCGGCCGACGCCGGCGAGATCGGCCGTGCGCTCGCGCTTCCCTCAGGCCGCGGGGTGCTCAACCTGGAGCTCGAGTTCGAGGCGCGCCGCCGCGGGTTCCGCACCGAGGCGTTCGCCGGCACGCTCGCCCGCGCCAAGGCGGAGCTGCGGCGCGGGCGGCCCCTCATCGTGTTCCAGGACCTGGGGATCGGGCCGGTGTCGGTGCCGCACTTCGCCGTGCTCATCGGCTACGATGACCGGGCGGAGGTCGTCGTCCTCCACTCCGGGACGACCGCCTATCGGGTCGTGCGCTACCGCGAGTTCCTGCGCACCTGGTCCGCGCGGCACGGATGGACCCTCCTCGTCACGCCGCCCGGCGAGAGGGCGTGACCGACCCGCGCCGCCGTCTCCTGGCCGTCGCGCTGGGAGAGACGCCGCCGGACCTGCTCGTCGCCGGCGGCGAGGTGCTCAACGTCTACACCGGGGAGCTGCTTCGCGCGGACGTCGCGGTCGCCGGCGACGCCATCGCCGCGGTCGCGCCGGACCTGGAGAGGACGGCGGGGCCCGCGACGGCACGGATCGACGCCCGCGGGCGCGTGCTGGTGCCCGGATTCGTGGACGCGCACACGCACCTGGACGTGTTCGTCGCGCTCCCGGACCTCCTGCGGGAGGCGATCCCGCGCGGGCTCACCGCCGTCGTGACCGAGATGACGCAGGTGACGTCGGCGCTCGGTCTGGAGGGCGCCCGCTGGTTCCTCGAGACGCTGCGCGCCCAGCCGATCCACGCGTTCGCGACCGCGCCGGTCATCTCGTACCTGACCGCCGAGGACGCCGCCGGGGACCCCGTGATCTCGGCGACCGAGCTGGCCTGGCTGCTGGAGGACCCGCAGGTGCTCGGGCTGGGCGAGGTGTACTGGCACCGGCTGCTGCCCGAGCCCGACCGGCTGCTCCCGCTGATGGCGCGCGCCCGGGCGCTCGGCAAGACGGTCGAGGGGCACTCGGCCGGCGCCCGGGGGCCGCGGCTCGCGGCCTGCGCCGCCATGGGCGTCGACTCCTGCCACGAGCCGATCACCGCCGGCGAGGCGCTCGAGCGGCTGCGGCTCGGCATGCGCGTCCTGATCCGCCAGGGCTCGATCCGCCGCGACCTGGACGCGGTGCTCGCGGTCTCCGAGACCGGGGTATCGCTGCGCCGGGCGGCGCTCGTCTCGGACGGGGTCTGGCCCGGGGACCTGCTGGCGCACGGGTACATGGACGGGATCGTGCAGGCCGCGATCGAGCGGGGCGTCCCGCCGGTGACCGCGTACCAGATGGCGAGCCTCAACCCCGCGGAGCACTTCGGCCTCGATCGCCGGCTGGGGGGCCTGGCGCCCGGCCGCTCGGCCGACCTGCTGGTCCTGCCGGATCTCCGGACGGTCCGGCCCGAGCTGGTCCTGGCACGCGGCCGCATCGCTGCGCGGGAGGGGCGCTGCCTGGTGCCGTGCCCGGCGCCGCCATTCCCCGCGGGCCTCTACGACGGGCCGCGCCCCGGACCGCTCGACCCGAGCTCCTTCCGGCTGGCCGCCGCGGGGTCGCGCGCGCGGGTGCGTGTGATCCGCGCCGCCGCCGACATCGTCACCGAGGAGGCCGTCGGGGAGCTGCCGGTGCGGGATGGCGCGGTCGTGGCCGATCCGGCGGCCGACCTCCTGCTCGCCGCCGTCCTCGATCGCCGGGGCGCGGGGCGGCGCGGGCTCGGCGTCGTCCAGGGCTTCGGGCTCCGGGAGGGCGCGATCGCGTCGAGCGTGTCGTTCGACGCGGCGGACCTGGTGGTGGTCGGCGCCGGTCTCGAGGCGATGGCCGCGGCCGTCCAGCGCGTGGTCGCCCTGGGCGGCGGCCTGGCGGTCGTGGACGGGGCGGGGGCGGTCCGGGCCCAGGTGGCGCTCCCGCTGGGCGGCGTCGCCGCGGCCGCCCCGGTCCCCGAGGTCGCCCGGGAACTGCGCGCCCTCGAGGGCGCCCTCCGGGGCCTCGGCTGCGCGCTGGCGCGCCCGCTCCTCACGCTCCAGACGCTCACCTTCTCCGCGGTGCCCGCCCTCCGGCTGACGTCCCGCGGCCTCCTCGCCGTCAAGACGCGCACGATCGTCCCGGCGCTCCTGTAGGCATCCCGCGCGCCGGCGTCGCGCGCCCTTCCTCGGGATCGCCCGCTTCCCCCCCCGCCGGGATCCCCGAGGGGGCCTCGCCGGACCCGGAAAGGGGCGTGCGCGGGCGCGCCTCGCCGCCGCCGACCAGCGCCGGAGGTATACTGCGCAACGGCGCGGACGACCCTCTCCGGGAGGTATGGCGCGATGCGCGGAAGCGGGTGGCGGATCATCGCGGGGCTCGCGATCGTGATGCTCGGCAGCGTCGGGGCAACCGGTCCGGCGGCGGCGCCGGCGGCGGGTCCGCCCGAGGCGGAGGTCGCGGCGGTCGCGCTCGATCCGGCGACCCACCACCCGATCGTGATCCTCCAGAGCAAGCGTGACCGGCGCACCCTCGTGCTGGCGATCGGGCCCTTCGAGGCCACCGGGATCGCCATCGCCCTCGAGGGCCGCACGCCGCCGCGTCCGCTGACGCACGACCTCTTCCTCACCGTGCTCGGCGACCTCCGGGCGACGCTCCGGCGGGTCGTCGTCACCGATTTGCGCGACGACGTCTTCTACGCCGAGCTCCACCTCACCACGGGCGGCGCCCCGCTGACCGTCGACGCCCGCCCGTCCGACGCCATCGCGCTGGCCCTCCGGGCCCGCGTCCCGATCCTCGTCGAGGAGCGGGTGTTCGAGAAGGCGGAGCGCGTCCCGGGCCGGCCCGACAGCGCTCCGACCCTCTGAGCCCGGCGATGACCGCCGGCCCGGGGCCTGCCGCGCTGCCGGCGCTCGAGTGGGCCGTCCAGCGCCGGCTGGACGACCTGATCGCCAAGCTCGAGCAGAAGTACGGGGACCTCCGCGGCCGGGTGGAGGTCGTCCCGCGCCCGGGAGTCACGTTCTCGATGATCGGCGGCGCCGCCGGCGCCAAGGCGGCGATCGCCGGGCTCTCGTACGCGCTCCGGATGCCCGAGCTCTACCGGCGCTGGGGGATCCCGCCGCCGCGCGGCGGCGTGCTCTACGGCCCGCCCGGGAGCGGGAAGACGCTCCTCGCCAAGGCGCTGGCCACGCTCTCCGAGGCGCTCTTCTACCACCTCCGGCTGGCGACGCTCACCTCGAAGGTCGGCCCGGCGGCCGTGGAGGTGATCAAGGAGGTCTTCCAGCTGGCCAGCTCGGAGGGCAAGGGCGTCATCTTCTTCGAGGACGCGGCGGCGCTGTCGTTCGAGCACATCCTGCCGCCGGAGCGCGCGCGGGAGGCGGCCGCGCCGCTCCTGATCGGCGTCTGCGAGCTCCTGGACAGCCTGCGGGCGTTCCCGTCCCTCCTGGTGCTGGCGTCGACGAGCCGCCCGGACAGCGTCGAGCCCCCCCTCATCGCTCCGGGCCGGCTGGACCACCTGATCGAGGTCCCGCTCCCGGACGGGCCGGCGCTGCGGGAGATCGTCGACATCCAGCGCCGGCGGGCGGAGGCGCTCGCCGAGCGCCCCCTCTTCGAGCCGATCGAGTACGACACCCTGGTGGCGCGCCTGTCCGGCATGAGCGGCGGCGAGGTCGCCGCGGTCATCCGCCGGGCGCTCGAGACCAAGGTCCACCAGGCGGGCGCGGAGGCGGGGGACCCGGGGCTCGTGCGGACGGCGGACCTCCTCACCGCGGTCGACGACTCCCGCCGCGTGCGCGACGTCGTGGTCAAGATCAGGTACGGGCAGTACCTGTGACCGGGCGCTGAGCGGCGGCGGGGTGATCGTCGAGACGTCGATCCGCGTCCGGTACGCCGAGACGGACACCATGGGCGTCGTCTACTACGCGAACTACCTCGTCTACTTCGAGGTCGGTCGCGTCGAGTTCCTGCGCCAGCACGGGCTGCCGATGTCCGAGGTGGACCGCAAGGTGCACATGCCGGTCGTGGAGGCCTCGATCCGGTTCGTGAAGCCGGCCCGGCTGGACGACCTCCTGCGCGTGCGCTGCTGGATCAGCGAGCGGAAGCGGGCCTCGTTCGTGTTCCGCTACGAGATCCGGGCCGCCGAGGGCGACGGGCTGATCGCCACCGGCGAGAGCCGGCACGCGTGCTGGAACCCGGAGACCCAGCGGATGATCGCCATCCCCGAATGGCTCGAGCCGCTCCTGGCCCCGGAGCCGGCCCCCGCGGGATGACCCGACGCGCGCCGCTGCCCCGGCGCCCCGGCGGGCGCGCCGCCCGGCTCCGCCGCCGGCCGCCCCGCGCGCGCGGCCGCCGCCGTGCGGCCGCTGCCCCCTCACCGTTCGCGCCCGGGGCCCGCCCCGGAGGGAGGATGCCGTGACCGCCTCGACCGAGCCCGTGCGCTTCCGTCCGATCACCGAGGTCGCCGCCAGCGTGGGGCTCGCCGAGGACGAGCTCGTCCCCTACGGCCGCGCGATCGCCAAGGTCCCGGTCCAGGCGCTGGCCGCCCGCCGCGGCGGGCCGAACGGGAAGCTGGTCGT
>DASRDR010000259.1:0-2855 GCA_035652475.1 Candidatus Methylomirabilota bacterium | reverse complement strand
GAAGAAGTTCTCGGCGAACACCTCGCCGGCCACCGCGATGTCCTCGAGCATGGCGCGCCGGTAGAGCGCCGCGGCGCCGCACACCCCGAACACCTCGCCGGGCTCGTCGAACTGCCCGGTGTCCGGCTCGCCCTCGCCGCGGTTCAGCGCCCACCGGTTCCGGAACAGGACATGGCCGGCGGAGTCGATGATCGGGCGCCCGCCGTCCTCCGGGCGCAGGAGCTTGCCCGCGAAGCTCCCGGCGCCGGGGTGCGCCCGCGCGGCGCGCAGGAGCTCCGCCAGGAACCCGGGGGTGAGCACGACGTCCGGGTTCAGGAGGAGGAGGAAGGGGGCGACCGTGTGCCGGATGGCCGCGTTCGCGCCCCCGGCGTAGCCGGTGTTGCGGCCCATCGACAGGACGCGGACCTCGGGAAACCCCGCGCGGACCAGCGCCAGGGAGTCGTCGGTCGAGGCGTTGTCGACCAGGACCACCGCGGCGGGCGGGCACGCCTGGGCGCGGAGGCTGGCCAGGCACGCGGGCAGCCACTTCCGTCCGTTGTAGTTGATGACCGCGACCGCGACGTCGTCCGCGCTCGCGGCCGAGCGCATCGCCGGCCCGGGGCGGTGCGCCTCCGGCGCGGCGGATGCCGCGGAACCGGCCCGAGGGCCGTCGCCCATCGCGGGGATTATGGCCCACCCGGTCGGGCGCCGGCAAGGATGCCGGCGGCCAGCCGTCGCGCCATCGGTCTTGCAGCGGGCGCGCGGACGTGGCTGGCGGCGACGGGCAGCGGCTGGCCGTCGCGGTCGACGGTCACGAGTGGGGAGGGTGCGCGCCCCCTCGCTCCGGCGGGGGCGGCCGGAGGGCGCCGCTCAGGCGAAGCGGCCGAACCCGACGATCCGCTCGGTGACGAGGACCGCGACGGTCGTGATGAGGACGAGGACCACGGAGATCGCGGCGATGGTCGGGTCCGACGTGTACTCGAGGTAGTTGAAGATCTGGACGGGGAGCGTCGTGAGTCGCGGGCCGGCCAGGAAGAGCGTCATCACCAGCTCGTCGAACGAGGTCACGTACGCGAAGATCGCGCCGGCGATGATCCCGGGCTTGAGCAGCGGCAGGGTGATGGTGCGGAAGACGGTGAGCGGGGCGGCGCCGAGGCTGGCGCCGGCCTCCTCCAGCGCCCGGTCGAGGCCGGTGAGGCTCGCGCTCACGGTCCGGATCACGTACGGGAACGCCACGACCACGTGCGCGAGAAGGAGCCCGCCGAAGCTCCCGGCGAGGACCGTCCGGCTCAGGAACATGAGGAACGCGATCCCCAGCACGAGCCGCGGCATCACGATCGGCGTGAGGAACAGCTCCCGGAGGGCCCGCCGGCCGGGGTAGCGGTACCGGGTCAGGCCGAGCGCGGCCATCGTGCCCAGCACCGTCGAGATGGCCGTCGTCCAGGCGGCGAGGTGGAGGCTCAGCCACAGGGCGTCGGTCAGCTCGCGGGTGGCGAAGAAGTTCGCGTACCAGCGCAGCGAGAACCCCCGCGGCGGGAAGACGAGGTAGGCCTGCTCGCTGAACGACACCGGGACGACGACCAGGATGGGCGCCAGCATGAGGAGGTACACCAGCGTGTTGCCGCCGAGGAGGAGCGCGCGCCTCACCCGCCCGGCTCCCACGTCGACCGGCGCTCGACCAGGCGTCCCTGGAGCGCCATCAGCCCCAGCACCAGCGCCAGGAGGACGAACGACGTCGCGGAGGCGAACGGCCAGTTCAGGAGCGCCATCGTCTGGTCGTAGACGAAGATCGGCATGACCAGCAGACGGCTCCCGCCGACCAGCCGCGGGGTCGCGTAGGCGGCGATGGTGAGGACGAACACCAGGATCGAGCCGGCGGCGACCCCGGGCAGCGACAGGGGGATCACCACGTCCCGGAACATGCGCCCGGGGGGGGCGCCGAGGCTCTGCGACGCCTCCTCCAGGGCGGGCGCGATGTTCTGGATGACGGGGACGAGGGTGAGCACCATGTACGGCAGCAGGATCGCGACCAGCGCGATCACCACGCCGGTCGTGTTGAAGAGGAGCTGCACCGGCGCGTGGATCACGCCGAGCGCGAGCAGCGCCTGGTTCACCAGGCCGCCGTTGGCCAGGAGGATCATCCAGCCGTAGGAGCGCACGACCACGCTGGTCATCAGCGGCACCAGGAGGAGCGTCACCAGGACGCTGCGGGCCGTCCGCGACCGCGTGCGGGCCAGCGTGTACGCCAGGGGGTAGCCGAGCACGGCGCACCACGCGGTCACCCAGAGGCCCAGCAGCACGGTCCGCCAGAGC
This sequence comes from Candidatus Methylomirabilota bacterium, assembly GCA_035652475.1. GTDB lineage: Bacteria > Methylomirabilota > Methylomirabilia > Rokubacteriales > DASRDR01 > DASRDR01. The sequence continues at coordinate 563 of DASRDR010000259.1, read as the reverse complement.
ACGGACAGGTAGAACGGATCCCCCAGGAACCGCCGGTACTGCCGGAGCGTGAACGCGGGGATCATCGCCCCGCCGGCGCCCGACTCGTAGAAGCTGTACGCGAGGAGGATCCCGAGCGGCGCCAGGAGGGCGACCACGAGCAGGACGAGCGTCGGGGAGACGAGGAGCGCGGGGGCCCAGTGCCGGCGGCGCCCGCTCACGGCCCCTCCGGCTCGGGCTGGAACGCCGCCGCCCCGGGCGGCCAGGCCAGCCGCACGGGTGCGTCCTCCGGCGTGGGGGCGACCCCGCCGCTCTGCTGGTACACGATCAGGTCGCGGCCGCTCGGGAGCGTCACCCGGTAATGCCGGACCGCGCCGAGGTACGTGATCTCGCGGACCCGGCCCTCGACGAGGCTCGCGCCGGGCGGGGGCGCCTCGCCGGCCTCCAGGATCCGGATGACCTCCGGCCGGACGGAGATCGTGCCCCGGGCGCCGGGCGCCGGGGCCGGGTCCCGGGGCGCCGCGGCCACCTCCAGGTCGTCCGCCCGGACCCGGAGCGACTCCGGGCCGACCGACACCACCTGC
>DASRDR010000258.1:0-12040 GCA_035652475.1 Candidatus Methylomirabilota bacterium | reverse complement strand
CCGGCGCTCCTCCGCCCGGAGCGCGATCACCTCGGCATCGACCTCCGCGATCGCCTGGCGGATCTTGACGACGTACGGGTTCGGGATGGTCTCCCGCGTCCCGGGCGCCGCGCTCTCGGCCGGCCGGGCGGCCACGGCATGGGCCTCGAGCGCCGCGATGTCGGCCTTGAGGCGGACGACGTCGGGGTAGCGATCGCTGAAGCGCGTGCGGAGCTCGGCGAGCTCCTGGCGGAGACGCGCCAGCTTCATCGCCGAGGACTCGCCGGCCTCCGGCAGGCCCGGCGCCGCGACGGGCACCGTCCCGTCGTTCTCGGCCAGCTGCCGGGCCAGCATCTCGCGCCGGGCCAGCGCGCGGTTCTGGTTGTCGCTGTTCAGGCGGAGCTGCGACGTCAGCCGCTCCAGCACCGCCAGGTTCGCGTCCATGTTCTTCGGGTTCTCGCCGATGTAGCGCCGCTTGAAGGCGCTGAGCCGCGCCTCCTGCGCCTCCAGCCGGTCCTTCACCTCCGCCAGCTGCCGGCGGAGGAACGCGGCCGTGCCGGACGCCTCCTGCTCCCGCACCCGGCTGTTCTCGGAGAGGTAGTAGGAGGCGATGGTGTTGGCGACGTCGGCCACCGTCCGCGGGTCCCGGCCCGTGTAGCTCACCGTGAACGCGACGATCGTCCCGTTCGTGCGCCCCAGCGGCTCCCCGGTCTTGAGGTCGACGTGGATGTCCCGCCGCACGCGGTCCAGCACCGCGTCGCCCGGCGAGCGGCGGCGCAGCTCGGGGTAGAGATCGAACCGCTCGATGAGCTCCTGGAGGTGGCCGCGGCGGAGGATCTCCTGGGTGATCATCTGGAGCCGCGTATCCAGCGCGCTGGTGACGGTCGACTTCACCAGGGCCTCCGGGACCTGCTGGCGCTCCACCAGGACGACGCTCGACGCCCGGTAGACGCTGGGCAGGAACGGGACCAGGCCCACCACCGCGGCCAGGGGAACCAGGAGTGCCAGGGCGCCGAGCCGCCAGCGCCGCCGCACCATGCCCCACGCCCGGTCCAGCTGCTGCGCGCCCGTCGGCGCCGGCTGGTCCACGGCGCTACGGGACCACCACGATGTCGCCGGGGAGGACGTAGAAGTTCTCCTGCTCCCCGCCCTCCGACACCGCCTTGTTGAAGTTGAACGGGATCCGCTTCATCTTCCCGTTCTCCGGCCGGAGCACGAACACGCGCGACCGCGACGCGAACTGCCCGAACCCGCCTGCCAGCGCGAGCACGTCGAGCACCGTGGTGCGGCTCTTCAGCTCGTACCGGCCGGCCTTCGGAACCTCCCCGATCACCGAGACCTTGACGCTCTTCACGTCGTTGACGATCACCGAGACCTCCGGCGACGCGATGTACTCGGAGTAGCGCTTCACCAGCGTGTCGCGGATCTCCCGGGCCGTCTGGCCGGCCGCCTGGATGTCGCCCAGGAGCGGCAGGGAGATCTTCCCGTCCGGCCGCACCGAGACCGTCCGGCTCAGCGTCTCGTTCTTCCACACGAAGACCTGCAGCACATCCTCGGGGCCGATGCGGTACTCCTCCTGCTGGGCGTAGCCGTTGTTGCTCCCCTCGGGCGCGATCGTGCCCGGGGGCTTCCCCTCCGGCGCCGGCGTCCCGACCGTCGGCTTGACCTCCTGCGCCGCGGCCGCCGCCGCCGCCAGCCCGATCCCCACCACGAGGGCCATCACACGCCGTCCCATGACGTCTCCCATCACGACCCCGAGGGGAGTGAGGACTCCGCGGCGAGGCCGGCGTCCTTGATCTTGTAGAGCAGTGCCCGGTAGCTGATCCCGAGCAGCTTCGCGGCGCGCACGCGGTTCCACCGCGTCTGGTGCAGCACCCGCGCGATCGCCTCGCGCTCGGCCGCCCGGGCCGCCGCGCGCGCGATGTCCTTGAGCGACGGCTGCCCGGCGGCGCCCGCCGCCGCCGACGCCGGCAGCTCCTCCGCCGGGCCGCGGCGCGGCCCGAGCGCCGTCCGCTCGAGCAGGGGGTCGTTCAGGACGACCATCCGCTTGACGATGTTCTCGAGCTCCCGCACGTTCCCGGGGTAGTCGTGCCGCACGAGCCGCTCGAGCACCGGCGGCGACACGGCGAACCCCTCCCGCCGGTACACGCGGGCGTACCGCTGGAGGAAGTACTCGGCCAGCGGCGCGACCTCCTCGGCCCGCTCGCGGAGCGGCGGGACGCACACCTGGATCACGTTGAGCCGGTAGTAGAGGTCCTCCCGGAACCGCCCCTCGGCGACGTCGCGCTCCAGGTCGCGGTTGGTGGCGGCGACCACGCGCACGTCGACCTTGATGGTCGCGCGCCCCCCGACCCGGGTGAACGCGCCGTCCTGGAGCACGTGGAGCAGCTTGGCCTGGAGCGACAGGTGGAGGTCGCCGATCTCGTCCAGGAAGACCACGCCCTGGTCGGCCGCCTCGAACTTGCCGACCCGGAGCTGGTGGGCCCCGGTGAAGGCGCCCCGCTCGTGGCCGAAGAGCTCGCTCTCCAGCAGCTCGGCCGGCACCGCCGCGCAGTTGACCTTCACGAACGGCTTGCTGCGGCGGGGCGACAGGTGGTGGATCGCCCGGGCCACGAGCTCCTTGCCGGTCCCGGTCTCGCCACCGATCAGCACGGTGACGTCCACCCCGGCGGCCTGGTGCACGATGCGCCAGACCTCGCGCATCTTGGCGCTCCGCCAGAGAGCCATCTCCTGGCGGAGCCGGGTGCCCGCGTCGTCGTAGCCGATCCCGTCGCCGACCGGCGCGCGGGGGCGCTCGAGCGCCCGCTCCACCGCGGCGGCGAAGTTCTCGGCCGTCCACGGCCAGGGGAGGATCTGGTCGGCATCCAGCGCGTCGGCGACGGCGGCCGGCGCCGGGTGGTCGCCGTCCGCCAGCATGATGAGCGGCTCGCGGTGCGGCTGGCGGCTGCGGATGCGGCGCAGCACCTCGAGGCCCGGCTGCCCGTCGATGTGGAGCCCCACGACCGTGAGCTGGTACGGGCCCTCGTAGGCGAGGACCAGGAGCTCGTCAGTCGAGGCGGCCACGACCGGCGCCAGCTCCAGCGCCTCGAGCGCCTCGCACAGCTGCTGCTGCCGGGTCGGATCGGACTCGAGGATCAGGGCGCTCCGGCCCTGCACCCCCGATGCGCGTCGCGCGGCTCCTGGTCTGGGCATCGCGGTCTGGACAGGGAGGGGCAATGTCCGTGCCACGGGTGTCGGCGCCCGCTCCGCGCCCGGAAATCGCGCCCCTGCGGTCGCCGACCGGCCGCCGGGCGCGCCGGCGCCGGCAGGGACTCCGGCTCCACGGTTGGGAAGGCCGGACGGCCAATATGTGCAGTGAACTTCCCTGTCCTCGACACCGCACCGGTGCAGAGCAGGCAACGGCGTGCGCGAATCCCGCGCGCGGCTTGCGCACCGCCGGCGTCGGGCGCGTGCAGGCCGCTCCGAGCATCCCGGGGCGGGCGGGCGGGCGCGCGACCGACGACGCCTCGGGCTGACGGCGGCCGCGCCGGGTGCTACCATCGCGCCGGGCGCGGAGATCACCCGCCGTGGGCCGACCGGAACCGGCTGGAGCGCCGGGAGCATGGAGCGCCCCGGGATGCCGGGCGCGCGCCGGGAAACGCGCGGACCCCGGCGCGGCCCGCCCCCCGTCGCCCACCGCGGCCCCGATGTTGCACTGTCCGCTCGTGCCGCTCTCGTCGCTCGGCGCGCCGCGGGCCGGGCGCAGCGGCGAGACGCGAATGACAACCCGACGGCACGCCGGCTCCGGGCAGCGCCTCCTCGGTGCGCCCTGGCTGGCGGCGCTCCTCGCGCTGGGGGCCGGGGGAGCGCGCGCCGCATCCGCCCAGCAGCTGGTCGCCCCCGGCTGGACGTTCATCCCGTCGCTCACCCTCAGCGAGGACTACGACAGCAACATCGCGAACTCCGAGCGGGACAAGCGCTCGGACCTCATCACCCGCGTGACGCCCGGGATCGGCTTCACGTACGGCGGCCCCCGGTTCGCCCTGCTGGGCAACTACCTCGTCTCCGGCGAGTGGTACGCGGACAACTCGGACCTGAGCAACGTGGGTGACCGCCAGAGCGCGACGCTCCGCGCCGGGTACCTCCCGGACCCGCGCACCGTGCTCGGGCTGGCGGTCGACTTCTACCTGATCCCCAGCACCGGCGACCTCTTTCGACCGCAGACCGCGCCGGTGCCCGGCGGCGCGCCCGGCGAGCCGAACGTCCCGGCCACCGTGCCGGCCGGGGGAGCCGCGCCCGGCACGACGGCGCCGGGTCCGGCTACCCCGGGCACCGCGGCGCCCGGCGCGGGCCCCCCCACGCTCCCGGTCGGGGCCCCGACCCCGGCGGGGCCCGGGGCCCCGACCGCCACGGGGAACCTCCCGCCGCCGGCGATCCCCCCGAGCGTGTCCGCCGCCAGCACGGGCCGCCGGCGGACGACGGTGGTGACGGCCAGCCCGTCGGTCACCCACCGCCTCGCCCCCGACCTGTCGGCCCTGCTGGGGTACACCTACACCTACAGCAGCGTCGAGAGCGGCAGCACGGACATGTCCCACGAGGCCACGGCGGGGCTGGCCAAGGACTTCACCGCCCTGGACCAGGGGCTGATCGCCTACCGGTTCCGTCTCTTCGAGACGACCGACGGCGGCGGCACCGATCACACGACCGCCCACTCGGTGCTGCTCGGGTACCGTCGCCAGCTCGGGCCGACCACCGCGGCCGCGATCCAGGTCGGCCCGAGCTTCTCGGAGGGAACGGTCGAGCCCGACGTCGACGCGTACGTCACGCACGGCTTCCGGAACGGCAGCGTCGGGCTCCGGTTCGGACGCACGCAGAGCATCGTGGTGGGGCGCGCGGGGCCGCAGACCGTCGACCGCGTCGTCGGGTTCTGGGGCTACCAGCTCCCGCGCGGCGCCGCGCTCGGCATCTCGGGCGGGTTCACGAACATCGAGGACGGGACCGACCGGACGTACGCGGTCACCGCGAGCGCCACCTACCCGCTCACGGCCTGGGCGCGAGTCGGGGCGAGCTACACGTTCTCCTACGAGGACGCAGGCACGTTCACCATCGACCGGCACGTCGTGACGGTGTTCCTGACGTTCGCGTACCCGGTCCGGCGGTGACGATGGGATCGTCGCGGTCTCGCGCGACGGACGCGGTTCGAGGTGGTGGCCACGTTGCTTCCCCACCCCGCCGCGAGCGGCCGACCGGGCGAGGCCGGGACGATCGGAGAGCGCCAGCGATGCGGATCCTCATCATCGACGACGACCCGCAGGTCGGAAACCTGCTCGCCGAGGTCCTCCGGGCCCGGGGACACATCCCGGCGGTCGCCCGCTCCGGGGCGGAGGGCCTGGCGGCGATCGCGGCGCAGCCCCCCGACGCGGTGTTCCTGGACATGGTGATGCCCGGGATGTCGGGCCTGGACGTGCTCCGGGAGATCCGGCGCGCGCACCGCGACCTGCCGGTGCTGGTGCTGACCGGGCGCGCCACGGACGAGCAGCTCGAGGAGGCGCGCCGGCTCGGGTTCACGGACGTCGTCGAGAAGCCCTGGGCGCTGACGAACCTGGACGCGGCCCTCGAGAGCCTCGAGCCCCCGGCCGCGGAGCAGGACCGCCCGAACCCGGGCCAGGAGTCGCGCGCCGGCAACCTGTGAGGCGGCCGGCCCCGATCCGCCGAGCCGCACCCCGCCACGGGCGCGCGGGCGCCCGCCGGCGCGGCCGAAGGGCGGCGCGGGCGTCAGCCGCGGGCGCCCGGGCGCGACGGGAGGAGGAGCCGATCCCCGCCCTCGTGCCGGGCGCGGGCCATGAGCCCGCGAGCCTCGCTCCAGAGCTCGTCGGCGCTCCGGGCCGTCGCCGGGAAGTAGCTTACCCCGCCGCTGACCGAGATCACCTGCCCGCCGCGGACGAAGCGCGGCCGGCCGCGCGACGGCGTGATCCCGATCCGGTCGATGATCGACCCCAGGGTCGGCGGGTCGGCGTTGATCAGGAGGATCCCCACCACCCCGGGCGCGAGCGTCGTCACCAGGTCGCTGCGACGGATGTCGCGGACGACGCTGCGCGCGATGTGGGCGGCCAGGCTCCCCTCCCGGCGCGCGTCCTCGACGTCCGGCTCGAGGCAGACGAGCGACAGGGAGTACCCGAGCCGGAGCGCCTTCTGCGTCTCGACGTCCAGCACGTACCGGAACACGCCCTCGGGAACCGGGCACGCGAGACGGAGCGCGGCAGGCTCGGCGGAATCGCGCATCACGCTGCTGGACACCCGGATCGCACGCAAAGCCCGCACCAGCCGCCGGTCGCCGGGTCGGCCGGGAGTTCCCCGGCCCGGGCGGCCCGCGGTGGTAACGCGGTGCCGAAAGTGCGACACGGGCTTGCGGACAACCCGCACGCCCGTTCACCGCTCTGCCCGATCGGGCCGCGGCGCGCATCGGGGGCGCCGCCGGATGGGCGGGCTGAGCCGGGTGATCTCGCCCGCGCCGCCGGATGGGCGGGCTGAGCCGGGTGATCTCGCCCGCGCCGCCGGATGGGCGGCCTGAGCCGGGTGATCTCGCCCGCGGTCCCCCACGCGGCCCGTGCCCCTCGTCGCGGCCGCCCCCCGGGAAGCTCGCCGGCCGGACCCCGCTCCGCGGTACCATCGGGCCGGGGAGAGGGGTCGCCGCGACGGCACGAGGCCCGATCGACGCCCGGCCGCGATCGCGCCCGCGCCCGACCGGCGGCGGAGGAGGTGACCCATGCTCCTCCAGTACGCGCCACAGAGCCGGGCCGAGCGACTGATCGCGGCGGGCCGCCTGGCGCTGGCCGCCGTGTCGGCGCTGCCGCTGTCGCTGGACCGGGCCGTCCCGCTCCGTCACCCGCGCGTCCTGGTGGCGGCGCTGACGACGTACATCGCCTATGCGGCCACGCTCGCGGTCCTCAACTGGCGCACGCCCCGGGCCTCGTCGCGGCAGCGGGCCCTCACCCACGTCCTGGACCTCGCGATGTTCACGCTGCTCCTCTACGTGAGCGGCGGCGCCCGGAGCCCCTTCACCGTCTTCTTCGTGTTCGCCCTCGCCTGCGCGACCCTCCGCTGGCAGTGGCGCGGGACCGCCTGGACGCTCGGCGCCACGCTCCTGGTCTTCCTGGGGCTGGGTCTCCACGCCCGCGAGGTCGTGAACGACGGCGGCTACGAGCTCAGCCGGTTCGTCGTCCGCGGCGTGGACCTGATCGTGATCGCCGCCCTGCTCGGGTACCTGAGCGCCTACGAGCGCCGGGCGCGGGCGGAGCTGGCCCAGCTGGCGGCGTGGCCCTCGACCGGGCCCCACGAGGGCGCGGCGCTGATCCCCGAGACCCTGGCCCACGCCGCCGCGACCCTGCGGGCGCCGCGGGTGCTGATGGCGTGGGAGGACCCGGACGAGCCCTGGGTGCAGCTGGCCCTCTGGGCGGGGAATCGCCTCGAGTGGACGCGCGAGGCGCCCGGGAGCTGCGACCCGGTGGTCACGCCCGGCCTGGGCGACGGGTTCCTCTGCCCCGACGCCGCCGATCCGGTGCCCGAGGTGCTCCGCGCGACGCCCGGGGGCATGGCGGTCTCGACCGGCCCGCCGCTCCACCGGGCGGTCCAGGCGCGCTTCGGGATCCGGGCCGTGCTGGGGTGCGAGCTCGCCGGGGAGTTCCTCCACGGGTGGCTGCTCGTGCTCGACAAGCCGCACATGACCTCGGACGATCTCGTCCTCGGCGGGGTCGTGGCCCGGCAGGTCACGGCGTGCCTGGACCAGTTCGCCGCGCTGGAGCGCCTCCGCGGGGTCGCCGAGACGCAGACCCGGATCAGCGTGGCGCGCGATCTCCACGACGGGCTGCTCCAGGCCCTGGCCGCGGCGGGTCTCCAGCTCGAGGCGGCGCTGGGGCTTGTCGGTCGTGACCCGGCGGCCGCCGCCGAGCGGCTCCGCGAGGTCCAGCGGCTCCTCTCGGCCGAGCAGCGGGACCTCCGGGTCCTCCTCCGGGACCTCAAGCCCGCCACCGGCGCGCTCGAACCCCCGGACGTCGGCTTCGCCGCACGGCTCGAGGAGCTGCGCGACCGCATCGCCCGCCACTGGCGGCTCGCGGTCACCATCACCGCCCCCCCCGAGGTGGCCCGCCTCCCGCGCGAGCTGGCGCGGGGGGCGCAGCTCATCGTCCAGGAGGCGCTCGTCAACGCGGCCCGCCACGGCCACGCGGGGAGCGCGGAGGTCGAGCTCGAGATCCGCGACGGGGCGCTCCGCATCGTGGTGGTCGACGACGGCCGGGGGTTCCCGTTCCGTGGCCGCCGGGGCCACGCGGGCGTCCGCGCCGAGGGCGGACCGGTCAGCCTCTGGTCGCGGATCGACGCCCTCGGCGGCTCGCTGACCGTGGACTCCGGCGAGGGCGGGGCCCGCCTCGAGATTCTCCTCCCGCTCCACCGCGCCGGGCTCGCCCATGCCCGCTAGCCTGGTCCTGGCCGACGACCACCCGATCGTCCTGGACGGGCTCGAGCGGCTCTTCACCGGCCAGGCGGACCTGGCCGTGGTCGCCCGCTGCGTCGACGGGACGGAGGCGCTGCGCGCGGTGCGGGAGCACCGGCCCGACGTGCTGGTCCTGGACGTCCGCATGCCGGGGCTCGACGGGTTCGCGATCCTCCGGGAGCTCCGGCGCGAGGCGCTCCCGACACGGGTCGTGCTCCTGAGCGCCGAGCTCGACGAGGACCAAGTGCTGGAGGCGATGCGGCTCGGCGTCCGCGGCGTCGTGCTGAAGGAGATGGCGCCGCGGATGCTGGTCGAGTGCGTCCGCAAGGTCGTCGCCGGCGAGCAGTGGATCGAGCGCCGCTCGCTCGGCCGCGCCCTCGACCGGATGCTCCGCCGCGAGGCGGGCCTCCGGGAGGTCGCCGCGCTGCTCACGGCGCGGGAGATCGAGATCGTGCGCCTGGTCGCCGAGGGCCTCCGCAACCAGGCGATCGCCGAGCGCCTCCACATCAGCGAGGGCACGGTCAAGGTCCACCTCCACAACATCTACGAGAAGCTCGGGGTGGACAGCCGGGTCGCCCTGACCGTCTACGCGCGGGAGAAGGGCCTGGTCTGACGCACCCGGCCGCACGGCGGCCCGGGGGGCGACGGCGCGGTGACTCGGCGCTGCGGGCGGTCGCGCTTCCCACGCGGCGGGTCGCCGGCGCGGTGACTCGGGGCCGGCGGCCGCTCCCGCTTCCTCCGCCGTCGCTCGGGAGATCCGGTCACGCGCGCCGACGCGCGCCGGCCTATCGGGAGGTGATCCCCCGGTCGGGCGCCGCTGATGCAGCGGCCGGCGGGCCGACGCCCGATGCGAGCGTTTGGCCGGCTACAGCCGGACCGTCAGCGGCCGCTCGGGGTTCCGCGCATCGACGACGCGCGGACGCGTGGGATCGGCCCCCGGCGTGATGACCAGCGCCGCCACCGGCACGGGCTCGCTCGGCTCCATGACGAACAGCGCGACCGCCGGCCCGCCCGGGGACGGCTCGGGGGTGAGCGCGAACACGAAGTAGTGGAGCCCGCCGTCCTGCCAGGCGTCGGCCGGCCCGACGTCGGCGATCCGCGGGCGGACCCGGCGGTACTCCGGCGACTGCTTGAGCGGGGTCAGCAGCCCGAGGTCCGCGCACGGGGCACTCTCGGCCCCGAGGGGATGGCTGCCGAGGCTCGGAAGGGCGGCCGCCCGGGCCGCCACCCCGTCGCCTCAGCGCTTCCGGGCTCTCGTCGCGAGGCTCACGTCAGTCCCGTCCATCGGTAGGACGGGGCGCTGGCGCGAGCCCCTGTAGCGGCCACCACCGGCCACGCACGTGCGCTGGCGTGCCCTCGCTCCCCGGCCAGGTGGCGGGGGCCGCCACTACGCCGGCTCCTCGGGCTCGGGATCGCAGTGTCCCGGTCCGACCAGCCCCTCGTTGTAATCCTGGAGGGCGGTCACGAGCGTGCTCACCGATGCCGGGGTGAGCGAGCCGCTACCGACCGGCGGAACCACGAGCGCGCCGATCAGGGTGTCCGCGTTCGCGATCGCGGTCGCGATCGCGGAGCCGTCGGCGCCGTTCGCGATGTTCAGCTTGGCCGCGATGAGCTGGTGGGCAAGCGTGATGAGTCCGTTCCCGCTCGCCGGCTTGTTCAGGATGCTGCAGAGCTGGAGGTCGGTGTAGACGACGGTCCCGAGCGTCAGGCTCGTCACCGGCCACTGGTTCACGTTGTTGCCGGTCGCGCACCCCTCGGGGCCGTGGGTCTTCCAGTACCCCTGCGTGAACGTGCAGCCTTCCTCCAGCCCGGAGCACGCCGCGGTCGCGCAGCACGTGTTCCCGGTGAAGGGACTCCGGTTGACGGAGCTGTTCCCGTGCGCGAACGCGCGGAAGACGTACAGCGTGTCGCAATCGAGGGCATCGGGGCAGCTCGTCGAGGTGCCGTTGTCGAACAGGAGGTCGCCGATGTTCACCGTGACGCACTGGTTCGCCGCCAGGTTGTAGCGCGAGCCGCTCGCGTTGCCGGAGAAGGACGCGTCGCAGAGGCCCGTCTCCGCCGACGGCCATACGAAGTCCGGTCCCGGGCACGTGCTCTCGCCCGCCGGGCCGACCGCCACCCACTGCACGGTGAACCCCGCCGGCGCGCCGGTCGCTCCGGCGCAGACCTGGAGGTTAACCCTAATTCGAAAATAGCCGGGGCATGAAAGTGTGGTCGGCATGAATCAAAAGGACCTCCGGTGCGCTCATAAGGGAGGACGTGCCGACGTCACCCCTCACACACTGGAGGCCCTTCTGATGAGGTTGACGGTAGCGAGGTTGCGACGCGTCGTCAAGGCCGATCTCCCCATCGAGTTCGTCCCGCAGCAGCTGACCTCGTACGGCGGTCTGGAGTTGCTGCGCCGGTACTTCCGCCTGCTCGGGCTGCATCACCGGATTCGCCAGGCGTTCAACGGCTACCGCATCGGCGGCGACTACGGCGCGGGCCGGCTGATCCTCCTGATGATCGGCCTGTTCGTCGTCGGGGCCCGCCGCCTCGAGCATCTGCGCTATCTCGCCCATGACCCGCTGGTGGCGCGACTCTGTGGCCTCGCGCGGATCCCCACGGACCGCACGGTGGTGAACTGGCTCAAGCAGTTCACCCAGGAGGCCCTCCAGGCGCTCATCAGGCTGAACAGCGCGCTGCTCTACGAGCAGCTGGAGCGGCTCAATCTGCCCCGGTTGACGATCGACGTCGATGGGACCGTGGTGCGGACCGGGAACACCGTGGCCTGGGCCTTCCGCGGCTACAACCCCCACTTCAAGAAGGACCCGAGTTACTACCCCCTGCTGGCCCATCTGGCCCAGACCGGCCACATCCTGCGGCTGAAGAACCGGCCCGGGAATGTCCACGACAGCCGCGGGGCCGTCCGATTCCTGCGCGAGCTGATCCACGAGCTCCGGGACCGCTTCGGTCGGGGCCTCCCGCTGGAGTTCCGCATGGATGCGGCCTTCTTTCAGGAGGAGATCCTCGCCCTCCTGGCTCGCGAAAGCTGCGAGTACGCGATCAAAGTCGGGTTCTGGAAGTGGGTCGGGCTGAAGGCGCTGGTCGCCGCGCAGCGGGACTGGACCCGGATCAACGCCCAGGTCAGCGCCTTCGAGACCGCACTGCGGCTGGAGCCCTGGGACCTGACGCTCCGTGTCGTCGTCTATCGGAAGCACGTCGAGCACGAGACCCGGAAGAACTTCCAGCTTGATCTCTTCTCCCCAGACGACGGGCACTTCGAGTACTCGGCGGTCACGACGAACAAGGCGCTCGCCCCCGCAGCGCTCTGGGCGTTCATCGCGGGCCGGGGTGCCCAGGAAAAGACCTACGGGGAACTCAAGGGCGAGTTCGCCTTCGATGTGGTGCCGACCCACCATTACGGGGCGAATAGTGCCTGGCAACACCTGAGCGTCCTCGCCCACAATCTGCTGCGCAGCTTCCAGCTCCAGACCCTCGCGACGGCCAAGCCCCGTTCGCGGAAGCGCACCTATGCCTTCGCGTTCCGTAGCATGCGGACGCTGCGCTTCCTGCTGATCGCCCGGGCCGGTCGCCTGGCCCGGATCGACGGCC
>DASRDR010000257.1:0-4939 GCA_035652475.1 Candidatus Methylomirabilota bacterium | reverse complement strand
GGCCTCGACCGCCGGGTCGGGGATCGGCACCGCCGAGAGCAGGGCCTGGGTGTAGGGGTGGGCGGGGGCCTCGTAGATGGTCTGCCGGTCGGCCATCTCCACGATCCGGCCGAGGTACATGACGGCGACCCGGTCCGAGATGTGCCGGACCACCGAGAGGTCGTGGGCCACGAAGAGGTAGGTGAGGCGGAGATCCCGCTGGAGGTCCTCCAGGAGGTTGATGATCTGGGCCTGGATCGAGACGTCCAGCGCCGAGACCGGCTCGTCGCAGATGATCAGCGAGGGCTGGAGGGCGAGCGCCCGCGCGACGCCGACCCGCTGGCGCTGGCCCCCCGAGAGCTGGTGCGGGTAGCGCCGGGCGTGCTGCGGGAGGAGCCCGACCTGCTCGAGGAGCGCCCGGACGCGCGCCGCGCCCTCGGCGTGGCCGCGCACGAACCCGTGGACGTGGAGCGGCTCGGCGAGGATGTCGCCGACGGTCATGCGCGGGTTGAGCGAGCTGTAGGGGTCCTGGAAGATGACCTGGATCCGGCGGCGGACCGCGCGCAGGGCGCGCCCGCCGAGCGTCGTGAGCTCCTGGCCGTCGAAGCGCACCGAGCCGCGGGTGGGCCGCTCGAGCTGGAGGATGCAGCGCCCGGTCGTGGTCTTCCCGCACCCCGATTCCCCCACGAGCCCGAGGGTCTCGCCGCGGCGGATCGTGAAGCTCACGCCGTCGACCGCCCGCACGAGCCCCGCCGCCCGGCCGAGGAAGCCGCTCATGATCGGGTAGTGCTTGACCAGGTCGCGGACGGCGAGGAGGGGCTCGCCGTTCCCGTTCGCGGGGCCGGGACCGCTCCCGGTCACGGCGCCCGTCCCTCGGTCACGGCGTCGCGACCTAGCGCCCTTCGCTCCAACCCCGGCGCGTGGACGACGGTGACCCCGGTCATGGCGCCGCGGCCACCGTCTCGGCCGCCAGGCGCGCGGCCTCCCAGCAGGCGCTCACGTGGCCGTCGCTCCCCGCCGGCTGGAGCGCGGGCCGCTCGGCCAGGCACCGCTCGACGCGGAACCCGCAGCGGGGGGCGAACGCGCAGCCGCGCGGCAGCCGCGCCAGGTCGGGGGGGTGCCCCTCGATCGGGTGGAGCCGCGCCCGGCGCGGGGCGTCGAGCCGCGGGACCGAGCGGAGGAGCCCGAGCGTGTAGGGGTGGCGCGGGCGCGCGTAGAGCTCTCGGGCGTCCCCCCGCTCGACGATCCGGCCCGCGTACATCACGTTCACGCGGTCGGCGTAGCGCGCGACCACCCCGAGGTTGTGGGTGATGATGAGCATCGCGACCCCGAGCCGGCGCGAGAGGATCTTCATGAGCTCGAGGATCTGGGCCTGGATCGTCACGTCGAGCGCGGTGGTCGGCTCGTCGGCGAGCACGAGCGCCGGCTCGCAGGCGAGCGCCATCGCGATCATGATGCGCTGGCGCATCCCGCCGCTGAACTGGTGGGGGTACTGGGCGAGCCGGCGCTCGGGGTCGGGGATGCCGACCATCCCCAGGAGCTCCGCCGCGCGCGCGGCCGCCCGGGCCCCGTCCAGGCCCAGGTGGATCTCCAGCCCCTCCGTGAGCTGCCGCCCGATCGTGAGCACCGGGTTCAGGGACGTCATCGGCTCCTGGAAGATCATCGCGATCTCGCGCCCCCGGATCCGGCGCATCTCCTCCTCGCCGAGCCGCAGGAGGTCCCGTCCCCGGAACCAGATCTCGCCGCCGACGATCCGGCCGGCCGGGGCCGCGACCAGGCGCATCACCGAGAGCGCGCTCACGCTCTTCCCGCACCCGGACTCCCCGACCAGGGCGACGGTCTCGCCCTCGCGGATGTCCCACGAGACGTCGTCGACGGCGCGGACGACACCCCCGCGCGTCGTGAACTGGGTGCTCAGGTGGCGCACGTCGAGGAGGGGATTCACCGTTGGGGAGAGTCTACAGGAAACGCCCCGGGCCGCCCAGGACGGCCCCCCGGGAGCCGCGCCGGATCGCGCCCGGGGCGCTGGCGGCCGGCCGCCCGGGCCAGTGCCGGGTTGCGGTTGCGGTCGGCCGGTCAGGCGGGCCGCGGCACCGCCTACCGCCGGCTGCACTTGGCGGAGCGACGCCAGGTCCTCGAGTCGGCCGGTTGGGCGGGCCGCGGCACCGGCTACCGCCGAGTGGGGGAGCGGGCGGCCGGCGGCGCGGGCACCGCCGACTCGCGGTCGGTCGGGCGGGTGGCGCGGACACGGCGGACTGGTGAGCTGGCGGACGGCTGCGCCGGATGCTGCGGGGTTGCGGGCTGGCGCCGGCGGCGCCAAGCGGCGAGCCGCGGGCGGGCGGCGCGGACATGGCCGAGCCGCCCAGCGCGTGCTCTAGCCTCGAGGTACAGGCGAACGTGCCGCCTTCTCGGCACCGTGGCGAGTCGCCCGGGTGGCGATCCGCGGCGGCGGGCGCCAGAATGGGGGCGCCCGGGCGTGTGGGGACCGCCCGGCGCGCGGGACCCGCGACGACGGCGGCCGGCTCCCGGCCGCGGGGTGGAGGGCCGATGACAGCGGGTGAGATCGCCGCGGGCATTCGTCCCGGCCTGGGGGCGACGCGGATCTTCCCCTGGCCGGGCCCGAGTGCGGCCGGCGGCGCCGGTCCCGCCCCACCGGCCCGCCACACCGCAGACCCGTGCCTGCCGCGCCCGGGGTTCCCGCCGGCCGCCACGGGATTCGGCCGAGCGGAGACCGCACGCGGCCCGCGCGCCGCGGCGGCCGGGGGCTGAGCGCGGTGGCGTTCCGCCTGCCGCGCGACGCCCGGCTGGTCCGGTTCCGCACGGCCGACGGGCTCGCGCTCGAGGGCCGCCTCACCCCGGGCGCCCCGGATCGCGGGGTCGTCCTCTGCCACCCGCACCCCCTCTACGGCGGCTCCATGCTGACCCCGGTCATCCTGACGGCCGAGGCCGCGTTCCGCGAGGCGGGCTGGACGACCCTCGCGTTCAACTTCCGCGGGGTGGGCGCGAGCGAGGGCGTCCACGGCGAGGGACGGGCCGAGGTCGCCGACGTCGCCGCCGCGCTCGGGCACCTCCGGACCGCCCTCGGCCCCGCGCCGGCCGTCGCGGCGGTGGCGGGGTACTCGTTCGGGAGCGCGGTCGGCGGGCGGGCCGCGGCCGCGGACCGCGCGGTGGGGTTCTACCTCGGCATCGCCCCGGTCCTCGCCCGGTACGACTACGGGTTCCTGGCCGGCGTCCAGGGGCGCGTCGCCCTCATCGCCGGCGCCCGCGACGAGTACTCCGATCCCGGCCGGCTCGAGACGCTCGCGGCGTCGCTCCCGCGCCCGCCGTGGACGCGCCTCCTCGACGCCGACCACTTCTTCACGGACGCGCTCGACCCGCTCCGCGAGGCCTGTGCCGAGGCCATCCGGTGGGCCACGCCGAGCCCGCCGCGCTGACCGCCTGTCGTCGTAGCCCCGGCGCGAGCCCTACAAGAATTCCAGGTGGAGCATGACGCCGCGGACCGAGTACACGCCCCCCGGAGGGCAGGGTGGATAGTGAGCGTTGCCCATGAAGCGGAAGAACTCGATCGACCCGACCGGAATGTCGTACGTGCCGCCGGTGGTCGTGACCAGCAGCGCCGAGTTGCCGACGACCGTGCCTCCGGGGGAGCTCCCGTCGAATTGCCAGTGCTCGGCATCGTCGAGCGTCGCGTTGCTCGAGAGTGCTCCGGCCGCCACCACCACGTATCCGATGTCGGCATCGGCGTTGTCTACCGAGATCGTGACCCGCATCGTCGTGCCGGGAAACGCAGCATTGGACCGATAGATCAGCGTGTCGACGAAGTTCTCGACGCCGAAATAGCAATCTCCGGCATTCTGCGAATGGAACGCCTCGATCGTGATGGGCCCCTCGGCGAGATCGGTTCCGGCGGGGATGTAGCCACCGACGATGCCGCTTCCACTGCTGCCGCCGATCGAGGCGCTGACGACCTGAACCCAGGCTGGGGGCTCCGCGAACGCCGCCGCGATCGCCGTGTCCCGCTCGTCCCCGAGGGTTCCTTCGAACACGACGAGCACTCGGCTGTCGTCCGGCGGGTTGTCCGCGGAGGGAGAGGGGAGCGTGAAGGGGTCACTCGAGCGGTCTGGAGCGAGACTGACGAGGAACGGGCCGGCAAGCTTGACGCGCTCGCCGGCGCGCGTGTCGTAGTAGAACGTCACTTGACCGGACATCGCCTCTCCGGGCGTCGTGTTGACGATCCGAACGACGCGCGGGCTGCCCGCGAACGTGACCTTGAGCTGCCCACGGAAGAAGTAGTCGAGCAGCGCAGCGGAGTAGCCCACGGCCCGCGGAATCAGATTGCCAGCAGCGGCTTCGTACGTTCTGTCATCGAGGACGTAGCACGCCTGACATCCGAAGACCTGTCCTCGAAATCGAAGGCGCTCCCACAGCGTTCCCTCGGCCACGAAGTGAGAAACCGAATCGCCGTCGGTGGTCTTGCTGAAGTACCGACGCACCCCCAGTTCCGGATCTGGCTCGAGGAACCCGATCGCATCCAGGCTGTCGCGGCGGGGGAGCGGGAACTCGAGGAAGATCGTGTCGTCGCTGACGTATCCGCCGTTCGTGTATTCGGCCACTCCCAAGACGCTCCCCGCCCGGTAGGTCGCAGCGGACCCCGCATAGATGTCGGTGTCGATGAGCCGCGCCACGGGCGCCGGAGCGTCGAAGTCTTCGGTCGGCGTGAAGATCGATGCGGCCGGTCGTACCGGTGGTCGAGCGAGGAGGGCGAGGAAATGCCCATGGACCTCGGGGTTCTGGCTGGCCCGCATCTCGTCCAGGCGGCCTTCGTAGCCGTCGCCGTCGAGGATGACGAGGTGGGCATCGTTCCGCGTGTGGGCAGGCACGGTGGCGTCCTGGATCAAGTGAACGACCTGACCCAGGGCCCGGGCGGTGTCCGCCAGCGCCGCGTCGCGCTCCTCCGGAG
>DASRDR010000256.1:0-6653 GCA_035652475.1 Candidatus Methylomirabilota bacterium | reverse complement strand
GAGCACCTACGCCGGCTCGCGGTACAGGCGATGACCGGCGATGTAGTCGGCCACCGCGAGCGGGACCACGTACCGCACGCTCTCGCCCGCCGCCAGCTGCCGGCGCACGGCCCGCGCGGAGACCGCCAGCGAGCGGGTCTCGACCAGCGCGCACTCGCCGGGCGCGAGCGCCTCCGGCGGGGTCGGCGGCACGCGGCGCCAGCCGGGCCGCCCGAGCCGCCCGAGCACCGCGCGCGCGGCGCCCCCGTCGGGGTCGAACCCGCTCCCGGCGCGGTCCCCGACGGCCAGGGTCGCGAAGGTGCCGATCCGCTCGGGCGCGTGCCAGGTCGGCAGGTCGAGGAACGTGTCGCTGCCCATCAGGAAGAACAGCCGGGCTCCCGGCCACTCGCCAGCCAGCCCCTCGACCGTGTCCACCGAGTAGGACGGCCCCGGCCGCTCGAGCTCCACCGGCGAGACCACGAACGCCGGGTGCCCGGCCACTGCCAGCGTCACCATCGCGTAGCGATGGAGCGCCGGCGCCAGGTCCGCCGGGGACTTGTGCGGCGGCTGGCCGGCCGGCACGAAGAGGACGCGATCCAGCGCGAGCCGCTCCCGGAAGGACTCCGCGAACACCAAGTGCCCCACGTGGATCGGGTTGAACGTGCCCCCCAGGATCCCGACCCGCCACTCGGCCATCGGCGGTGCGTCAGGCGCGAGGTCCCGCGGCTACTCGCGGAGCTGCCCGGAGCCCGTGACGACGAACTTCGTGCTCGTCAGCTCCTCGACCCCGACCGGCCCGCGAGCGTGGAGCTTCGAGGTGGAGATCCCCAGCTCGGCCCCCATGCCGAACTGGTGGCCGTCCACCAGGCGCGTCGAGGCGTTGACCAGGACGCACGCCGCGTCGACCTCGGCGACGAAGCGGCGGGCCCGGGCATAGTCCCGGGTGACGATGGCCTCGGCCAGGCCCGACCCGTGCTGCCGGATGTGCGCGACCGCGTCGTCGAAGCCGGGCACGACCCGCACCGCAAGGATGAGGTCCAGGTACTCGGTGTCCCAGTCGGCCGCCGTCGCCGGCCGCGCGTCCGGGACCAGCTCGCGGGTCCGGGGGCACCCGCGGAGCTCGACGCCGGCCTCATGGAGGCGCGCCCCGACGGCCGGGAGGAACGCCCCCGCCTCGTCGGCGTGCACCAGCAGGGTCTCGAGGGCGTTGCAGACGCCCGGTCGCTGGGTCTTCGCGTTCAGGACGATGTCGGCCGCCATCCGCAGGTCGGCGCCAGCGTCGACGTAGATGTGACAGAGGCCCTTGTCGTGCTTGAGGACCGGCACCGTCGCCCGCTCGGCGACCATCCGGACGAACGCCTCGCCGCCGCGGGGGACCACCAGGTCGATGTGGCGGTCGAGCGTGATCAGGGCCTCGACCGCCGCCCGGTCGGGAACGTCGATGAACCCGATGGCCGCCGGGGGGAGGCCGGCCTTCTCGAGGGCTCGGGCGAGGACCGCCGCGATGACCGTGTTCGACTCGAGCGCCTCGCGACCGCCGCGCAGCACGCAGGCGTTTCCGCTCTTGACGCACAGGGCAGCCGCGTCCGCGGTCACGTTGGGGCGACTCTCGTAGATGAACCCGACCACCCCCAGCGGCACCCGCACCCGCGTGATCTCGAGCCCGTTCGGCCGCCGCCACCCGCTCACGACCTGGCCGACCGGATCGGGGAGCGCCGCCACCTGGCGGACGCCGGCGGCCATGTCCTCGAGGCGGCTCTCGGTGAGGGTCAGACGATCCAGGAACGCCCGGGGGTGACCGTGGCCGCGGGCCCGGTCGAGGTCGACGCGGTTGGCCTCGAGGATGGCCGCCGCCTTCTCCTCGATGCCGCGGGCCATGGCGGCCAGCGCCTCGTTCTTGACTCGGGCGGTCGCGAGCGCCAGGACGTGCGAGGCCTCGCGCGCCGCGCGCGCGCGCGCCGCCACGAGCTCGCGGACGCTCGTCGCCGACACGGCCCTAGCCTATCATGGCCCCCGGAGGCTCACGGGAACCCCGGGGGCTCACAGGATCACCAGGTTGTCCCGGTGGATGACCTCGTCCGTCACCCGGTAGCCCAGCAGCCGCTCGATCTCGGCGGTCTTCGCGCCCCGGAGGAGCTCGAGCTCGCGCGCGTCGCAGCTGACGATCCCGCGGGCGAACTCCCGCCCCGCGTCGTCGCGGACGCCCACCGCATCCCCCGCCGCGAACTCGCCGACCACCTTCACCACGCCCGAGGGGAGCAGGCTCTTGCCGCGCTCGAGGAGCGCGCGGCGGGCGCCGGCGTCCACCTCGATCGTGCCCTGGACGGGGAGGGCGAAGGCGATCCAGCGTTTCCGGGCCGCCAGCCGGTCCGTGCGAGGCGCGAAGAAGGTCCCGACCGGCTCCCCCCGGACCACGGCCCGGAGCACGGCCGGGTGGCGGCCGTCCGCGATGACCATCGGGATGCCGGCGGCCATCGCCTTCTGCGCCGCCTGGAGCTTCGTCACCATCCCACCCGTCCCGAGGGGCCCGCCGGCGCCCGCCCGGGCCTCCATCTCGGCCGTCACCGCCTCGACGCGCTCGATCCGGCGCGCGGCGGGGTCGCGGCGCGGGTCGCCGGTGTACAGGCCGTCGATGTCCGAGAGGAGCACCAGGAGGTCGGCGTCGATGAGGGCGGCGACGAGCGCCGCCAGGTTGTCGTTGTCGCCGACCTTGATCTCCTCGACCGCGACGGTGTCGTTCTCGTTGACGACCGGCAGCACCTTGAACGCGAGCAGGGTCATGAGCGTGTTCCGGGCGTTCAGGTACCGGGCCCGGTGGCTCACGTCCTCTTGGGTGAGGAGCACCTGGGCGACCCGCACCCCGTGGCTCGCGCAGGCCTGCTCGTAGTGCCACACGAGCGCCGCCTGGCCGACGGCGGCGGCCGCCTGCTTCTCGGGGATCGAGCGCGGCCGCGCCCCCAGCCCGAGCCGCGCGGTCCCGGCGGCGATCGCGCCCGACGTCACCAGCGCGACCTGGATCCCGGTGCGCATCATCTGGGCGAGCTCGGCCGCGAGCGGGCCGATGCGGGCCGGATCCGGCCCGAGCGTCGGGTCGGCGATGAGGCCGCTGCCGACCTTGACGACGACGCGGCGCGGACGGCGACGGTTCACGCCTCGGCGTCCCGGGCGGGGCTCGGCGGGATGGCCTCCGCCAGCGCCGCGCCGATCGCGGCCCGCAGGGCGTCGAGCCCCTGGCCGGTCCGCGCGGCGATGCCCAGCACCCGGATGCCCCGCCGGCGCGCGAACGACTCGACGCACGCCAGGCGCGCCGCGGCGCCCGGCAGGTCCACCTTGTTGGCGACGAGAAGCTGGGGCCGCGCGGCCAGCGCGGGCGAGTAGGCCCGGAGCTCGGCCTGGATCGTGCGCCAGTCGTCGACCGGGTCCCGCCCGCTCCGAGGATCGAGGTCGACCAGGTGGACGAGCACCCGGGTCCGCTCGAGGTGCCGGAGGAACCGAAGGCCGAGCCCCTTGCCCGCCGCGGCGCCCTGGATGAGCCCCGGGACGTCGGCGATGACGAAGCTTCGCTCGTCGTCGAGCCGCACCAGCCCCAGCGTCGGCACGAGTGTCGTGAACGGGTAGTCCGCGATCCTGGGGCGGGCCGCCGAGAGCCGAGCCACCAGCGTCGACTTGCCGGCGTTCGGGAAACCGACGACGCCCACGTCGGCCAGGAGCTTGAGCTCGAGGCGGAGCCAGCGTTCCTCGCCGGGGGTGCCGGGCTCGGCGCGGCGCGGGGCTCGCTGCGTGCTGGTGGCGAACCGGGCGTTCCCGCGGCCGCCGCGGCCGCCCCGCGCAACCACGAGCCGCTGGCCGTGGCGCGTCAGATCACCCAGGGTGAGCTCCTCGTCCCGGGCTCGGACGACCGTCCCGACCGGAACCCGCAGGACCAGGTCCCCGCCGTCGGCGCCGTGGCGGTCGGAGCCCTGGCCGTGGGCGCCGCGCGGGGCGGCGTACTGGCGTCGGTAGCGAAAGTCGAGGAGAGTGCCGAGGCCCTCGTCGGCCTCGAGGATCACCGAGCCCCCGCGCCCGCCGTCTCCTCCGTCGGGGCCGCCCCGGGGCACGTACTTCTCCCGGCGGAAGCTGACGCACCCGCGGCCCCCGTCGCCGGCCCGCACGTGGATCTCGACCTCGTCGACGAACACCGCGGGCTCCCGGGGGACACGGCGGGACGAGCGCGGAAGGTCGCGCCTAGGGCGCGGGGGGCTGCTCGACGACGCTCACCAGCCGTCGGCCCTGGCGCTCCTCGAACGCGACCACGCCGGACGTCCTGGCGAACAGGGTGAAGTCCACGCCCAGGCCCACGTTCCGCCCCGGCCAGAAGCGGGTCCCGCGCTGGCGGACCAGGATCGACCCCGAGGGGACCCACTGCCCGGCGAAGCGCTTGACCCCCAGCATCTTCGGCTGGCTGTCCCGGCCGTTCCGCGAGCTGCCGACACCCTTCTTGTGTGCCATCGCTCCTGCGCGCCCCCTCGCTTCAGGCGCCCGGCTCGATCCGGGTGATCCGGACCGCCGTGTACGCCTGGCGGTGTCCCTGGCGCCGGCGGTAATTCTTCCGGCGCTTGAATTTCATGACCACGATCTTGCGCCCGCGTCCGGCCCGGACGACCTGACCGATCACCCGCGCCTCGCCGAGCCGCGCCGCGTCCACGACCGGCTCGCCGTCACCGCCGAGATACGCGAGCTGCCGGAACTCGACCGTCTCGCCCTGCCCGGCCGCGAGCCGCTCGAGGCGGACGACGTCCCCCTCCCGGACGCGGTACTGCTTCCCTCCGCTGACGATCACGGCTTCCACGGCGAGCCTCCTTGGCGAGCGCGGTCCGCAGGCTTCCGAGCACCCGATTTGACCACGCCCATCGGGGGTTGTCAACGAAGCGCGGGGAACCACCCGGCGACGTTTGGGCCGTCGAACCGCGACACCACCCGGCGCGACGACCCGCCCGGCTCCCGGCCCGTGCCGGTCCGGCGCGTGACCGGCGCGATCGACGCGACGGGCCCCGGGCGCGACCGCCGGGGCACGGCACCCGGCGGGCCCGCGCGCCCGGATTGCGCGGACCGGACGCCGCCCCGGCCCACGTTCCGGGCCGGCGCCCCCGGGCGTCAGCTCCGACCGAAGTACTGGGCCAGCCGCTGGCGGAGGAACAGGCGCGAGCGGTGGACCCGTGACTTGACCGCCGGCAGGCTGATCCCCAGGAGCTCGGCGATCTCGGGGTTCGACAGCCCCTCCATGTCGTGGAGGACGAACGCGGTCCGGTAGTCCGCCGGGAGGCTGTCGATCGCGTCCCGCAGCCGCTGCCGCGCCTCGGCCTGGAGCGCCGGGTCCTCTACGTGCGACCAGTCCCGCCCGACGTCGACCAGGTGGCCGTCGGCGTCGAAGCTGGGCATCAGCGCCTCCCAGGAGACCTCGTCCTTCCCGCGACGGCTCCGCAGCTTCTCGTACGCGGCGTTCGCGGTGATGCGGTAGATCCAGCTCCCCAGGGCCGACTCGCCCTTGAAGGAGCCGATCTTCCGGACGATCGCCCAGAGGACGTCCTGGCTGACCTCCTGGGCGTCCTCGGGCCGTCCGGTGATCCGGAGCGCCAGGCGGTAGATCTTCGCGCCGTAGCGGTGGACCAGGGCCTCGACGGCGCCCGGGGCCTGCGCCAGCAGGTCCCGGTGGAGCCGCTGGTCGGGGGTCTCGACGACCGCGGTCCCGGCCGGGTCGCCGCTCATCGCGACACCGCCTGGACGTCCATGCGGTAGGCCTTGAGATGGCGTCGCAGCTCGGCCACGCAGTTCTCCATCACCCGGATGTCCTTCTGGACCTTCGCCAGCAGGATGGCGCCCTCGACGCTCGCCACCAGGAACCGGGCCAGCCCGTCCGGATCCGCCTCCGACCGGATCGCGCCCTCGGCGCGCGCCCGGGACAGGGCGTCGGCCACGCGCTCGCGCCAGAACTCGAACACCGCCGCGAGCCGCTGCCGGAAGCCCTCGTGGGCGTCCGCAAGCTCCGCCGCCAGGTTTCCGAGCGGACAGCCCCCGACGCAGTTCCGGGCCCGCTGGGCCGCCAGGAGGTGGTCGAGGAAGGCCTCGACCTGGGCCAGCGCGCCCTGGGCGGGGTTGCCGAAGATGGGCTCGAGCGTGCCGGTCGTGAACCGCTGGATCAGGCGATCGACGATCGCGAACCCCAGGTCTTCCTTCGAGTGGAAGTAGTGATAGAAGTTGCCCTTCCCGGCCCCGCTCTCGCGCAGGACGTCGTCCAGCGATGTCCGGTGGTAGCCTTGCACCGCCATGAGGCGGGTCGCCACCTCGAGGATCTGCTCCTTGACGCGAGAGCGGGATGAGGTCACGGGAATGTACCGACCGGTCGGTACGGTAGCCGGCCGGCGCGAGCACTGTCAAGTCCCGGCAGCAGCATCCCAGCCCATCACGGGCTGCCTTGCCGGCCGAAGCCCCGGTGGCTCGAGCGGGACGCTCTGCAGCCGGCTCCGCGAGGGGCCACCCGGCCTCGCATGGCCAGCGCGGGGCCGGCAGAGCGCCGGGAAGCCGCCTGTATGGTCCCCTCTCAGGGGGCCCTCCGGGCGGTGGTCCTGGCCGCGTGGTGCCCGTCCCCGGCGCGGACCGGCTCCGGCGGGGGCCCGGGTGCTGCGGGTGAATGCCCA
>DASRDR010000255.1:0-19389 GCA_035652475.1 Candidatus Methylomirabilota bacterium | reverse complement strand
GCCGAGCAGCACTGGAACACCTTCCGGGAGCGGTTCGCGCCGTACCCGGTGCGGATCGAGATGCTCTCGCGGTTCCGGTCGCCGGCCCAGCAGCGGGCGGTGCTGGCCGGCCTCGCCCAGGGGACGGTCGACGTGGTGATCGGCACGCACCGGCTCCTCTCGAAGGACGTCGCGTTCCGCGACCTGGCGCTCCTGATCGTGGACGAGGAGCACCGGTTCGGGGTCGCCCACAAGGAGCGGATCAAGCAGCTGCGGAAGGCGGTGCACGTCCTCACCCTGACCGCCACCCCCATCCCGCGCACCCTCTCGATGGCCATGTCGGGCATCCGCGACCTCTCGGTGATCGAGACCCCGCCGGCGGACCGGCTGGCGGTCGAGACGGTCGTCACCCGGTTCGACCCGCGGGTGATCGCGGAGGCGATCGAGCGCGAGCTGGGCCGGGGCGGGCAGGTCTTCGTCGTGCACAACCGGATCCAGTCGCTGCCGGCGCTGGTCCGGCTGCTCGGGCGGCTCGTGCCGCGCGCCCGCATCGCGATGGCGCACGGCCAGATGCGCGAGGCGACGCTCGAGAAGACGATGCTGGCGTACGTGGACGGCGAGTACGACGTGCTGGTGTCGACCGCGATCGTGGAGTCGGGGCTCGACATCCCGGCCTCCAACACGATCATCATCAACCGGGCCGACCGGCTCGGGCTGGCCCAGCTCTACCAGCTTCGGGGGCGCGTGGGCCGCGACCGCCTCCAGGCCTACGCGTACCTGCTGATTCCCGCCGACGGCCGGGTGGACGAGACCGCGGCCAAGCGGCTCCGGGTCATCCAGGAGCTGACGGCGCTGGGCTCGGGGCTGAAGATCGCGCTCCGGGACATGGAGATCCGCGGGGCGGGGAACCTGCTCGGGGCCCAGCAGCACGGGCAGATCGAGGCGGTGGGCTTCGACCTCTACCTGAAGCTCCTCGAGGAGGCGGTGCGCGAGCTCCGCGGGGAGCGCGTCGAGGACGAGATCGATCCGATCGTGACCGTCGCCGCCGCCGCCTACCTGCCGGAGAGCTACGTGGCCGAGGCCGCCCAGCGGCTGGTCCTCTACAAGCGCCTGGCCGGCGTCCGGTCGGTCGAGGAGGTCGAGGACGCCCGCCGCGAGCTCCGCGACCGCTTCGGGCCGCTTCCCGACGCCGCGCGGCGGCTGCTGGACGTGGTGACCCTGCGCGTGCGGGCGAAGGCGCTCCGGCTGGAGCGCCTGGAGGTGCGCGGTGGCCGCGCAGTCCTCGCGTTCGCTCCGAGCACCCCGGTGCCGCCGCCGCGGCTGGTCGAGCTGCTGCGCCTGCACGGCCGGCGGCTGCGGGCGGTCCGGGAGTTCGTGCTCGAGGCCGCCCTGCCGCGCGGCTCCTGGCGCGAGACGTACCAGGCGCTCACGCGCCTGCTGGACGAGTTCCGGTGACCGCGAGGGGCCGCCCCGGCCCGGGCCTCGCCGGGCCTGGGGGGGCGGCCTCGGTCGCCGGCCGGCCCGGCCCGGGAGCTTGCCGGCGCGCGGCGGGGGAGGGTAGCGTGATGCGAGCGGCGCGATACGGCCTGATCGGCATCCTGGCCGCGCTCCTGGGCGCGTGCCGGGCGGCGGCGCCTCCGCTGCCGCCCATCCCCGCGAACAGCGGCGGGGTCATGGTGCGCGCAGGGGAGGCGCCGCCCGTCCGGGACGGGCAGGCGGTGATCGATCGGGTGGTCGCGGTCGTGAACGACGAGGTCATCATGATGTCCGAGCTCCAGGAGGCGGTCATCCTGTACCAGCGCGAGGCCCGGGGGGCGCCGGAGGGCTCCGACCTGGAGCGGATGGTGCTCAACCGGCTGGTCGACCACCGGCTGCAGGTCCAGGAGGCCCGGCGGGAGAAGATCGAGATCGGGGACGACGAGCTCCGCAACGTGGTCGACGACTTCGTCCGCCGCAACGGCAACGACCGGGCGAAGATCGAGACCCAGCTGCGCGCCCAGGGCGTGACGTGGGAGGCGCTCCGGCGCGAGCTGCGGGAGCAGCTCCTGGCCCAGCGCGTGCGGAGCCGAAAGGTCGTGCGGCGGGCCACCGTCACCGAGAACGAGGTGAGCGCGTACCTCGCCGAGAACCGCGAGCGCTTCGAGTCGGGGCTCCGGTACCACGCCCGGCACATCGCGATCACCGCGGACCCGCCGAGCTCTCCGGCCGCGTGGGACCAGGCCAAGCGGGACGCCGACGCGATCGTCGCCGCGCTGGCCGGCGGGGCCGACTTCGCGGAGCTGGCCCGGGCGCGGTCGAAGGACCCCTCGGCCGCCACGGGGGGCGACCTCGGCTGGCTCGCCCGCGGGGAGCTGGACGCGGCGTTCGAGGGGCCGCTCCTGCGGCTGGCGCCGGGCCAGGTGACCGCGCCGATCCGCTCCTCGGCGGGGTACCACGTGTTCAAGCTGGAGGAGCGCGAGGAGATGACCCCGGAGCGGCTGGCCGAGGCGCGGCAGCAGGTCCGAGACCTGCTGCTCCAGAAGAAGGCCCAGGAGCGCTTCGACGAGTGGCTGGAGGGGCTGCGCCGGCGCGCGCTGATCGCGATCCGGCTCTGAGCGGCCGGCCCGAGACCGAGGTGCCGACGCGGCGCCCCGGCCGCCCGGGGCCCGGCAGTGGGCCGGGGCGCGCACGGGCCCGGCCGGCGCGACCTCGCCGCTCGCGGGGGGGGCGGGTGCGGACACCCGGGGACACGTCCCCGGAAGCGGGAGGCACCGGACGATGAACATCCCGGAGACCCGGTACGCGAGAAGCGGCGACATGCACATCGCGTTTCAGGTCGTCGGCGACGGCCCCTTCGACCTGCTGTTCGTGCACGGGTGGGTGTCCCACATCGAGCATCTGTGGGAAGAGCCGAGCGTCGCGAGGTTCTTCACGGAGCTGGCGCGGTTCAGCCGGCTGATCCTGCTGGACAAGCGCGGCACGGGGCTGTCGGATCCGGTCCCGCTGAACCAATTGCCCACCCTCGAGGAGCGCATGGACGATCTCCGGGCCGTGCTCGACGCGGCTGCCTGTGACCGGGCGACGCTCGTCGGCACTTCGGAGGCGGGCGCCCTGAACCTGCTGTTCGCGGCCACCGAGCCGCACCGGACCACGGGGCTGATCCTGCTGAATTCGTACGCGCGGCTCGCGTGGGCCGAGGATTACCCGTTCGGGATACCGCGCGAGCACGCCGAGACGCTGCTGGCGTCGATCGAACGCGAGTGGGGCAAGGGCGTCGCGTTCGAGGCGCTGATCGCCAGCCAGTCGGACAACCAGGCCATGCGCGAGTGGTGGCGGCGGTACCAGCGACTGGCCGCCAGCCCCGGAGCGGCCGTGACGCTCCTGCGATCGGCGTTCGAGACGGATGCCCGCGGCGTCCTCGGCGCGATTCGCGTGCCGACGCTCATCTTGCATCGCGTGGGCGACCCCTTCACCGGGCCGGAGCACGGCCGGTACCTCGCCGAGCACATCGAGGGGGCCCGGTACGTGGAGCTGTCCGGCGGCGATCACCTGTTCTTCTCGGAAGACACTGACCGGCTGATTGCCGAGATCCGGGAATTCCTGACCGGCGTGCGGGAATCCGCCGAACCGGAGCGAGTGCTCGCCACGATCCTGTTCCTGGATGTGGTGGACTCGACGGCGCACGCGGCCGAGCTCGGGGACCGGCGGTGGCGAGACCTCCTCGACCGCTACTATGGCGCGGTCCGCCGGGAGCTCACGCGCTTCCGAGGGGTGGAGATCGACACCGCCGGGGACGGGGTCCTGGCGACGTTCGACGGTCCAGCGCGGGCGATTCGCTGCGCATCGGCGGTGGTCGAGGCGGTCGGCCGCCTGGGGGTCGCGCTCCGGGCCGGACTGCACACCGGGGAATGCGAGATGCGAGGAGACAAGGTGAGCGGGATCGCGGTGCACACCGCGGCGCGAATCGCCGGGCAGGCTGCGGCAAACGAGGTCCTCGTGTCGAGCACGGTCAGGGATCTGGTCGCCGGGTCGGCCATCCGGTTCCGTGACGCCGGTCCCCGCTCGCTGAGAGGCGTCCCCGGCGACTGGCGACTCTTCGCGGTCGCCACCTAGCGCCGGCGCCGGCCGGCGTGGGCCGGCCCCCGGGCGATCATTGACAGCATGCCGCGCCGGGTGCTATAAAATGGGCTCGAGCGCGACGCCACCGCGCGCGCGATCCCCTGACGGTCCTCGCCACTTCGCATCTCAAAGGAGCGATTCGCAGCCGTGAGCACACCTCCACCGCCCCGCCATCCACGCCATCGGTTTCCCCGCCGGCCGGGCTCGGGCCCGGCGCCCGGTCCGGAGCGCGAGCGCGTCGTCATGCCCGACATCCCGGCGGAGCCGAGCCCGAGCGAGCTCGGCGGGGCCGGGCGCGCGGGTGGCCTGAACCTCACGGAGCTCAAGGAGAAGGCGATCCCGGACCTGAACACGATCGCGCGCGATCTCGGCGTGCAGAGCTTCTCGGGCCTCCGCAAGCAGGAGCTGATCTTCAAGATCCTGCAGGCGCAGGCGGAGCGGGACGGGCTCATCTACGCCGAGGGCGTGCTCGAGGTGCTGCCGGACGGCTTCGGCTTCCTGCGGGCGCCGGACTACAACTACCTGCCCGGCCCGGACGACATCTACGTGTCGCCGTCGCAGATCCGGCGGTTCGACCTGCGGACCGGGGACACGATTTCCGGGCAGGTGCGACCCCCGAAGGATTCCGAGCGGTACTTCGCGCTGCTCAAGGTGGAGGCGATCAACTACGAGTCGCCCGAGCAGGCGAAGGACAAGATCCTGTTCGACAACCTCACGCCGCTCTACCCGATGGAGCGGATCCGCCTGGAGCACGACGCGGAGGACCTGTCGACGCGCGTGATGGACCTGCTCACGCCGATCGGGAAGGGGCAGCGGGGGCTGATCGTGGCTGCCCCGCGCACCGGCAAGACGATGCTGCTCCAGGCGATCGCCAACGCGATCGCGAAGAATCACCCGGAGATCTACCTGATCGTGCTCCTGATCGACGAGCGGCCGGAGGAGGTCACCGACATGCAGCGGAGCGTCCGCGGCGAGGTGATCTCGTCGACGTTCGACGAGCCGCCGCAGCGTCACATCCAGGTGGCGGACATGGTGGTCGAGAAGGCCAAGCGGCTGGTCGAGCACAAGCGGGACGTGGTGATCCTGCTCGACTCCATCACCCGGTTCGCCCGGGCCCACAACGCGGTCATCCCGTCCTCGGGGAAGGTGCTCTCGGGCGGCCTGGACGCCAACGCGCTGCAGCGGCCGCGGCGGTTCTTCGCGACGGCGCGGAACATCGAGGAGGGTGGGAGCCTCACCATCCTGGCCACGGCGCTGGTCGACACCGGGAGCCGGATGGACGACGTGATCTTCGAGGAGTTCAAGGGGACCGGCAACATGGAGGTCCACCTGGACCGGCGGCTCATGGACAAGCGCATCTTCCCGACGATCAACATCGAGCAGTCGGGGACCCGGAAGGAGGAGCTGCTGATCGAGCGGGACGAGCTGCAGCGGCTCTGGCTTCTCCGGAAGGCGCTCTCCCAGCTGAACCCGGTCGAGGCGATGGAGCTCCTGGTCGACAAGCTGCGGATGACCCGATCGAACAAGGAGTTTCTCGCGTCGATGTCGACCCTGGGCTGAGCCTGCGCCTGGCCGGGGCCCGGGGCCGGGCGGGCGGCGGGTCCTGCCCCGTCGGCCGGATCCCGGTGGCGGAGGCCCGCCCCGGCGGCCGCCGGCCGGGGCCGCCCGGGCCGGCGGGGTCGGGCCACCGGCGGGGGGACGGACCCCCGTCCCGCCGCGCCGAGCGCCCGTCAGGTTGCCGGTCCGCGGCGCCGTGTGGTAGGCTGACGTCGTTCCATTTTCCTCGTGGGGAGGACTGTCCGTGAAGGCCGCCATCCATCCGGAGTACGTGGAGACCACGATCACCTGCGCCTGCGGCGAGGTCATCCACACCCGGTCCACCCGCCCGAGCATCCGCGTCGAGATCTGCTCGAAGTGCCATCCGTTCTTCACCGGCAAGCAGAAGCTGGTGGACACGGCCGGCCGCGTCGAGCGCTTCCAGAAGAAATACGCCCGGAAGGGCTAGCGCCCGTCCCGGGCCCGGGGTCGCCGCCGCGGGCCGCGCGCCGGCCGGCCTGAGCGCGGATCGTGTTCGACAAGCTCCGGCAGATCGAGACCCGCTACGAGGAGCTCGCGGTGCGCCTGGCGGAGACCGCCCATGCTTCGGGGGGGCGCGCCGAGTACGCTCGCCTCGCCAAGGCGGCCGCGGAGATCGAGCCGATCGTCACCGCGTTCCGGGAGCTCAAGGACGTGCTCGCCCGCATCGAGGAAGCCGAGCGACTGCAGGCCGATGACGCGGACGCGGAGCTACGGGAGCTGGCCGGGATGGAGCTGGCCGCGCTCCGGGAGCGCGAGCGGGAGCTGGACGTCCGGCTGCGCGCGATGCTGCTGCCCCGGGACCCGCTGGACGACAAGCCGGTCCTGGTCGAGATCCGGGCCGGTGCCGGCGGCGACGAGGCCGCGCTCTTCGCCGCCGAGCTGATGCGGATGTACACGAAGTACGCCGAGCGGCACGGGTTCCGGGTCGAGCTTCTCGACAGCCACCCGACGGGCCAGGGCGGGTTCAAGGAGGTCATCCTCTCGGTCCAGGGCAAGGGCGCCTGGAGCCGGCTCAAGTTCGAGCGCGGGGTGCATCGGGTGCAGCGGGTCCCGGTGACCGAATCCGCCGGCCGGATCCACACCTCGACGGTGACGGTCGCGGTGCTCCCGGAGGCGGAGGACGTCGACGTCAAGATCGACGAGCGGGAGCTGAAGGTCGACG
The DNA here is from genome assembly GCA_035652475.1 of Candidatus Methylomirabilota bacterium. GTDB lineage: Bacteria > Methylomirabilota > Methylomirabilia > Rokubacteriales > DASRDR01 > DASRDR01. Next base: position 12,572 of record DASRDR010000255.1, on the reverse strand, counting down.
TCTACCGCGCCTCGGGCCCCGGCGGCCAGGGCGTCAACACCACCGACTCGGCGGTGCGCATCACCCACCTGCCGACCGGGCTGGTCGTGACGTGCCAGGACGAGCGCTCGCAGATCAAGAACCGGGCGAAGGCCATGCGGGTGCTGCGGGCCCGCCTCCTCGAGCAGGCGCAGGAGGAGCAACGGTCGCAGATCGCCGCCGCGCGCCGCAGCCAGGTCGGGACCGGCGAGCGGAGCGAGCGGATCCGCACCTACAACTTTCCCCAGGGGCGCGTGACCGACCACCGCATCGGGCTCACGGTCCACCGCCTCCCGGACGTCCTCGAGGGTGACCTCGACGAGGTCGTCGACGCGCTCTCGGCGGCGGAGCGGGCCGAGCAGCTCGAGTCGCTGAGGGCATGAGCCCGGCCGGCGTGCTCGCGTGCGCTGCCGAGGTCGCGGCGGTCCTCGCCGACGCGGCGGCGCGCCTCCGCGCCGCCGGGCTGGCGACCGGGCGCCTGGACGCGGAGTGCCTGCTGGCGCGCGCGCTCGGGACGACCCGGCTCGGGCTCTACACGCGCCAGCCGGGGCCGATCCCGGCCGCCGCGCGGGCCGAGTTCGACCGGCTCCTGGCTCGCCGGCTCGGCCACGAGCCGATCCAGTACCTGGTCGGCGAGGCGGAGTTCGCCGGCGTGTCGCTCCGCGTCGGCCGCGGGGTGTTCATCCCGCGCCCCGAGACCGAGGCCCTGGTGGCCCGGGCCCTCGCCCTGGGGCCGGCGGCGGCCGGGGTGGCCGTCGACGTCTGCGCCGGGTCGGGCGCGCTCGCGTGCGCGCTCGCCCGGGCCCGGCCGGCCTGGGCGGTGTGGGCGCTGGAGCGGGACGCCGCGCCGGTCGCCTACGCGCGGGCCAACGTGGCCGCGCTCGGGCTGGAGGGGCGGGTCGAGGTGCTGGAGGGGGACCTCTTCGGGCCGCTCGCCGGGCGGCTCCGTCTCGGCACCGTCGACGTGGTGGTGGCCAACCCGCCCTACCTGGCGGCGCCGGTCCTCCCGGCGCTGCCGGTCGAGGTGCGGGAGTGGGAGCCGGCGGCCGCCCTGGACGGCGGCGCGGACGGCCTCGCCGTGATCCGGCGCCTCGTCGCCGAGGCGCCGGTGTGGCTCCGGCCCGGCGGCGTCTTGCTGGTCGAGATCGGCGAGGAGCACGGGCCGGCGGCGGCCGCGCTGATCCGCCGGGAGGCGCGGTACGCAGGAGGCGCGATCCACCGGGATTTCCAGGGCCGGGAGCGGATCCTGGAGGCACGGAGGCGCTGATGGCGGCGCGACTGGTGATCGAGGGGGGAATCCCGCTGCGCGGCGAGGTGCGCATCAGCGCGGCCAAGAACGCCGCCCTGCCGCTCCTGGCCGCCTCGCTCCTGTCGGCGGAGCCGGTGATCCTCGAGAACGTGCCGCACCTGGCGGACGTCACGACGATCCGCGCGCTCCTCGGTCGGCTCGGAACCGAGTTCACCGAGCGGGACGGCGCCATCGTCGCGGTGACGCCGACGCTCCGGTCGGTCGAGGCGCCCTACGAGCTGGTGTCGACGATGCGGGCCTCGGTCCTGGTGCTCGGCCCGCTGCTGGCGCGCAGCGGGCGGGCGCGGGTCGCCCTGCCGGGCGGCTGCGCCATCGGGCCGCGCCCGATCGACCTCCACCTGAAGGGGCTGGAGCGGCTCGGGGCCGAGATCACCCTCGCCCAGGGTTACGTCGAGGCCCGGGCGGCGCGGCTCAAGGGGGCGCACATCGTCTTCGACCTGGTGACGGTCACCGGGACGGAGAACCTCATGATGGCGGCCGCGCTCGCGGAGGGCGCCACCGTCCTCGAGAACGCCGCGCGGGAGCCGGAGGTCCCGGACCTCGCCCGGCTGCTGACCGCGATGGGCGCCCGCATCCAGGGCGCCGGCACCGAGCGGATCGAGATCGAGGGGGTGCCGGAGCTCGGCGGGGCGCGGCACCGCATCATCCCGGACCGGGTCGAGGCTGGCACGTTCCTCGTCGCCGGCGCGATCACCCGGGGCGATGTGGTCGTCCGCGACGTGGTACCCGACCACCTCGGGGCGGTGCTGGACAAGCTGGAGGCGGCCGGCGCGATGCTCGACGTCGGCGCGGACCGGATCCGAGTGCGGGCCACCGGGCGGCCGCGCGCGACCGACCTGGTGACCAACCCGTTCCCCGGGTTCGCGACCGACATGCAGGCGCAGATGATGGCCCTCCTCGGGCTCGCCGACGGCTCCAGCCTGATCACCGAGACGATCTTCGAGGACCGCTTCCAGCACGCCGCCGAGCTCCGGCGGCTCGGCGCCGCCATCGAGATCGACGGCAACCACGCGCTGCTGCGGGGGGTGCCGGGGTACCAGGGCGCGCCCGTGATGGCGACCGACCTCCGCGCCTCGGCCTCGCTCGTGCTCGCCGGGCTGGCGGCCTCCGGGGTCACCGAGGTGTCGCGCGTGTACCACCTGGATCGGGGCTATGAGGGGATGGAGCGGAAGCTCGCCGCGCTCGGCGCCCGGATCCGGCGGGAGGCGTGACGCCGTGACGGGGGCCGGTGCCCCGGTGTCGCGCGGCCGCGCCTCCCACCGGGCGGGGCCGGACCCGCGGAGGCCGCGATGGCGACCGTGACCGGCAACGGGCGCCCGCTCACGCTGGCCCTCCCGAAAGGGCGGCTGCTCCGGCCAGCGCTGGATCTGCTCCGGCGGGCCGGGTTCGGCGGGGTCCCCGAGGACGAGGGGCGCCGGCTCCTGCTCACCGACCCGAGCGGCCAGCTCCGGCTGCTCATCCTGAAGCCGCTCGACGTGCCCACGTACGTCGAGTACGGGGCCGCCGACGTCGGCATCGTGGGCAAGGACGTCCTGCTCGAGCAGGAGCCCGACGTGTACGAGCCGCTGGACCTCGGGTTCGGGCTCTGCCGGCTGGTCGTCGCCGAACCGCAGGAGCTCTGGGCCCGCGACGACCCGGCGAAGTGGTCGTGGGTGCGCGTCGCGACGAAGTACCCGAATCTCACGCGGCGCTACTTCGCCGAGCGGGGCATCCAGGTCGAGGTCGTCCGGCTGGACGGCTCGATCGAGCTGGCCCCGCTGGTCGGGCTCGCCGAGCGGATCGTCGACCTCGTCCAGACCGGCGAGACGCTCCGGGCGAACGGGCTCGTGGAGGTGGCCGAGATCCTGACCTCGACCGCCCGGCTCGTCGTGAACCGCGCGGCCCAGAAGACCGCGCACGGGCCGGTCCGCCGGCTGATGGACGCGCTCCGGGCGGGAGTCGTCCGGTGATCCGGGTCCTCCGGGTCGCCGAGCTGGGGGCCGACGCCGTCGTCGCGACGCTCGCCCGCCCGGTGGCCGCGGTCGCGCCCGAGCTCCGGGCGGCCGTGGCCGCGATCGTCGACGAGGTCCGGCGGCGCGGCGACGCGGCCGTGCTGGAGTTCACGAAGCGCTTCGATGGCGTCGAGCTGGAGCCCGAGGCGCTGCGCGTCGGCGAGCCGGAGTGGGGGCGCGCCACGCTGCCGCCCGCCCTCGGGCGCGCGCTCGAGGAGGCCGCCCGCCGGATCGAGGCGTTCCATCGCCATCAGCTTCCCCGCTCGTGGTGGGTGCACGACGAGCACGGGGCGCTCTTGGGCCAGCACGTCACGCCGCTCGAGCGGGTGGGGTGCTACGTCCCGGGGGGCACCGCGGCCTATCCCTCGACGGTCCTCATGAACCTCATCCCCGCGCGGGTGGCCGGGGTCCGGGAGCTGGTGGTGGTGTCGCCCCCGGGGCCCGACGGGCGCCTGCATCCGGTCGTGCTGGCGGCCGCCCGGCTGGCCGGGGCGACCGAGGCCTACCGGATCGGCGGCGCCCAGGCCATCGCCGCGCTCGCCTACGGGACGGCGCACGTCCGGCCGGTCGACAAGATCGTCGGCCCGGGGAACATCTACGTTGCGCTCGCCAAGCGCCTGGTCTTCGGCGACGTCGGGATCGACGGCGTCGCCGGCCCGAGCGAGGTGGTCGTGGTGGCGGACCGGACCGCGGTGGGGGCGCACGTCGCCGCCGACCTGCTCGCCCAGGCCGAGCACGATCCGCTGGCCCGCGCCGTCTGCCTGACCGACGATCCCCCGCTCGGGGCGGCCGTCGCCGCCGCGGTCGCCGCCCAGTGCCGCGCGCTGCCGCGGGCGACGATCGCCGAGGCGGCGATCCGCGACCACGGCGCGGTGGTCGTGACGCGCGACCTGGCCGAGGCGGTGGCGCTCGCGAACCGCCTCGCCCCCGAGCACCTGGAGCTGGCGGTCGCCGACCCGCTCGCCTGGTTGCCGGCGGTCCGGCATGCCGGCGCGATCTTCCTCGGCGCGCACACGCCGGAGGTGGTCGGGGACTACCTGGCCGGACCGAACCATGTCCTGCCGACCGGCGGCACCGCCCGGTTCGCCTCCGGGCTGTCGGTCGAGGCGTTCGTGAAGCGGTCGAGCCTCATCCACTACACGCCCGCCGCGCTCGCCGCGGCGTGGCCGCACCTCCGCGTGCTGGCGGAGGCCGAGGGTCTCCAGGGCCATGCCGCCGCGGCGCGGGTCCGGATGGAGCCCTCCCGGACGGGAGGAGACACGTGAACACGCCACGACGCAGGCGGCGTCGCGGCCGCGGGGCGCGTCCCGCGGGCGCCCCGGGCGGATCGAACGGGGCCGGCGTCGCAGGGTCCCCCGCGTCCGCTCCGGGCGGCGGCGCCTCGCCGGCGGCCGGCCGGGTCGCGCGCGTCGAGCGGAAGACCCGCGAGACGGAGATCCTGCTCCAGCTGAACGTCGACGGGGCCGGGGAGGCCGCGGTGGAGACCACGATCCCGTTCTTCAACCACATGCTGGAGGCGGCGACCAAGCACGGGCTCCTGGACCTGCGGGTTACGGCCCGGGGGGACACCGAGGTGGATCTCCACCACACGGTGGAGGACGTCGGGATCTGCCTCGGCAAGGCGTTCCACGAGGCGCTCGGTGACAAGCGCGGGATCGTCCGGTTCGGGACGAGCTACGTGCCCATGGACGAGGCGCTGGCGTCGGTCCACGTCGACGTGTCGGGCCGCCCGTACTTCTCCTACAGCGTGCCGCTCGCCAAGACGAAGGTGGGGAACTTCGACCTCGACCTCCTGCAGGACTTCTTCCGGGCCTTCGCGATGAACGCCATGCTGAACCTCCACGTCAACCTGCAGTACGGGGAGAACCTGCACCACATTGCGGAGGCGATCTTCAAGGCGTTCGGGCGCGCGCTGGCCGAGGCCTCGCGGGTGAACCCCCGCATCGCCGGCGTGCTCTCGACCAAGGGCGCGCTGTGATCGCGATCGTCGACTACGGGCGCGGCAATCTCGGGAGCGTGCGGAAGGCGCTCGCCGAGGTGGCGTCCGAGGTCGTGGTGACCGGCGACCCGGCCGTGGCGGCCCGCGCGCGGGCGCTGGTCGTGCCCGGCGACGGGGCGTTCGCGGACGCGATGGAGAGCCTCGAGCGGCTGGGCCTGGTCGAACCGCTGCGGCAGCACCTCGCCGCCGGCCGCCCGTACCTCGGGATCTGCCTCGGCTACCAGCTCCTGTTCACCGCGAGCGAGGAGTTCGGCCACGCCAAGGGACTGGACGTGCTGCCGGGGACGGTCCGGCGATTCGGCCCCGGGCTCAAGGTGCCACACATGGGCTGGAACCGGCTCTGGCACGACGGCACGCTCCCGCTGCTGGCCGGAATCCCGCCGGGCGCCTACTTCTACTTCGTCCACTCCTACTACCCCGAGCTGACGCCGGCGCTCCAGGCCGAGGGGGTACGGACGGCCGAGTGCGAGTACGGCGTCCGCTTCCCGGCGCTGATCGCCCGCGGCGCCCTGTACGGGACCCAGTTCCACCCCGAGAAGAGCCAGCACTGGGGCCGTCGCCTCCTCGCCAACTTCGGGCGGCTCGTCGCGGCCCCGGCCGGGGCGGCCGGATGATCGTCATCCCCGCCGTCGACCTCCAGGGCGGCCGCTGCGTGCGGTTGATCGAGGGCCGGCCGGAGACCGCGACCGTCTTCGGCGACGATCCGGTGGCGATGGCGTGCCGCTGGGCGGCCGCCGGGGCCCGGCGCCTGCACGTGGTCGACCTGGACGGCGCCTTCGCGGGCGCCCCGCGCCACGAGGCCGTGATCCGCGCCATGATCGCGGCCGCCCCGGCGGTGCCGGTCGCGGTCGGGGGCGGGCTCCGCGACCTCCCCACGATCGCTGCGACCCTCGGCACGGGGGCGCGCTGGGCGGTCCTCGGCACGGGCGCGGCGCTCGACGAGGGCGACCTGCTGGAGGCCGCCTGTCACCGCTGGCCGGGGCGGATCCTGGTCGGGATCGATGCGGTCGACGGCCGGGTGGCGATCCGGGGCTGGACGGAGATCCTTCCGCTCTCGGCCGCGGAGCTCGCGGCCCGGGCGGCCGGCGCCGGCGCGGCCGCCGTGATCTACACGGACATCCGGCGGGACGGCACCGGACGCGGGCCGAACGTCGACGCGACCGCGCAGCTGGCGGCCGCCAGCGCGGTGCCGGTGATCGCGTCGGGCGGCATCGCCGGGGTGTCCGACCTGGTCCGGCTGGCGGCCATCCCGAACGTGGTCGGCGCGATCGTCGGCCGCGCGCTCTACACGGGCGCCCTCGACCTCCAGGCGGCGATGGCCGCGGTCCCGGCCTGACGGCGATGCTGGCCCGCCGGATCATCCCGTGCCTCGACGTCAAGGACGGCCGTGTCGTCAAGGGCGTCCGGTTCGTGGATCTGGTGGACGCCGGGGACCCGGTCGAGGCCGCCATCGCCTACGACCGCCAGGGCGCGGACGAGCTCGTGTTCCTGGACATCGCCGCGTCGCACGAGGGGCGGGCGACCATGCTCGACGTCGTCCGTCGCACGGCCGAGGCGGTGTACCTGCCGCTCACGGTGGGCGGCGGGGTCGCCAGCCTGGAGGATGTTCGCACCCTCCTCCGGGCGGGGGCGGACAAGATCTCGCTCAACACGGCCGCGGTCGCCGCGCCGGAGCTGGTCCGCCAGGCCGCCGTCCGGTTCGGCAGCCAGTGCATCGTGGTTGCGATCGACGCCCGCCGGCGGCCTGGGCCGCCGCCGGCGCGGTTCGAGGTGTACACGCACGGCGGGCGCCGTCCCGCCGGGCGGGACGCGATCGCCTGGGCGCGCGAGGTGGCTGGGCTCGGGGCCGGCGAGATCCTTCTCACGAGCATGGACCGGGACGGGACCCGGGACGGCTACGACCTCGAGCTGACGCGCGCGGTGACCGACGCGGTGCCGGTGCCCGTGATCGCGTCGGGCGGGGTGGGCACGCTGGCCCATCTCCACGACGGCCTCGTCGCCGGCGGGGCCGATGCCGTGCTGGCCGCCTCGATCTTCCACTTCGGGGAGCACACGGTGCCGGAGGCCAAGGCGTACCTCCGCGCGCGCGGGGTCCCGGTGCGGCTCGAGGAGGCGGCGGCGTGAACGGGACGGGGGTCCGGGGCGCCTCGCGGCGCCGGCCGGTCGGCGGCCGCGCGTGAGCGACGCGCCGGCGGGGCTCCGGTTCGACCGGGACGGCCTGATCCCGGCCGTCGTGCAGGAGGTCGCGACCGGCGAGGTCCTGATGGTCGCGTGGATGAGCCCCGAGGCGCTCGCCCGCACGCGTGCGACCGGCCGGACGCACTTCTGGTCGCGCTCGCGCCAGCGGCTCTGGGAGAAGGGGGAGACCTCCGGCCGCCGGCAGCACGTCGAGGCGATCTACCGGGACTGCGACGGCGACACCCTGCTGGTGCTGGTCCACCAGGAGGGCGCCGCCTGCCACACCGGGAGCCGCACGTGCTTCGTGGCGGGGCTCGACGCCGAAGCCGCTGGCGGCCCGGCGGGGCCCCCGGCGGGGACGCCCGCGGTCCTCGACGTCGTCGAGCGCGTCATCCAGGCCCGCCGGGCCGCCCCGCGCGAGGGGTCCTACGTCTCCCGCCTCCTGACCGCGGGCGCGCCCCAGATGGCCCGCAAGGTCGGCGAGGAGGCCGCCGAGGTCATGGTCGCCGCGCTGACCGAGACGCCGGAGCGGCTGGTCGCCGAGGTGGCCGACCTCTGGTTCCACACGCTCGTCCTGCTCGGGGCGCGCGACCTGTCGGCCCGCCACGTCTTCGCCGAGCTGGCGCGGCGGCACCGGCCCGCGCCGGAGCCGGAGGGCCGCCCGCAGTGAGCGCGGCCGCGGGCGGGGCGAGGAGGGGCGGTCGCCCTCCGGGATCCTGAGGGCCAGGGTGCGTCTCTGGATTCCCGCGCTGGCGATCCTGGTCGGGGTGCTCGCCGGGTGCGCCAGCGTCCGGCTGGTCGATGGCAGCTACGTCGTGCGGCGGAAAGGATATCGCGTGGGGGCCCCGGCCGGGTGGACGCGGCTCGCGAGCGAGGCCGACCTGGCGCTCCGCCAGCCGCAGCTCGATGCCGGCCTCCTCGCGAACGCGACGTGCGAGGGCAAGATCCCCCGGCGGCCCCTGCCGGTGCTGGTGCGGCACCTGCGGTTCGGGCTCCGCGAGGTCCGCGACCTGGTCGAGGCACCCGTCGAGCTCGGGGGCCTTGCCGGGCGGGCCAGCCGCTTCCGGGCGACCCTCGACGGCGCGCCGGTCGCCGTCCAGGCGGTCACGCTCGCGGGCCCCCGGTGCGTCTACGACCTCGTCCTCGTCGCCCCGCCCGAGACGATGGCGGCGGCCTCGGCCGGCTTCGCCGAGCTCACGGCGGGATTCGCGGTGGCGGGGGGCGCGCCGTGACCGGCGCGTGGCGGCTGGCGGGCCCGCGGGGGCGCCACGTGGCCGCCTACTGGGGCGGGCTCGGGCTCCTGACCTGGGACGTGTTCCGGAACGCCTGGCTCCCGCGCCGCTACCTCCGCCTAATCGTCGCCGAGTGCGACGGGATGGGCGTCCGGTCGCTCATCGTCGCCATGACGGCGGCGATCTTCACCGGCATGGTCTTCGCCCTGCAGTCCTCCGTGTACCTCTCCCGCTTCGGCGCCGACCTCTACGTGGGACCGCTGGTGGGGCTCTCGGTGCTGCGGGAGCTCGGCCCCGTGCTGACCGCGATCCTCGTCGGCGGGAAGGTCGCGTCGGGGATCACCGCGGAGCTCGGGTCGATGAAGGTGACCGAGCAGATCGACGCGCTCCGCGCGATCGGCGTGAACCACGTCAAGCGCCTGATCGTCCCGCGCGTCCTGGCCGCGTTCTTCGTCTTCCCGCTCCTCACGTCGCTGGCGGACTTCGTGGCCCTGTTCGGCGGCATGCTGGTGGCCGTCTACGAGCGGCGGATCGACGTCTACCTCTACTGGAGCACGATCTTCTACTGGGTGGTGATCCGCGACCTCGTGACCGGGGTCGGGAAGAGCTTCTTCTTCGGGGTGATCGTGACCCTGATCGGCGCCTACAACGGGCTCGCGATGACGGGGGGGACCGAGGGGCTCGGACGGGCGACGACGGCGACGGTGGTGCAGGTGTCGCTGGCGGTGATCATCGCGGACTTCTTCCTGACCAAGCTCTTCCTCCTGCTCTGAGGACCGGGGTGACGACGAGCGCGAGCGATCCGTCGGGACGGCCGCCGGCCGGCGGGAGCCCCCGCCCGCGGCCCGAGGCCGGGGCGGCCGCGCCCGGGGGTGACGGCGCCCGCGCGCCGGATCAGCCCCGCGCGGCCGCCGGGGCCGGCCGCCCGGCCGGGCCGGCCGTGTCCCTCGAGGGTGTCTGGAAGGCCTTCGACGACGCCCCCGTCCTCCGCGGGCTCGATCTGACGGTCCCGCGCGGGAGCACGGTCACGGTCATGGGCGGCAGCGGGTCCGGGAAGACCGTGCTCCTCCGGCTCACCGCCGGGCTCATCAAGCCGGACCGGGGCCGGATCCGGGTGCTGGGGGTCGACACCACGCCGCTCCGGGAGGAAGCGCTGCTCCCGCTCCGGTGCCGGATGGGCTTCGTCTTCCAGGGGGCGGCCCTGTTCGACTCGCTGACGGTGTACGAGAACGTCGCCTATCCACTGCGCGAGCACGCGGCCGAGCTGCCGGAGCCGGAGGTCGGGGGGCGCGTTCACCGGCTCCTCGAGCGGGTCGGGCTCCGCGACGTGGACGCGAAGCTCCCGGCCGAGCTCTCCGGCGGCATGCGCAAGCGGGTCGGGATCGCCCGGGCGCTCGCGCTCGGCCCCGAGCTGGTCCTCTACGACGAGCCGACGGCGGGGCTCGACCCGACCAACGCCCGCCTGATCACGGAGCTGATCGGGACGCTGAAGGCCGAGGGCGCGTCCGAGACCGCCATGATCGTCACGCACGATCTCGAGTTCGCGCGCGCGGTCTCCGACCTCATCGCCGTCCTCATCGCCGGCCGGATCGCCGACATCGGCTCGCCCGACGCCGTCCTGCGCTCGGCCCGGGACGAGGTGCAGGCCTTCCTGGCCGGGCGGGCGGGGTGAGCCGGTGAACGGCGATCGGCCCGTCGAGGGGCGCACCCTCCAGCAGCTCCGCGTCGGCGCCTTCGTGCTGATCGGCCTGGTGGTGTTCGCGGTGCTCGTCTACCTGCTCGGGCGCGGCGCGGGGCTGTTCGAGCGCCAGTACCGCCTGACCGCCGCCTTCGGCCAGATCGGCGGCCTCATCCAGGGCGCCACGGTGCGGCTGGCGGGGGTGCCGGTCGGGCGCGTCGGCGGGATCGTCCTCCCCGAGCCGGGCGGCGCTCGGGTCCGGGTGGAGCTCCTGATCGCGCAGCGCGTCCGGGACCGGATCCGCGCCGACTCCGTGGCCCGCATCGAGACGCTCGGGCTGCTCGGGGACAAGATCGTCGAGATCACCCTCGGGAGCGCGACCAGCCCGGTCGTGCCGGAGGGGGGCGAGCTCCGGACCGAGGAGCCGCTCACCACCAACGAGCTCACCCGCCGGGGCACCGAGCTCCTGGAGAACCTCAACGGCCTGGCCGTCGAGCTCCGGGAGACCGTGGCCCGCGTGAGCAGCGGCCCCGCCGGGAGCGACCTCGCCGAGACGGCGCGCGCGCTCCGGCGGCTGGTGACGGAGATCGAGCAGGGCCAGGGCGCGCTGCACCGGCTCGTCTACGACCGCCAGCTGGGCCGGGCGCTCGCCGACGCCGGGGAGACCGTCCGCCAGCTCGGCCAGACGGTCCGCCGCATCGACCGCGCCCTGGCCGATGCCGGGACGGCGTCACTGACCGGCGAGGCCCAGCGCATGCTCGCCGAGGGCCGGGAGGCCGCGGCGCGGCTCAACCGCGTGCTGCGGGAGGTGGAGGAGGGGCGCGGCATCCTGCACGCGCTGGTCTACGACGAGGGCCGGCTGCTCCGCGACCTGGAGGATCTCCTCGTGCGGACCGGGGCCCTCGTCGCCGGGGTCGAGCGGGGGGAGGGGGCGCTCGGCGCGCTCCTCCGCGATCCGGCCACCGCGCAGGCCGTGCACCGGCTCGTCGGGGCCGCCGAGGGGCTGGCCCGCGCGCTCGAGCGGGGCCGCGCCGACGACAGCGTGCTGCACGCGCTCCTGGAGGATCCCGCCCTGGCGGCTGACCTCCGGGCGACCGCGCGGAGCTTCCGTGAGGTGACCGGGCGGGTCGCCCGGGGCGAGGGTTTCCTGGGCGGCCTGACGCAGCCGGGGAGCGAGCGCAGCATCCAGCAGGCGGCCGAGGCGCTCGACCGGTTGAGCCGGGCGGCGGCGGAGCTGGGCGGGGACGCCCGGCTCGGCGACACCCTGGCGGATCTCCGCCAGGCGATGGCCGATCTGCGCGCGATCACGGACCGGATCGAATCGGGCGAGGGCACGATCGGTGCCCTGGTCCGGGACCCGACGGTGTACGAGAACCTCGCGGCGTTCCTCGAGGGCGCGCAGCGGAGCGTCCTCCTGCGGGCCCTGATCCGGGCCGCGATCGGGCGCGGGGCGCTCCGCGCCGGGCCGGCCCCGCCCGCGGTTGCGCCGCCCGGCGGTGCGCCGGTCGCGCCACCCCGGCCATGAGGCCGACCTCGATCTATCGCTGCCAGGCCTGCGGATTCCAGGCCGGGAAGTGGTACGGCCGGTGTCCCGACTGCGGCGAGTTCAGCACGATCGTCGAGGAGCGTCCGACGGCCGGGCGCGGGCCCGGCGGGGCGCGCCGTCCGGCACCCGGCCGCGGCGAGAGTGCGGCCCCGCTCCGGCTGACGGCCGTGGCGGCGGGCGACGCGACGCGGGTGAAGACGGGGATCGTCGAGCTCGACCGCGTGCTGGGCGGCGGCGTCGTCCCCGGGTCGCTGGTCCTGGTCGGCGGCGATCCGGGGATCGGCAAGTCCACCCTGATCCTGCAGGCCTCGCAGGCCCTGGCCCGGGCGGCCGGCCCGGTGCTCTACGTCTCGGGCGAGGAGTCCGCCGCCCAGGTCAAGCTGCGCGCGGACCGGCTGGGCGTGGACGCGGCGGAGCTCTTCGTGCTGGCCGAGACCCAGCTCGAGGCGATCGAGGCGCACCTGGCGACGATCCAGCCGCGGATCCTGGTCGTCGACTCCATCCAGACCGTCTACCGGGGGGAGCTCGAGTCGTCCCCCGGCAGCGTGGGGCAGGTCCGCGAGTGCGGCGCGCGCCTGATGCTCTTGGCCAAGAGCCGCGGGCTCGCCGTCTTCCTGGTGG
>DASRDR010000254.1:0-6623 GCA_035652475.1 Candidatus Methylomirabilota bacterium | reverse complement strand
CAGCGCGCCGTAGGCGCTGCCGATCCCGCCGAGCACCACGGTGGTGAAGATCAGGAACAGCACCTGGAAGCCGAGGTTCGGGTCGAAGGTCCCCTGCACCACCCCGAACATCACGCCGCCGAGGCCGGCCAGGGCGCCGGCCAGCAGCCACACGTAGGTGCCGATCCGCCCCACGTCGATCCCCGAGATGGCGGCCAGGTCCCGGTTGTCGGCGACCGCCCGCATCGCCTTCCCCGTCCGCGTGCGGGCGAGGAACAGCGCCACGGCCGGCGCCACGACGGCGGAGATCGCGAGCGCCACCGCCTGGCCGGGCGAGACCCGCACGAGCCCCAGGTCGAACACGAACGACTGGTCGATCCCGTACTGCCGGATCCGGGGGCCCGCGCCGAGGAAGATCACGTTCCGGAGCATGAGCGCCAGGCCGGTGGTGATGAGCGAGAGCGCCACCAGGCCGCGGTTGCGAAGCGGCCGGAGCACGACCCAGTGGACCACGACCGCGAGGAGGGCCGTGGCAGCCATCGCCCCGGCGGCGGCGACCGCGATGCTCTGGCCCAGCCCGGCGTTCAGCACGAGCGCGACGTAGGCGGCGAACGTCAGGTACTCCCCGTGAGCGAAGTTCGGGATGCGCTGGATCCCGAAGACCAGCGACGCCCCGACGCCCGTCAGCGCCAGGATGGCGCCGGTGAGCAGCCCGTTCAGCGTGAGCTGGGCGAGGTAGGCGAGCACCGGAGAGGGCGGGCGGTCAGGCCGTCCCGGCGGGCGCGCCCGCGCCCCCCGGGACGGGCCGGGGGGCGCGCGCCGGACACCTCGCCGAGCGGCGGGCGCGACGGATCGCCAGGATTTCGCCTACGGCCGGAAGGTGATCGTCTTGAACGGCGCGCTGGAGCCGTCCGGCTTCACCTGCCAGATGTCGTAGGCGGTCGAGCTGACCCGGCCCTCCTTCGTGAACTGGATGGGCCCGGTCGCGCCGTGGAAGTGGATCCGCTGGCCCTCCAGGATCGCCGCGATCGCCTGGTCGAGCTGCTGGAAGGTGTAGGGCTTCCCGGGCGGATTCGTCACCGAGACCAGGTGCTCGCTGATCCTGGCCGGGTCCGACGAGCGGGCCTCGAGCGCGGCCAGGAACGCGATGAACGTGCTGTCGAACGCCTCCGCCGTCCAGGACGCGAACTGGGTGCCGGGCTTGGCCTTCTGCTCGAAGAGCGCCTTGTAGGCGGGGAACGACGAGCCGGACGAGGCGTTCGCCTGGGTCGCCCGGAGCCCTGGCCAGCTCTTGACCCCCCGGCTCTGGCAGTCGACCAGCGTGTCGGAGCCGAAGCTCTTCGCCGGGTCCCACTTCCCGGTGCGGGAGAGCGGGAGGGCCAGCTTCGCGAACGTCGGGCAGAAGTCGATGAAGAGCCAGCCGTCCGGGTTGCCCTGGATCAGCTCCTGGGCCTCGCTGTCGAGCGTCGGCTGCTGGTGGTTGTAGACGATGAACTTCGGGATCGTGCCGCCGCCGGCCGTCCACGCGTCCTTGAACACCGCGGAGAGGTTCGTGCCGTAGGCGTCGTTCCGCGCGGCGACGTTGATGCGGGCGGTCTTGCCGAGGGCGTCGGCGATGATCGCCGCCAGCACCCGGCCCTGGATGTCGTCCGAGGCGACCGGCTGCCAGATGAACGCCGGGCCCTCGGAGTTGAGCTTGGTGAGCGCCGGGCTGGTGCCGCCGGTGAACATGAGCACGCGGTTCGGGATCGCCACCGCCCGCGCCACCGCGCTGGTCACCCCGCTCCACGGGTCCCCGATGATGACGTGGACCTTGTTGATGTTCACGAGCTTCTGCGCGGCCTCGACCCCGGCCTGGGGATTGCCCTGGCTGTCCTGGGAGTCGGCCAGGACCACCTTCACGTCGGGCAGGTTCACCTTCCTGAGGGTCTCGTCGATGTAGTCGATGCCGATCTTCGCCGCCTGGTTCCACGCCTGGCCCGAGACCGCCGGGTCGCCGGTCAGGCCGGACAGGATCCCGTACCGCAGCGTGAACGCGACGGTGCCGGCGCCCACCGCGGGCCACCCGCTCACCAGCGCGCCGGCGACCGCCGCGAGCACGAGCCACACCCAGCTCCGCCTCATCGTGTCCGTCCTCCTGTCGGGGGCGCGTCGCGCGCCGTGCAAGGGTCGCCTACAGGACGTCGAGCTCCTCGAGCAGCCGCTCCATCTTCTGCTTCTCGGCCGGGGTCAGGCTGGCGCGGCTCTTCCGCGCGGTCCCGATCGGGACGCCCTGGAGGGCGGAGGCGTACTTCATGAGCTGCACGCCCTTGCCGCTCTCCAGGAAGACCGTGAGCGGCACCATGCGGAGCCAGAGCTCGCGCGCCTCGCGGATCCGCCCCTGCTGCACCAGGTCGAAGAGCTGGATGCACTTCTCCGGGATCACCGCCGCGGTGCCGCTGCACCACCCCGTCGCCCCCAGGACGAACGCCGGGAATGCCGAGTCCTCCATGCCGTTGAAGATCGAGAGCCGGTCGCCGACCAGCGCGATCGTCTGCTGCATGGTGACGATGCCCGTGCACTCCTTGACGTACTGGATGTAGCCGCGGGCGGCCAGGTCGGCCTGGGCCTCCGGGCTGGCGGACACCGTGCCCCAGACCGAGTTGTACAGCATGATCGGGATCCGGACGGCCCGCGACACCGCGCCGAAGTACTCGAGCAGCCCCTCCCGGAGGTCCGTCTCCGGCGCCTTGCCGTGCCGCTCCGAGGCGTCGATGTACAGGTACTGCTTCACCATGAGCCCGTCGGCGCCCGCGCCCTCGGCGGCCCGGGCGAACTCGATGGTGGCGCGGGTCGTCTGCCCGAGCCCGCAGATGCCCACGAACACCGGCACGCGGCCGCCGACGTGCTTGAGCCCCGTCTCGAACACCTGCCGCCGCTCGTCGTCGGCGAGCTGCGAGTACTCGCCCCAGCTCCCGGCCAGGAACAGCCCCGGTGCCCCCTTGTCGATCAGCCAGTCGATGTGGACCTTCAGGGCGTCGAGGTCGAGGTCCTCGTTGTCCCTGAACGGGGTGAGGACCAGCGGGCACGAGCCGCGGAGCACCCTGTGCGTGTTCGCCACGTCCGGTCTCCTTTCCAGTCGCCGGGCTTCCGGTCGGCGGTCGGTCAGCCGAGTATGGCACGACCCCCAGCGGGCGACCAGACGGCCCGGCCCGCGGCCGCGGCGGATCGCGACCCGCGCGGGACGGGACCGCGGCCCGGCGGACGAACTGCGCTACACTCGCCCGGTGCACGCTTCCGTGATCCGCCCCGGCCACCCGCCGCGTGCCGCGGTCGCGGCGGCGCCGTGACCCGGCCGCTCCGGCCCGCCGCCGCGCTGGACGCCGCCCTCGCCGGACGCGGGCTCGCCGCCGCCGCGGGGGCGAACCGCGGGCGGGGAGTCGGCCTCGCCCTCGGCGCCACGCTCTGCTGGAGCGTGGCCGGCATCCTGATCCGGCTGATCCAGACCGCGAGCAGCTGGCACGTCGTCCTCTATCGCTCGCTCGGCGTGGCGCTGATGCTGGCCGGCATGCTGGCGATCGTCCACCGCCGGCGGGCCGGCCAGGTGATCCGGCTCGCGGGCTGGCCGGCCGTCCTGGCGGGGCTGTTCTCGAGCGCGTCGTCGGTGTTCTACATCCTGGCGCTCGGCCGGGTCACGGTCGCGAATGCCATCTTCATGAGCGGCGTCACGCCGTTCCTGGCCGCGATCGGCGCCCAGGCGATCCTCGGCGAGCGCGTGTCGCGCCGGACGTGGGGCACGATGGGGCTGGCGGCGACCGGCGTCACGCTCATGCTGGGCGGCGGCCTGGCGCTCGGGCAGCTCGCCGGGAACGTCCTGGCGCTGGCGTCGGCCGTCAGCTTCGCCTGCCACGTGCTGGTGCTCCGCGCGAAGCACCAGAGCGACATGCTCCCCGCGGTGCTCCACGCGGGACTCCTCGGCAGCCTGTTCGCGCTGATCGCCCTCGGGCTGGGCGGGGTCTCGCCGCGGGTCCCGGGACGGGACCTCTTTCTCGCCCTCACCATGGGCGTGGTCCAGCTGGGCGGCGGTCTCGTCCTCTACACCCGCGCCTCGCGCTACCTGCGCGCCGCGGAGCTCCAGCTGATCGCCACGGCGGAGATGGTGCTCGGGCCGCTCTGGGTGTGGATCGGGGTCGGCGAGACGCCCGACGCGGCGACGCTCGTCGGCGGAACGCTGGTGATCGGGGCGATCCTGATCCAGGCGCTCACCGGCCGCGAGCCCGCGCCCGCCCGCTGACCTGGACGGCCCACCGCTCCGCGCCGCCGGGCGGTCGCGGCGGTCGAGGGGCCGGGCCGGTGACAACGGCGCCTCCCCCCGTGGCGAGCCGGCGGGCGGGGCATGCCGCGCGCTTCGCGGCCGGCCGCCCGGCCGCCCGCCGTCGCGTGGCGCGCGGTCCCGGCGACCGGACCTGCGGTCTCCGCGCGACGGCATCCCGGCCGCGCGCCCGCGCCGGATCGCGGGAGCCGGCCGACCCGACGCTCGTCTCAGCTCAGTGCGGCCGCTGGACGATCGGGTGCCCGGACCGCTCCCAGGCGCGCATCCCGCCGGCCAGGTTCCAGACGTCCCGGTAGCCGAGCTTCACGAGCTCCCGGGCCGCGGTCGCGCTCATGGGGCCGGTGCGGCAGTAGAGGACGATCCGGGCGTTCCTGTCCGCCGGCAGCTCGGCCAGGTGGGCCTGGATCTGGTCGAAGGGGATGAACCGGTCGGTGCCCTCGATCTCCCCCTCGTACGGGATGTGGACGTTGATCAGCGGGAACGTCTTGTGCTGCAGCATGGCGGCCAGGTCGGCCGGATCGATGTCGGTGTAGGCGCCGCCCGGCACCGCCACCCGCCGGCCGGCCGGATCCCCGGACCCCGCCGCCGACCAGGTCACCATCGCCAGGCCCAGCGCCACCGCCCCGATCACGCTCCACCGACCGAGCCTTTGCCGTGCCATCACGCGCCATCCTCCTTGCTGCTCCGGGGCCGCGCCGCCGCGCACGCGATCCCGGGTCGTCCGAATCCGCGTGCCCGCCGCGGAGGAGCCGGACGGGCTCGCTCGCCACGGGACGATGATGCCACCATTCCGCCGCGCTGGCACGCGGCGGTCCCCGGGTCGCGTCGCACGAGGCTGGACGGCGCCGCCGGAGCTCAGCGGTCGGTGCGGTCCCGGCTCCGGGGCCGCGCGGCGCGGGCCGGCAACGGCGCGAGGCGCCACCGGCCGTACGCGATGAAGGCCGCGAGGAGCCCGACACCCAGCGGGATCAGCGCCGGCAAGACCTGGCCCCCGGCGAGCGTGATCCCGGTGGCGCCGACCATGATCACGACCAGCCCCGCGCCCGCGAGCGGGGTCAGCGCCGGCCGGATCCCGAGGAGCCCCGGGAGGACCAGACCGACGGCCCCCAGCACCTCCGCGACGCCGATGAAGCGCAGCAGCGACCCCGGCAGCGGCACCGGCCCGGTCATCTGTTCCAGCGGCAGGACCAGCTTCAGGCCGCCGGCGAGCAGGAACACGAGCGCGAGGAGGCCCTGGACGGCCCACAGCCAGCTCGTCAGGGCCGGCGGCCTCCGCGGCCGGGGGCCGCTCATGCCGGACCGCCCCCGGGCCGCGGCCCCCGGGCGGCCGTGTCAGATGCCGAGCCGGGCGGGAGCCCGGGGAGATCGATCACCGGCCGCACCTCCACCGTCCCCCGACGGGCCATGGGGATGCGGGCGGCGACGGCGATCGCCTCGTCGAGGTTCGCCGCCTCGACCAGGAAGAAGCCGCCCAGCTGCTCCCGCGTCTCCGCGAACGGGCCGTCGGTGACCAGTCGCTTGCCGTGGCGCACCCGCACGCTGGCCGCGGTCGCGGTCGGGTGCAGGGGCGCGGCGGCGACGTACTGGCCGGCCTCCTCCAGCGCGTGGGCGAGCTCGAGGGACTCCTTGTAGCACGCCGCCCGCTCGGCGTCGTCCAGCGCCTGCTCGTCGAGGTAGATCAGCAGCATGTATCGCACGGGTGACCTCCCCGTCACTCGGCCTGCGGCGGCGGGACCTCCCCGCTCGCCTGCCGCATCGCGGAAGTCCACGCCGCCCACGCGCTCCCCGCGGCGAGCCCCGTCCCGATCGCGACGACCGCGCCCAGGACCCGCCGGAGGCCGGCGCGGCGGCGCCGGCCGCGCGGCGGCGCGACGCCGCTCGCCCCGGAGCCCCCGGCCATCGCCCCGACCACCAGGAAGGGCTCCTTCCCGGCCGCGACCGCCGGCGGGAGCGGGGTCTCGGGGGGCTCGTGGGAGAGATCCTCCTCGCAGGCGAAGAACCGGAGGAAGGCGCGCCGCCGGTGCGTGACGTGATCGCGGATCGTGCCGCGCAGGACCGGGTAGCGGGCCTCGAGCGCGTCGAGCACCGACCCGAGGGTGGCCGGCCCCTCCAGCTCGAGGGCCACCTCGCCGTCGACGCGCGCCAGTGTCCGGAGATGCGGCGGCAGGACGACCCGGATCACGGGAGCGTCTGGACCTCGACCGACACCACGGACGGCAGATCGCGAACGATCGCCGTCCAGCGGTCCCCCGCGTCGGCCGAGACGTAGACCTGCCCGCCGGTGGTCCCGAAGTAGACGCCGCACGGGTCGAGCGCGTCCACCGCCATCGCG
>DASRDR010000253.1:0-12863 GCA_035652475.1 Candidatus Methylomirabilota bacterium | reverse complement strand
GGCGGATCGCCGAGCCCGGTGGCGTCGCCGAAATAGCGCGCGGCCCCGGCCCGGAACGCCGCCGGCAGCGTGGGCGGCAGGCTCACGTCGTTCATCAGCGCCCACGCCCACGTCCAGGCCCGCGCCACGTTCGCGAGGTCGTACCCGCCGCCCCCGAGCGCCACCAGCCGCGGCGCGAGCGCGATGATCCGCCGCACCGCGGCCGCGAAGCCGTCGACGGACAGGGCCAGGTGGGTGAGCGGGTCGGTCCGGTGGCCGTCGATCCCGAGCTGCGCGACCACGACGTCCGGGCGAAACGCCTCGATCGCCGCCGGGACGACCGCCTCGAATGCGGCCAGATACACGGCGTCGTCGGTGTACGGGTTCAACGGCAGGTTCACCGCGTATCCCCGGCCGGGGCCCTCCCCGAGCTCCTCGACGCTCCCCGTGCCGGGGAACAGGCGATCGCCCCGCTCGTGGGTCGAGATCGTGAGGACCTCGGCGCTCCGGTAGAACGCCGCCTGCACCCCGTCTCCGTGGTGGGCGTCGATGTCGACGTAGGCGACCCGGAGCCCGTGCCGCCGGAGCGCCAGGATCGCGAGCACCGCGTCGTTCAGGTAGCAGAACCCCGAGGCCCGGTCGGGCATCGCGTGGTGCAACCCGCCGGCGAACGCGAACGCGCGCGTGACCTCCCCTCGCGCGACCAGGTCGGCGGCGAGGATCGAGCCGCCGCAGGCCAGGGCGGACGCCGCGTAGCACCCGGGCCAGATCGGGTTGTCGCCCGGCCCGAGCCCGTGCTGCGCCGCGGTGGGAACTGGCTGGCCAGCATCCGCCGCCCGGAGCACGGCGAGGTACTCCTCGGTGTGGAACTCGCGGAGCGCCGCGTCGGAAGCCGCGCCCGGCGCCAGCACCCGGGTGCCGGGCAGCCGCGTGAGCCCGTACGCCTCCATGAGCGCGTAGGTCAGGCCCAGCCGCTCCATGCGGAGCGGATGCTCGGGCCCGTAGTCGAACCGGGCGTAGGCGTCCGAGTGGATGAGCGCCGTCTTCATCGGCGCACCCAGTGGCCGCTCCGCCCGCCGGACTTCTCGACCAGGCGGAGGTCGGTGAGCACCATCCCGCGGTCGATCGCCTTCACCATGTCGTAGATGGCCAGGCTCGCCCCCGCCGCGGCGGTGAGCGCTTCCATCTCGACCCCCGTCTTGTCGACGGTCCGCACCGCCGTCTCGACGTGCACCGCGCTCCGGACCGGGTCGAGCGCGAACCGCACGTCGATCCCGGTGAGGCGGAGCGGGTGACAGAGCGGGATCAGGTCGGCCGTCCGCTTGGCGGCGAGGACGCCCGCGAGCCGGGCGACGCCGAGCACGTCTCCCTTGGCGACGGTCCCCCGGTCGATCGCGCGCAGGGTCGCCGGGCGCATCCGGAGGGTGGCCCGCGCCCGGGCCTCGCGCACCGTGTCCGGCTTCGCCGAGACGTCCACCATGCGCGCCCTGCCCTCCGGATCCAGGTGCGTCAGCCCGCCGGGTCCCGCCGGCGCGGCCGGACCGGCCCGGGGGGCAGCGGCGGGGCGTGCTCTGGCGCGCGCCGCCGGGGCCGAGGTTCCCGACCGGCGGGCCGGCGCGGCGGCAGGGGGGATGGAGCGGGGCGCAGCGCCGGGCTCGGGGTGGCCGCGCGGCCGCCGCCGGGCGCGGCCACGCCCTCCCGTGGCCGCGCGAGGCATACGTCGGGGGGCAGAGCCCCTCAGGCCGACAGGTGCGCGGCCTGCTGATGCTGCCGGATGAGAGCCTCCATGCGGTCCTTGGCGATCAGCTTCAGCTTCTTCAGCTCGCTGACCCGCCACTGCTGCTCGCTCGTCAGAAAGGGCCGTGCCTGGAGCTGGGCCAGCTCCTGCTCATGCGCCTGATGCTCGCTCCGCAGACGCCGAAACTCCTCGTTGTGCTCGGTCAGGCGCTGGACAACGGCCTCGCGATCCGGCATGCGCGCCTCCTCCTTCCTACGTGCCTCGCGACCCTCGGGTCCCCCAGAAAGCACAACGGCCAGGGCCCCGGCCGGGGCACTGGCCATCACAGGATCGGGATCGAGAACTCCCACGCACTCGGCCTCCCGTGTACGCCCGGGGTGCGGCCTGCCGTGTTCACCTCCTTGTAGCAGAGCCGTCGGACCCGTGTCAAGCTGGCGGCCGATCCCGCTGCCGCCGGCCCGCCCCGCCGGTCACAGCCCCGCCAGGACCTGCAGCGCGCCCCGGTGCATCGACACTTCCCAGTCCCGGTCGCGGCCGAGATCGAGGATCTCGTAGACGAGCTTCGGAACCTCGATCTCCAGGTCGTAGGCTCCCTGGCTGGGCGGCCCCGGCCCGGCCACCCGAAAGAGGAGCGTCCACGCGGTCCCGTGGTCGACGTCGCCCACCAGGCGGCCGGGGAGCCGGTTCATCCGGTGGATCGGGTCGGGGCCGGTGCGGTCCTTGCGGATGAGCCGAACGTACTCCGGGCGCACGAAGAAGGCGACCGGGCTGCCCGGGGCGCCCTGGAACGGCGCGCGCGGCGAGTTGACGGCCTCGATGACGTGGCCGCGCCAGGCGATCTCGACCCGGTCCGCGGTCGCCTTCACCACGGTGCCGCGGACGATGTTGCGGAGGCCGACCAGGCGGGCGACGCGCTCGGATGCGGGCTGCCCCAGCACCTCCGCCTTCGGCCCGGCCTGGACGACCTGGCCGTCCTCGTAGAGGACCAGGCGGTCGCCCAGCTGGTAGGCCTCCGCGAGGTCGTGCGTGACCAGGACCACCGTCCGGCGCAGCTCGACGACGAGCGCCCGGAGCTCGTCCCGCAGCTGCCGGCGGAGCGGGGCGTCGAGCGCGGACAGCGGCTCGTCCAGCAGCAGGACCGCCGGATCCGGCGCGATCGCGCGGCCGAGCGCGACGCGCTGCTGCTGACCCCCGGACAGCTCGCGCGGGTACCGGTCGCCGAGGCCGGTCAAGGCCAGCCGCGCGAGGACCTCCTCGGTGCGGCGCCGCCGCTCGGCGCGCGGCCGATCGCGCAGGCCGAAGCCGACGTTCTCGGCCACGGTCAGGTGGGGGAAGAGCGCGTACCCCTGGAAGACGTAGCCGAGCCGCCGGGCCTGCGGCGGGACGTGGATGCCGGTCGCGGTGTCGTCGAAGACGCGCCCGTTCACGACGACCCGGCCGCGGTCCGGCCGCGCCAGGCCGGCCAGGCACTGGAGCGTCAGCGTCTTTCCCGCGCCCGAGGGGCCGAAGAGGGTGACCACCTCGTCGCCGGCCTCCCAGGCCACCTCCAGCGTGAAGCCGGGGAGCGCGCGCGAGAGCGCGACCTCGATCACGGCGTCGCGCCGCTCACAGGCGCCCCCCGAGCCGCCCGGCGGCGACCAGGACCAGGCACGACAGCGCAGTCAGCGCGGCCACCAGCAGTCGCGCCTCGCCCGCCTCGCCGGTCGAGACGGCGGTGTAGATGGCGAGCGGGACGGTCGTCGTGCGGCCGGGGATGTTGCCGGCCAGCATGAGGGTCGCGCCGAACTCGCCGAGCGCCCGAGCGAACGCCAGCACGAGCCCGGCCACGATCCCCCGGCGCGCCAGCGGCAGCGTGACCTCGAGCGCGGTCCGCCACTCCGCCCGGCCGAGGACGTACGCCGCCCGCTCGAGCTCCGGGCTCACCGCCTCGATCGCGGCGCGAGCCGGGCGCACGAGCAGGGGCAGCGCCATCACGGCGGCCGCGACCACGGCGGCCTGCCAGGTGAACGCCACCGTCCAGCCGGTCAGCGCGTACAGCGGCGCGCCCAGCCATCCGCGGCGCCCCAGCGCGAGGATGAGGTAGTAGCCGGTCACGGTCGGCGGCAGGACCAGCGGGAGCGTCACGACCAGGTCCAGAGCCTGGCGGCCCCAGAACCGGCGCCTCGCGAGCAGGTACGCGAGGGGGATCCCGATCGCCGCGTCGACCAGCGTGGCCACGAGCGACACCCGGAGCGAGAGCCACAGGGCGCTGGCGACCGTCTCCGACATCGTGGCCGACTCTAGCACGACGCCGCGGGCGGCCGGCGCCGGTCCCGGCGCGCCGGGGGCCGCCGGCCGGGCGCCCGTCAGGACGGGGGCTGCTCGATCCGGATCGTCCGCATCCGGTCGCCGCGCTGGATGCGGTCGACCACGTCCATGCCCTCGACCACTTGTCCGAAGACCGTGTACTGCCCGTCGAGGTGCGGCTGGGGGCCGAAGCAGATGTAGAACTGGCTGCCCGCCGAGTCCGGATCCTGGGCCCGCGCCATCGCAACCGTCCCCCGGACGTGCCGGCGCTGGTTGAACTCCGCCTTGAGCCGGTATCCAGGGCCGCCGCTCCCGTCCCCCTTCGGGTCGCCGCCCTGGACCACGAATCCGGGCACGACGCGGTGGAACGTGAGCCCGTCGTAGAAGCCGCGCGCGGCGAGCGCGACGAAGCTCTCGACCGTCTTGGGGGCGTCCTCGGGGAAGAGCTCGATCCAGATCTCGCCGCCCCGCTCCATGACGATGACCGCCCGGGGGTGCACGCGCTGCGCCTCCACCTCTCCTGCCGCGGCGACGAGGGTCAGCGCGACCGGGATCAGCCACACGACGATTCGGCCTCTCACGCCCCGCACCAGGGCCAGCACTGCGCGCATTGTACGCCGCGCGCTCGCCCGCCGGCCACCCGACGGCGCCCCGCGGGGGCCGCCGGGCCCTCTGCTACACTGGGCTTGGATGCACACCCGGCCCGACCTCCGCAACGTCGCCATCATCGCCCACGTCGATCACGGCAAGACCACCCTGGTGGACGCCATGCTGTGGCAGAGCGGCATCTTCCGCGCGAACGAGGCGGTCCCCGAGCGGATCATGGACTCGATCGATCTCGAGCGCGAGAAGGGCATCACCATCATGGCGAAGAACACCGCGATCACCTATCGGGGGGTGAAGCTCAACATCGTGGACACGCCGGGGCACGCCGACTTCGGAGCGGAGGTGGAGCGGACGCTGACGCTGGTCGACGGCGTGCTGTTGCTGGTCGACGCCGCCGAGGGCCCGCTCCCCCAGACCCGGTTCGTCCTCCGGAAGGCGCTCGAGGCGGGACTGCCGCCGGTCGTCGTCATCAACAAGATCGACCGGGCCGACGCGCGGCCGGCCGAGGTGCTGGACGAGATCTACGACCTCTTCATCGATCTGGACGCCGAGGAGCGCCAGCTGGACTTCCCGGTCCTGTACACCGACGCCCGCCGGGGGACCGCCACCACGCGCGCGGACGAGCCCGGACGGACGCTGGAGCCGCTGTTCGAGGCGCTCCTGGCCGCGGTCCCCCCGCCCCGGTTCGACCCGGCCCGGGGCCTCCAGCTCCGGGCGGCGAGCCTCGACTGGGACGACTATGTCGGCCGGCTCGTGATCGGCCGCGTGAGCAACGGCACGATCCGGAGCGGGGACCGCGTGGCGGTCGTGCGGCGGTCGGGCGCGATCGAGCCGGCCAAGATCACCGTGCTCTACATCTACGAGGGGCTGCGCCGGATCGAGGTGGCGGAGGCCGGTCCCGGGGAGGTCGTCGCGGTGGCCGGGATCGAGGCCATGGACATCGGCGAGACGCTCGCCGACCCCGAGCGCCCGGTCCCGCTGCCCCCGATCCGCATCGACGAGCCCACGGTCGCGATGACGTTCTCGGCGACGGTGTCCCCGTTCGCCGGCCGCGACGGCAAGTACGTGACCTCCCGCCATCTCCGGGACCGCCTCGTCAAGGAAGCCCGGACGAACGTCGCGATCCGGGTCGAGGAGACCGGGAGCCCGGACATCTTCCGGGTCTCGGGCCGGGGCGAACTCCAGCTCGCGATCCTGATCGAGATGATGCGGCGGGAGGGGTACGAGCTCGAGGTGGGGCAGCCGGAGGTGATCACCCGGGAGGAAAGCGGGACCCGGCTCGAGCCGATGGAGCACCTGGTGGTGGACTGCCCGGAGGAGTACATCGGCGTCGTCACCCAGAAGGTGGGGATCCGCCGCGGCCAGATGGTCCGGATGACGAACCACGGCACCGGGCGCGTCCGCCTGGAATACCGCATCCCGGCCCGCGGCCTGATCGGCTATCGCTCGGAGTTCCTCACCGATACCCGCGGGACGGGACTCCTGAACCACCTGTTCGACGGCTGGGCGCCATGGCACGGCGACATCCCCCGCCGCACCACGGGCGCGCTGGTCGCCGACCGCCAGGGCCGGGCGACCGCCTACGCGATCGACCACCTGCAGCCGCGCGGGACCTTCTTCATCCGGCCCGGGGAGGCGGTCTACGAGGGCCAGATCGTCGGCGAGCACGTGCGGGACAACGACCTGGACGTGAACGTGACCAAGGAGAAGCGGCTCACGAACATGCGGGCCTCCACGGCCGACGACGCCATCCAGCTCTCGCCGGCGCGCGGCATGAGCCTCGAGCAGTGCCTGGAGTGGATCCGCGACGATGAGCTGCTCGAGGTGACGCCGAGCGCGCTCCGCCTCCGCAAGAAAGCCCTGGGTGGGCGCCGCCGGTTCTAGGACCCGGCCGCGCCACACCGGTCCCCTCGTCCTCGCCCTGCTGCTCGCCCCAGCCCTGCCGGCCGCGGCCCAGCCGGACCCGGAGCCGCGCGCCAACCTGGAGGTCGGGGTCGAGGGCCCCCTGCGCGGCGAGTCGACCCTCGCCGGGTACGCGTTCTTCCTCTGGAACCGCCCGCACTTCCCCGCCGACGACGAGTCGCTGCGCGTCGTGATCGCGCCCACCTACCTCGAGTCCGAGCTGGTCCGCACCGAGTGGCCGCGGGACGGGCACGCGGTCGGGCTGGGGATCAGCGGCGGCGGGTTCCGGTTCGGCCACGAGGAGTTCCGCCGGGGGCAGCACCTGGAAGGCGAGTCGTTCTGGGGGCACGGCGTGGAGCTGCCGCTCTCGTACTATCCGCGCACGACGATCGCCGGCGTGCTCCCGCTCGAGGGGCAGATCCGCCTGACGCCGGGCTACCAGGTCTACCAGCGGTCGCCCGACACCCGCGACCGCTTCGAGCTGCCGCCCGACTCGGAGCTGCTCACCGGGCGCCTCGGCCTGCGCCTGGGCGGCGTCCCGCCGGAGCTCCTGCCGAACCTCGCGCTGGAGGCGTCGATCTGGTACGAGGCGACGTACCGGGCCCACGCGGGACGCTACGGGCTGGCCGAGCGCCCCCAGGAGCTCGAGCATCTCACGCACCGCGCGTGGGGGCGGCTCGCCGCCGTCCTCACACCGGCCCGGGGCCACACGATCGAGGTGGCCACGACCGCCGGCGTCACCGCCGACACCGACCCGCTGTCGAGCTTCCGGATGGGCAGCGCCCTCCCGTTCCGGAGCGAGTTCCCGCTCATCCTCCACGGCTACTTCGTGGAGGAGATCTTCGCGCGCCGCTTCTGGCTGGTGAACGCGTCGTACCGCTTCCCGGCGTGGCCGGGGGCCCAGCGGGTCCAGCTCCGGCTGGGGGTCGACTACGCCTACGTCGACTACGTCGCGGGGCACGCGCTGCCCCGGCGGAACCTCCGGGGGCTGTCGGCCGACGTCTCGCTCGCGCTCGCCCGGAAGGTGACCCTGCTCCTCGGGTACGGCTACGGCGTGGACGCCCCCCGGAGCGGGACGTTCGGAGGGCACGAAGCGATCGCCCTGATCGAGCTGAAGTTCTAGCGAATCGAAGCCCCGCGGGGCCCCGGGTCCCGGGAGGCCGCCCTCAGGGCAGGATCTCGTCGGCCCGCGCGAGCACCGCGGGCGGGAGCGTCAGACCGAGGAGGTGGGCGGCCTTGAGGTTCACGATCAGCTCGAACTTGGCGGGCTGCTCCACCGGCAAGGACGCCGGCGAGGCTCCCCGGAGGATCTTGTCGACGTAGGTCGCCGCCCGGCGGTGCATGTCGGCATAGCTCGGCCCGAAGGACATCAGCCCGCCCTCCTCGACGAGCTCTCGGTACGCGTACACGCCCGGGAGCCGGTGTCGCGTCGCAAAGGCGATGATCCGCGCCCGCTCGTGCAGGAAGAGACGGTCGGCCAGCACGACCAGGGCGCCGGCGCGCTCCCTGACGATGGCTTCGAACGCCTCGTCGAACTGCCCGGCCGCCCGCACACCCACCGAGTGGACGCCGAGCTGGAGCCGCTGCGCCGCCGCGCGCGCCTCCCGTTCCGCGACGACCTGGAACGTGCTGGCCGGATTCCAGAGGACCGACAGCCGCGTCAGCCTGGGGATGACCTCCCGGAGCAGTTCCAGGCGCTTGCCCTCCAGATCCGCCGCGATCGAGGTCAGCCCGGTCACGTTGCCACCCGGGCGCGCGAGGCTCGCGATCAGACCCGTCCCCACGGGATCGCCGACGGCGATCATGACAACCGGGATCGTCGTGGTCGCGCGCTTGACCGCCAGCGCCGCGGGCGTGCCCGCCGTGACGATGACGTCGACCTTCAGGCCGATCAGCTCGGCGATCAGCCCCGGGAAGCGCTCGTAGTTCCCCTCCGCCCACCGGTACTCGATCACGACGTCCTGTCCCTCGACGTAGCCGCGCTCGCGGAGGCCCTGGCGAAAGGGCTCGACGAGGTTGCGCTCGAGCGCCGCGGTCGAGTTGCCGAGGAACCCGATGCGGTGCGGCTTCGTCCCGGGCGTGGCCCCGGCGGGGACCGGGACCGCCATGACGCCCAGCACCAGGACGAGCAAGAGGATGGGCTGCACGGCCCTGAGCCGGCCCTCGATCAACGCGTTCCTCCGACCTCCGATCGCCATGATGGAGAGCCAGCATAGCCCGGGACCGGGACGCCGGGAAGGGGACCCGGGACGCCAGTCGGGGCGCCGGCTCCCGCGCGGGGCCGCCCGGCCTCCGGGCGCGACGAGCCGGGCGGCGTGGTCGCGGAGAGCCGGCGGCGCCGTGGCCATCGCACGGCGCACCCGGCCCGCCGGATCGCAGCTGGCGAAGCGCAGGATGGGCGGCGTGCAATGCAACCGGCGTCCAGGAAGCCGGCCAGGTGCTCGGTCGCCTCGGCCGGGATGCCGGTGGCCAGCCGCCAGCGGAGGTAATCCTCGGGGGGCGCCCCCAGATGGTAGCGGCGCTCAGCGCGGGGCGCCGGTGCCCTCGGGCCCGGGGGGGCCTCCGCGCCGCCGCCGGCGCCGCCGGCGCCCCGGCGGCGGCTCCCCGCCCGCCCTGGGCCCGGGCAGCGCCGGAACGGCGGGCGCGGCCTTCCCCCCGCGAGGCTCCGGGCCGCGACCGCCGGGCTCGCCGCCCCGCCGGTCGCCGACGCGCCCCGGACGTGCGCCCCGGCCCGCCCGCCGGGCCTCCCGCGCCTCGAGCGAGCGCCGGCGCTCCTCGGCGGTCGGCCGCACCTCCGGCTCGAACAGGGCATCGTCGGCCCACTCGACCCGGATCCGCTGGCCGATGAACCGCTCGACCGCCTCCAGCGAGAACGCGCTCGCTTCGTCGACCAGGCTGATCGCCTTGCCGGCGGCGCCGGCCCGGGCCGTGCGGCCGATGCGGTGGACGTAGTCCTCCGGATCCTGGGGGAGGTCCCAGTTGTAGACGTGGGTGACCTCGGGAATGTGGAGGCCGCGGGAGGCCACGTCGGTGGCGACGAGGATCGGCATCTCGCCCTCCTTGAACGCCTCGAGGGTGCGCAGCCGCTTCCGCTGGTCGACGTCGCCCGTCAGGGCCCGTGCGGCGTGGCCGTTGCGCTCGAGGCGCTCGACCAGCCGGTGGGCCTCGTCCCGCGTGTTGGTGAAGATCAGCACCCGCGCGCCGGCCTCGCGGCGCAGGAGCCCCAGCAGCAGGTTGAACTTCTCGTGCCGCCCCGCGTGGTAGAGGACCTGCTCGACGCGCTCGACCGTGACCTGCTCCGGCGTGACCGTGATCTGGGTCGGGTTGTTCATGAACTCGTAGGTGAGCTCGAGCACCCGGAACGAGAGCGTCGCCGAGAACAGGAACGACTGGCGGGCCTCGGGCGGCGGCAGCCGCCGGAGGATCCACCGGATATCGGCGATGAACCCCATGTCGAACATCCGGTCGGCCTCGTCCAGCACGAGCACCTCGACCCGGCCGGCCGACCACGCGCGCTGCTTCAAGTAGTCGATGAGCCGACCCGGCGTCCCGATGAGGAGGTCGAGCGGCCCCCGGAGCGCGTCCCGCTGCTTGACGTAATCGACCCCGCCGAACACCAGCGCGGTCCGGAGCCCGGTCGCCTGCCCGAGGAGCCGGGCGTCGGCGTCGATCTGCACGACCAATTCCCGGGTGGGGGCGATGATCAGGGCCCGGGGCGCCCCGTCGCGCCGCTCCCCCGGCGGGTGCCGGAGGAGCCGCGTGAACGTCGCGATGAGGAACGCGGCGGTCTTCCCGGTCCCGGTCTGCGCCTGGCCGGCCACGTCCTTGCCGCGGAGCGCGACCGGCAGCGCGGCCTCCTGGATCGGCGTCGCCGTCGTGAACCCCGCGGCCTGGATCCCGGCCTGGACCTCGGCCGGGAGATCGAGCTCGCTGAACCGCATCGGGCCGCTATGCCGCCTCGGAGCTCCGGGGCACCGGGGTCCGCCGGCGGCCGAACACGCGGGCGGCGATGATGCCGGCCTCGTAGAGAAGGCACAGCGGGCCGGCCATCAGGAGCTGGTTGAAGGCGTCCGGCGTGGGAGTCAGGACGGCGGCGATCACGAAGTTCACGAGGATCGCGTACTTCCGGTTGCGCGCGAGGAACTCCGGGGTCACCAGTCCCAGCCGCGCGCCCAGGGTGATCCCGAGCGGGAGCTCGAACACCAGGCCGAAGGCAACGGTGAACTTGAGGACGAAGTCGACGTACCGGTTCACCGAGATCGTCGCGACGAGGTTCTCCGTCTTGTAGCTGACCAGGAACTTCACCGCGAAGGGAACGATGACCGTCAGCGCGAACGTCGCGCCCATGAAGAAGAACAGCGTCGACAGCACCACGAACGGCAAGGCGAACCTCCGCTCGTGCGGGAGCAGCCCCGGCGCGATGAACGCCCACACCTCGTAGAGCACGACGGGCAGCACGAGCAACAGGCCGGCGAACAGGGCCACCTTCATGTTCACCCAGAAGGGCTCGGTGGGCTCGAGGAAGGCGAGCTTGACCGGCAGCGGCCGGGCGAGCCACGTGATGATGCGATCGGAGAAGGAGAAGGTGGCGACGAAGCCGATCCCCACCGCGACCAGGCTCACGATGATCCGCTGGCGCAGCTCGCCCAGGTGGGCAAGGAAGGGCATCCGCCCCTCCTCCACGTCGCGCGGATCCACCCCCGGGGGGAGCTTCTTCCTGAACACGCTCACGCGTCCTCACCGGGCACCGGGAGCCCGGGCGCCGGCGGGCCGGCCGCAGCCGGCCGCCCGGCGTTGATCACGAGCGTGACCTCCCCCCGCGCGCCCTGGGCCAGGACGTGGGCCCGGAGCGCCGCCGCCGGGGCGCGCCGGATCTCCTCGAACCGCTTGGTCAGTTCGCGTGCCAGCACGACCTCGGCGTCCCCGAACGTCTCGGCGACCGCCTCCAGCGTCGCGGCCAGCCGGTGCGGGCTCTCGTAGAGGACGACCGGCCGGCCGAGCGCGCGCACCTCGCGCAGCCGCGCCAGCCGCCGCCCCGGCTTCACCGGCAGGAACCCCTCGAACACGAACCGGTCCGCGGGGACCCCGGCCGCCGAGAGCGCCGCGATCACCGCGGCGGCTCCCGGCACCGGCACGACCGACACGCCGGCCTCCTGGCACAGCCGCACCAGCCGGAACCCGGGGTCGGAAACGCCCGGCGTGCCGGCGTCGGTGACCAGCGCGATGCGGGCGCCGGCCCGGAGCCGGGCCAGCAGCTCCGCGCCCCGACGGACCTGATTGTGCTCGAAGTAGGAGACCACCGGGGCATGGACGTCGTAGGCGGCCAGCAGCGCGCGCGTGCGGCGGGTGTCCTCCGCCGCGACCAGGTCGACGCCGCGCAGGACCCGGAGCGCCCGGAGGGTGATGTCCTCCAGGTTGCCGATCGGGGTGGCGACGACGAAGAGGGTGCCGGCGGGCAGAGCGGCCGGCGCCGAGGCCGCAGGGCCCCCCTCGGACCGGGGGCCGGGGGCGGCGGCGAGCGCGGGCGCGGCGCCGGTCAGGCGCTCTCCGCCTTGCGCTCGGTCACGAGGATCGGCCGCTCGGTCCCGGCGATGACGTCGCGCGTGATGACGCATTCGGTCAGGCCCGGGATGGACGGCAGCTCGTACATCACGTCGAGCATGACGTCCTCGAGAATCGCCCGCAGCCCGCGGGCCCCGGTCCCGCGCTTGAGCGCCTCCCGCGCGATCGCGGCCGTGGCATCCTCGGTGAACTTCAGGCGGACCTTCTCCAGCTCGAAGTACCGCTGGTACTGCTTGATGATCGCGTTCTTGGGCTCCAGGAGGATGCGCATGAGGGCGCCCTCGTCCAGGTCGTGGAGCGTCGCGATGACCGGGAGGCGGCCGACGAACTCGGGGATCAGGCCGAACTTGAGGAGGTCCTCCGGCTGCACCTGGGCCAGCAGGTCTCCCAGGTTCCGGTCGGCGCGGCGGCGGATCTCCGCCCCGAACCCCATGCCCGACTTCCCGATCCGAGTCTCGATCGTCTTGTCGAGCCCGACGAACGCCCCGCCGCAGATGAAGAGAATGTTCGTCGTGTCGACCTGGATGAACTCCTGATGGGGGTGCTTCCGCCCGCCCTGCGGCGGCACGTTCGCGACCGTGCCCTCCAGGATCTTGAGGAGCGCCTGCTGCACCCCCTCCCCGGAGACGTCCCGGGTGATCGAGGGGTTCTCCGACTTGCGCGCGATCTTGTCGATCTCGTCGATGTAGACGATGCCGCGCTCGGCGCGCTCGACGTCGTAGTCCGCCGCCTGCAGAAGCCGCAGGATGATGTTCTCCACGTCCTCGCCGACGTACCCCGCCTCGGTCAG
>DASRDR010000252.1:0-22315 GCA_035652475.1 Candidatus Methylomirabilota bacterium | reverse complement strand
GATCACCTTCTCGGTGGTCCAGCGCCGGGCGACGCTCGGCGTGCTCCGCGCGCTCGGGGTGACGCGGCGCGAGGTCTTCGCGCTGGTCCTCGCGGAGGCGTTCGCGCTCGGGCTGGTCGCGACGGCGCTCGGCCTCGGGCTCGGAGTGGGGCTGGCCGGCGGCCTCGTCCGGCTGGTGACCCGGACCATCAACGATCTCTACTACGTCGTGACCGTGCGCGAGCTCGCCGTGCCGCCGGCGCTCCTGGCGAAGGGGGCGATGCTGGGACTCGGCGCCACCCTCCTCGCGGCCCTCCGCCCGGCGCTGGAGGCGACGACCACGCCGCCCGGCCCCGCCCTGCGGCGCGCGGTGCTCGAGGCGCGAGCGCGCCGGGCGGCGCCGCGGGCCGCGCTCGCGGGCGTGGGGGTGCTCGCCGGGGGCGCGGCGATCGTGGCCCTCGCCGGGCGCAGCCTCGGCTGGAGCTACGCGGGGCTTTTCACCACGATCGCCGGGGCGGCGCTCCTCACCCCCGCGGCGACGCTCGCACTGGCCCGGGCGGCCGGACCGGTCCTCGATCGCGTCCTCGGGCTGCCCGGCCGCATGGCGGCCCGCGGCGTCTCGGCCACCCTGTCCCGCACCGGCGTGGCGGTCGCGGCGCTCATGGTCGCGGTGGCCGCCACGGTGGGCGTCGGGGTGATGGTCCGGAGCTTCCGGGCGACCGTCGTCCGCTGGCTCGCCTCGTCCCTGGTCGCCGACGTCTACGTCTCGGCGCCGGGCCCCGGCGGCGGTCGTCCCGCCGCGACGCTCGAGCCATCGGTCCTGGCGCGGCTGGCCCGGACGCCCGGGGTCGCGGGGCTGGGCACGTACCGCAGCGTGCGCGTGCCCGGCCCCGACGGCCCGGTCCAGCTGGTCGCGGTCGGCCTGGGACCGCGGGGCCAGGCGCAGTTCCGGTTCGTCGCGTCGCTGCCGGCCCGGGTGTGGCCGGCGTTCGAGCAGGGGGGCGCGGTGATCATCTCGGAGCCGTACGCCTACCGCCACGAGGTCGGCGTGGGGGGCACGGTACGCCTCCACACCGACCGTGGCGCCCACGCCTTCCCGGTCGCGGGCGTGTTCGTCGACTACGGGTCGGAGCAGGGGGTGGTGATGCTCAGCCGGCGCACCTACGAGGCCTACTGGGAGGACCGCGGCGTCTCCTCCCTCGCGGTCTTCGCAAGCCCCGGCGTCGACGCGGAGGCGCTCATCGCGCGGCTGCGCGCCCAGGCGAGCGGGGCGCAGGATCTCGTGATCCGCTCGAACCGGGCGCTGCGCGAGGCGTCCCTCGAGGTGTTCGACCGCACGTTCGCGGTCACCGCCGTGCTGCGGCTGCTGGCGACGGTGGTCGCCGGCGTCGGGGTGCTGAGCGCGCTCTTGGCGCTGGAGCTCGAGCGAGCTCGGGAGTTCGGCGTCCTGCGGGCCCAGGGGCTCTCGCCGGGGGAGCTGTGGCGGCTCGTGCTGACGCAGACCGGGCTCCTGGGGGCGATCGCGGGCCTCCTCGCGCTCCCGCTCGGGCTGGCGCTGGCGCTCCTCCTGATCCGGGTGATCAACCGTCGCGCGTTCGGATGGACGATCGAGACGACGGTGCCCATCGGGATCGTGCTGGAGGGCCTGGGGCTCGCGGTGGCGGCGGCGCTGCTGGCCGGCGTCTATCCGGCCCGACGCATGGCGCGCACGCCGCCCGGCCCCGCGCTCCGGGACGAGTGACGTGCGGCGCGGTGGCGGCCTGCCGCTCGGGGTGCTGCTGGCCCTGGTGGCGGTGGCGACCGCGCTCGGCGTGGCCCTCCGCGTCGGCGAGCGGGGCGCCGCCGCTCCACCGGTCGCCGCCGGACTCTCGGTCGTCGCCGCCCTCGGGGGGCTCACCGACCCGGGGTTCGCGCGGGCGACCGCCCCCCGGCCCTTCGCGTTCCCCGCGGACCTCGGACCGCACCCGGCGTTCCGGACCGAGTGGTGGTACTGGACCGGGAATCTCACGGGCCGGGGCGAGGGGGCGGGACGGCGCTTCGGGTTCCAGCTCACGTTCTTCCGCACGGCGGTCGCCGCCACCCCGCCGCCCCGGGCCTCGGCGTGGGCCACCCGCGACGTCTACCTCGCGCACTTCGCGCTCACCGACGTGGGCGGCCGACGGTTCCACGCCGCCGAGCGCTGGAGCCGCGCGGCGCTCGGCCTGGCCGGCGCGCGCGCCGCGCCGTTCCGGGTGTGGCTCGCATCCTGGGCCGCGGCGGCGACCGGGCCCGGCGGATGGCCGCTCCGGCTCGAGGCCGCCGCCGGCGACGCCGGGATCGCCCTGGCCCTGTCCCCCGCGAAGCCGCCGGTCCTCCAGGGGGAGCGTGGCCTCTCGCGCAAGGGCCCGGCGCCCGGACAGGCGTCGTACTACTACTCGCTGACCCGGATGCCGGTCGCCGGGACGGTGCGGCTGGCCTCGGCGACGATCCCCGTCGAGGGCCTCGCCTGGATGGACCGCGAGTGGAGCACGAGCGCGCTCGGCTCCGAGCAGGTCGGGTGGGACTGGTTCGCGCTCCAGCTCGACGACGGGCGCGAGCTCATGCTCTACCGGCTGCGGCGCCGCGACGGGAGCGTCGACCCGGCCAGCGCGGGCACGCTGGTCGCGCGTGACGGCGCCGCGCGGTCCCTCGCGGCCGGCGACGCGGACGTCGAGGTGCTGGCGCGGTGGACCAGCCCGCGCGACGGCACGCGGTATCCCGCCCGGTGGCGACTCGGGGTCCCGAGCGCCGGGCTCGCGCTGACGGTGACGCCGTGGCTCCCGGACCAGGAGGTCCAGCTCGGCGTCCGCTACTGGGAGGGCGCCGTCCGGGTCGAGGGGAGCGCCGGCGACCGGCCGGTGAGCGGCGCGGGGTACGTGGAGCTGGTGGGGTACGCGACCCCGGCCGACGAGGCTGTGCGACAATGACGCCCGCGTGGCGCGGGCGCGCCGGGAGGGAAGCGTGATGCCGATGCGGAGGCGAGGCCGGACGGGGAGGCTCGTCGGAGGGGCGCTGGCGCTGGCGGTGCTGCTCGCGACCGTCGCGGGCGCGGACGGCCCGAGCCCCGGCACCGTCGCCCCGAGCGTGCCGCCCTCCGCCGAGCGCCACTTCCAGGAAGGGCTCGAGGCCCAGAAGGCCGGCGACTGGCGTCGCGCCGTGGAGGCCTACCGGGCGGCCATCAAGAGCCGGGAGGCGTTCCCCGAGGCGTGGAACGGCCTCGGGTTCTCGCTCCGCCAGCAGGGGCGGTACGCGGAGGCCATCCAGGCCTACGACCGCGCGCTCCGGCTGCGCCCGAACTACGCGGAGGCTCTCGAGTACCTGGGCGAGGCCTACGTGAAGATGGGCAAGCTCGCCGAGGCGCGCCGCGTCCTCCAGCGCCTGGAGCCCCTGGCCGCCGACGAGGCGACCGACCTCCGCGAGGCGATCCGGAAGGCGGGGCGGTAGGGCAGCGTGGGCCGGGCGCGCCGGCCGCGCCGGTTCGCCTTCGCGGGGACGATGAGCGATCGAGCGACGGGCAACGGGCGGATCACCGGCGACCTCGAGCGCGAGCTGCGCCGGGTCCTCGAGGGCGAGGTCCGCTTCGATCCGTACTCGCGCCTCCTCTACGCGACCGACGCGTCGATGTACCAGGTCGAGCCGATCGGGGTCGTGCTGCCCCGGTCGAAGGACGACGTCCACGCGGTGCTCGAGCTGGCGAACCGCTACAACGTCCCCGTGCTGCCTCGGGGCGGCGGCACGAGCCTCGCCGGCCAGACCGTGAACGCGGCGATCGTGCTGGACTTCTCGAAGTACATGAATCGCGTCCTGGAGGTCGACGGGGAGGCGCGGTGGGCCCGGGTCCAGCCGGGCCTGGTGCAGGACGAGCTGAACGCCCACGTGCGGCCGCTCGGGCTCCTGTTCGGCCCGGACACCTCGACGTCGAACCGCGCCACGCTCGGCGGCATGTCCGGGAACAACTCGGCCGGCTCCCACTCGATCGCGTACGGCAAGACGATCGATCACGTGCTGGAGCTGACCTGCCTGCTGGCGGACGGCAGCGAGGTCGTCCTCCGGGATCTCTCGCCCGCCGAGCTGGAGGCCAAGAGCCGGGCCGACGGCCTGGAGGGGCAGGTCTACCGCGAGGTGCGGCGGTTGGTCGGCGAGCACGCCGACGAGATCCGCACGCGCTACCCGACCCTGATGCGGCGGGTCTCCGGCTACAACCTGGATGAGTTCCTGAAGCCGCAGCCGTTCGGCCTCCAGCGCCTGGCGGTCGGGTCGGAGGGGACGCTGGTCGTGGTCGTCGAGATGAAGGTCCGGCTGGTGCCGCGGCCGAAGTTCACCGCGGTGGACGTCATCCACTACGACGACCTCCAGGCGGCGCTGGAGTCCTCGGTCGAGCTCCTCGCCACCGGCCCCTACGCGGTCGAGCTCACCGACAAGATGATCCTGGACCTGGCGCGGCAGAACATCGAGCAGCGGGCGCGGATGGGGTTCGTCCAGGGCGATCCGGCCGCGATCATGCTCGTGGAGTACGCCGGCGAGAGCGAGGCGGAGGTGCGGGCCAAGGTGGAGGCGCTGGAGGCGCTCCGGGCCCGCCGCGGGATCGGCTACGCCGCGCACGTGGCGTACGACCCGGCCGCCCAGCAGGCGATCTGGAAGCTCCGCAAGTCGGGGCTCGGGCTCCTGCTCGGCACCAGGGGCGACCGGAAGCCGATCGCCTTCGTCGAGGACACCGCGGTGGAGCCGGCCCGGCTGGGGCCGTTCATCGCGCGGTTCCGGGCGATCCTCGCGCGCCACGGGGCGGCGGCGGGGTACTACGGGCACTGCTCGGTCGGCTGTCTGCACATCCGGCCGCTGATCGACCTCAAGGACGCCGCCGAGATCCGGAAGATGCGCGCGATCGCCGAGGAGGTGACCGCGCTGGTGCTCGAGTTCGGCGGCGCGCTGTCCGGCGAGCACGGGGACGGCCGCGCCCGGAGCCCGTTCAACGAGACGCTGTACGGGCCACGGCTCTACGAGGCCTTCCGCCAGGTCAAGCGGGCATTCGATCCCAAGGGGCTGCTGAACCCCGGCAACATCGTCGATGCGCCGCCGCTCACCGAGCACCTCCGCTACGGTGCCGGGTACCGGGCCTGGGAGCCGGAGACGCGGCTCGATTTCTCGGCCCAGGGCGGGTTCGCCGGCGCGGTCGAGATGTGCAACGGCATCGGCGTGTGCCGGAAGAAGCTCGAGGGGACGATGTGCCCCTCCTACATGGCGACGCTCGACGAGGAGCACTCGACCCGCGGCCGCGCCAACGCGCTCCGCGCCGTCCTCTCGGGCCGGGTCCCGCACGCGGAGTTCACCGGCCGGCGCCTGTACGACGTCCTCGATCTTTGCCTGGAGTGCAAGGCGTGCAAGGCGGAGTGCCCGGCCAACGTGGACATGGCGAAGCTCAAGTACGAGTTCCTCGCCCATTTCCACCGGGTGAACGGGCTCCCGCTCCGCGCCCGGCTCTTCGGCCGCATCCACGCGGTGTCCCGGCTCGGGTCGGCGCTCGCGCCGGTCTCCAACTGGGTCGCCGCCGCGCCGCCGCACCGGTGGCTCCTCGAGCGGCTGGCCGGCATCGACCGCCGCCGGCCGCTGCCGGCGTTCGCGCGCGAGTCGTTCGCGCGCTGGTTCGACCGGCGCCGCCTGGCCGCCGGCGGGTCGCGGGGCGAGGTGGTCCTCTTCCACGACACGTTCAACACGTACCAGACGCCGCGGGTGGCGATCGCCGCGACGCGGCTCCTGGAGGCGTGCGGCTACCGCGTCCGCCTGGCCGACCGGCGCTGCTGCGGCCGGCCGATGATCTCGAAGGGGCTCCTGGACGAGGCCGCGGCGGTGGCCGCCGACAACGTGCGCCGCCTGGCGGAGCCGGCCCGCCGGAGGCTGCCGATCGTGGGCCTCGAGCCCTCGTGCCTCCTCACGCTGCGCGACGAGTACCCCGAGCTCGTGCGCACCGAGGACGCGCGGCAGGTCGCGCGCCAGAGCGTGCTGCTCGAGGAGTTCCTCGCCCGCGAGTGGGCGGGCGGGGCGCACCCGCCGTTCGCGGCCCACGGCCGCCGCGCCCTCCTCCACGGGCACTGCCACCAGAAGGCGCTCGCCGGCACCGCGCCGACGGTGGCCGTCCTGAGCGCGGCCGGGTACCAGGTCAGCGAGGTCGACGCCGGCTGCTGTGGCATGGCCGGCTCGTTCGGGTTCGAGGCCGAGCACTACGACCTCTCGATCCGCATCGCCGAGCGGCGCCTGGCGCCCGCCGTGCGGGCGACGGCGCCCGACGTCGCGGTTTGCGCGCCCGGCATCTCGTGTCGCCAGCAGATCGAGCACACGACCGGGCGCGTCGCGCGCCACCCCGCCGAGCTGCTCTGGGATGCGCTGGCTCGATGAGCGCGGGCGCGGAGACGTGGGCGCTCGCCCTGGCCGGCATCGCGTTCGCCGCGTTCGTGAAGGGCACGGTCGGGTTCGGGTTCCCGCTGGTCGCGACCCCGCTGGTCGCCCTGGCCAGCGACGTGCGCACCGCGGTGGTCGTGCTCCTCGTGCCGAACATCGTCATGGACACGATCCAGGTGATCCGCCGGCCCGGTCTGGCCGCGGCCCTCCGGCGCCACGCGGTCCTCCTGGTCACCGGGGTGGTCGGAATGGTGGTCGGCACCCGGTTCCTCTCGGTCGTCTCGCTCCCGGTCCTGCTGGTGCTGCTCGGGGCTTCGCTCCTCCTCTTCATCGGCCTCTCGGTCATCGGCCCCACCTGGCGCCTGCCGCCCGGCGCGGAGCGGCCGCTCGCGCCGGTGGTCGGCCTGGTCGCCGGGACGCTCGGCGGCCTGACCAACACGCCGGGCGTCGCCGTGACCCCGTACTACTACGCGCTCGGACTCCCGAAGGGGGAGTTCGTGCGCGCGGTCGCGGCGACGTTCCTCACCCTGAAGGTCGCCCAGTTCGGTGCGGTGTGGCAGGTCGGGCTGCTCGATCCCGGGCGCTTCGGGGGGTCGGTGGCGGCCACGGTCGTGAGCCTCGCCGCCTTCCGGGTGGGGCTGCTCGTCCAGGACCGGGTCCCGCAGGCCACGTTCAACCGAGCGGTGCTCGGGCTGCTGACCGTGCTGAGCGTGGCCATGCTGGTCCGCGGGCTCCGGGGGTGAGCGGCCGACCGCGGCCGCCCCGAGCGCGGCCGTCCTGTCCGGCCCCATCCCCGTCCGGTCCGTCGCTGGGGTATGATCGACGCGTGCTCCGCCCCGGGTATCCGTCGAGACTGCGCCGCGCGCCGAGCTCGGTCTCCCTCATGGCCGGGCTCTGGGGCGTGCTGCTCGTCCTCGCGTCCGGCTGCGGGCGCGGCCAGACGCCGACGGAATCGAACGGCCTCGCCGAGACCCGGCGCGGCGAGGCGCGCGAGGCGCCGCGTCCGGCCGAGGTGATCGACGCGCTCTTCCTGGGGACCGGGCCGCTCATCCCGCGGGACGGGTTGACCCGCTGTCCGACCCAGGCGATCTGGAGCGGGTACCCGCGGGGCACGGCGGTGCGCGTCCGGCTCGGCAGCCGCGTGCCGGCCGGGCTCCGCGAGACCCTGGAGGCGGCGGTGGCGCCGCTCTCCGACGCGACCGGCGGCGCCCTGGTCGCGACCATCGAGCCGACCGCCGACCCCGACCCGCAGCCGGGGGTCAACGAGGTCACGGTCACCGAGGCGGCGCGGCCCCGGAGCGCCGGGTGCTCGTCCGACGCGGGGTGCGTCGAGTACCGCTTCGCCGGGCGCGGGCTCCTGATGGGGGCCCGGGTGATCGGACCGCCCGGGCGCAGCTTCGGGGAGTACGTGCGCGACACGGTCGGGCACGCCACGCTGGGCCTCTGCCGGATCGACGCGCGGCTGATCGGCGGCCCGGAGAACTCCCTGATGAGCAGCGGCCCGGAGCGCGACGCCGGGGCCGCGCCGGGCCTCACGGGCCTCGATCTCGAGGCGATCCGCGCCGTCTACGCCTCGAGCCTCAACCCGGGGGCGCCGCGATCCGCCTTCCTCGCCGCGCGCCTCGTCAACCTCCAGGCGGGCCAGCTCCCGCGGCCCCGCTGACGCCCGCCGCTCGCTGCCGACCGCGAAACCGCCTCCTCGAGTCCTGAGCCCCGCCGGGTCGGTGCGTCCGAGTCCGGCGCGGCGCCGCGGGCACGGTCCGCGGCGCGCGGCGGCCATCGTCCCCAAGGACCACGGCACGAGGTCCGGTCGCCGGGTGGGCCCGGGCGGGCCGGCGGGTGCGCGGGGCCGTCCCGCGCGGCGTCAGGGGGCCTCGGCGTCGAAGACGGCCTGGGCGGCGGCCAGGGCCTCCCCGGTCTCGGCACGGTACCCGAGGTCGCGGAGCGCCATGCCCAGCGCCGACAGGGTCGGCAGGACGTAGAGCGGGCTCGCCGTGAGCCCCATGGTCCCTACGCGGAGCACCGTCTCCCGCAGCTTGTCGATCCCCGTCGAGATCAGGATGCCGTACGCGTCGCGCATGCGTCGCACGACGGCCGTCGCGGCCAGCCCCGCCGGGGCCCGGAAGCACGAGACCGTGTCCGACGCGATCGAGGGGTCGCCGAAGAGGTCGAGCTTCAGGGCCGCGAGCCCGGCCCGGAACGCCTTCCCCGCGATCCGGTGCCGCCGGATGCGGTTCGGCATCCCTTCCTCGAGGATCAGGGTGACCGCCTCCCGCAAGGCCTGCGAGAGGTGTGTCGGCATCGAGACGGGCTGGTTGCGCCGGCCGCCTTCCGGGACGCCGCCGCCCCGCGAGGCCGGTACCCACTGGCGCTTCCAGCGGACCAGGTCGTACCCGTAGGTCGGGGCGCGCCGCGTGCGCCGCTCCATCGCCTCGAACGCCCGCGGCGACACCGAGACGACAGCCAGGCCGAGCGGCATCGCCAGGCACTTCTGGGACCCGGTCATGTTGAGGTCCACGCCCCATGCGTCCGTCTGCACGTCGAGGCCGGCCAGCGAGGACACCGTGTCGAGGAGGTACAGCGCGCCGTGACGGCGCGTGATCTCCCCGACCGCGGCGGCCGGGTAGGTGACGCCCGTCGACGTCTCGTTGTGGACCAGCGTGACCGCCTTGGGGCGCGCCTGCGTCACCGTCCGCTCGAGCGCTTCCAGGTCGATGGGCCGCCCGGGCTCCACCTCGAAGGGCGTGACCGTCGCTCCCGCCCGCTCCATGATCTCCTTCATGAGCGTGCCGAAGACGCCCGCCACGACGACGACCACCCGATCGCCGGGCTCGACCAGCGACATCGCCCCCGACTCGAGGCCGGTCCGTCCAGAGCCCGGCATCGCGACGACCTCGCCGGAGGTCTGGAAGACGTGCCGCAGGTCGAGGCAGGCCGGCTCCAGGACCTCCTCGTCGAACGGCGGCTCGTACTGGATCACCGGCGGCTGGGCCATCGCGCGGAGGACCCGGGAGGGGATCTCGGTCGGGCCGGGGATCATCAGGATCGGCCGGTCCAGTCCTCGTCGCCAGTGGTGAGTGCTCACGGCGCTCTCCTTTCGCGACGCGCCCGCCGGGGCGCCGACGCCGGTATTCTACGTCGCCGGCCGGCCGGCGACCATCGGGGCGCGTTCTCCACGCCGGGGAGGATCACCCGGCGCTGGCGGCGGCCGCTCGCCCCCGGAAGATGAAGTAGAGGTTCCGGAAGTAGACGAGCAGGCCGAAGCCCTGACCGAGGATGAAGACGGGATCCACGCGGTGGATGGCGTACGCGAGGAGGATGACGCCGCCGGCGATGCTGAAGTACCAGAAGTAGATCGGGACGACGCTGGCCCGGCGCCGCTCGGAGGCGATCCATTGCACGAGGAACCGTGCGGAGAAGCACGCCTGGCCGAGGAGCCCGATCCCGAGCCACACCGCCGATTCCATCCCGCGCGGACCTCCGGTGCTAGAATGCGACCGGATCGCAGGATACCACGCGCATGAGCGACCCCCCCGCCGACGCGGACGGTCGGCGCGCCGTGGCCGCGCCCGGCGAGCGCGCGGCCGCCCACGAGCTGGACCTCCGGGGCGAGGTCTGTCCCTACACCTTCCTGAAGGCGCGGCTCGTGCTGGAAAGCCTGCCGCGCGGGGCCCTCCTCCGGGTGCTCGTGGACAACGAGCCCTCCGCCCGCGACGTTCCGCGGAGCCTGGCCGGTGCCGGCCACGCGGTGCTGTCGTGCCGGCCCGTCCCGGCCGGCGGCTGGGCGATCGTGGCCCGGCGCGAGGGCCGCGGGTAGGCGGCGCCGAGCCGGGGCCGGCACGCCCCGGCGACAGCGCGTCCCCGGGTCACGGCAGCTCGACCAGGAGGTCCGCGCCGTCCCGGCGGACCGGGTAGACCGGCGCGGCGAGCTCCGGATCGATGCCGCACGCGCCGGTCCGGAGGTCGAAGTCGAAGCCGTGCCACGGGCACACGGCAGCCCCGCGCACCACGATGCCGTCGCCCAGCGGCCCCTCCTCGTGGGGGCACGTCGCGCCGAGGGCGTGATAGCGCCCGTCCCCGGCGTTGAAGATCGCCACGCGCGCGCCGTCGACCTCGATCGTCCGCGCCCGCCCGACGGGGATCTCCGCGGCCGCCGTCACGCGCAGGAGTCGGGCCACGACGGCATTGTAGGGTCACTGGCCCGCGATCGGGGGACCGCCGCCGCGTCCGCGCGCGGGCCGCGCGCTGCGAGCCTCCGATGTTCCTCACGGCGGCGGAGCGCCGGGCGTTCGAGCCGGTCGCCTTCTTCGGGTCGCTGTCGCCGCTCGATGGAGAGGGGATGAAAGCGGTCGGGAGACCCGAGCCGGGGCGAGGGCGGCACGATCCCAGAGGTCGGCGGCGGGAGAGGCGGTTCCGGCTCCACGCTCGTGCCGGCAGCCTCGATCCCCGCCGAGTCGACGCGAGCGGCCAGGGAGAAGTCGTCGAGCATGAGCAGCAGGATCTCGCCAGGGTCGCGACCGCGCGGCGCGCGACGTCCGACCACGCGCTCGCGCCGCCGGCCCGGATGCGCGCGGGCGCCAGGTCCGGACTGCTGATTCCGTCACCAGGAAGACGGGGTACGGGCAGTCGGGTC
Organism: Candidatus Methylomirabilota bacterium; assembly: GCA_035652475.1. GTDB lineage: Bacteria > Methylomirabilota > Methylomirabilia > Rokubacteriales > DASRDR01 > DASRDR01. Next base: position 11,292 of record DASRDR010000252.1, on the reverse strand, counting down.
AGTACCGGCGGTACAGGGTGAGGCACGGGATCCACAGGTCCCGGTAGCCGTCACAGGAGAGGATCACGAGCGCACACGTCCCGCTGGCGGCGCTCACCGCGTTGCCGTCCGGGGGCGGCCCTCGATCGCGCGCCGACGCGCCCGCGCCCGGCGACCCCGGCCGCCGAGGAGACTCGGCGGGCCCGACGGCGAGCGCCATCCGCGCGGGGACGGGTTTCCGGCGGGAGCGTGCGGCCGTCGCGCGACGCGCCCATTATAGGAATTGACACCCTCCGGGGGCGCCAGTAGGTTGGGGGCGGACCGGCCGCCCCCACGACAGGAGACCCAGGCCATGCGATGGCTCGAGCAGGTCGATCCCGAGGTCGACAAGGCGATCCGCCTCGAGACCGAGCGCCAGTCCCGCAACCTCGAGCTGATCGCGTCCGAGAACTTCGTCTCCGAAGCGGTGCTGGAGGCGGTCGGCTCCGTCATGACGAACAAGTACGCCGAGGGGTACCCCGGCCGGCGGTACTACGGCGGCTGCGAGCACGTCGACACGGTGGAGGAGCTGGCGATCCAGCGCGCGAAGGAGCTCTTCGGCGCCGAGCACGTCAACGTCCAGCCGCACTCGGGGTCGCAGGCCAACATGGCCGTGTACTTCACCGTGCTCGAGCCCGGCGACACCATCGTCGCCCCCAACCTGGCGCATGGCGGGCACCTCACCATGGGCAGCCCGGTGAACTTCTCGGGGAAGCTCTACCGGGTCGTCCCCTACGGCGTCCGTCGCGCGGACGAGCGCATCGACCTGGATCAGGTGCGGGACCTCTGCCGCGAGCACCGGCCGAAGCTGCTCGTGGCCGGGGGGTCGGCGTTCCCGCGGACCATCGACTTCCGGCCGTTCCGGGAGATCGCCGACGAGGCCGGCGCCCTGCTGCTCGCCGACATCGCGCACCCGGCCGGCCTGGTGGCGGCCGGCCTCCACCCGTCTCCGGTGCCGTACGCGGACTTCGTGACCACCACCACCCACAAGACCCTCCGCGGCCCCCGCGGCGGCATGGTGATGTGCCGGGCCCGTCACGGCGCGGCGCTCGACAAGGTGGTCATGCCGGGGATGCAGGGCGGGCCCCTCATGCACGTGGTCGCGGCCAAGGCGGTCGCCCTGCGGGAGGCGCTGACGCCGGACTGGCGGGCCTACCAGCGGCAGATCGTCGCGAACGCCCGGGCGCTGGCGGAGAGCCTGCTCCGGCGCGGGTACCGGCTGGTGACCGGCGGGACCGAGACCCACCTGATGCTGGTCGACCTGACGGCGCAGGGGCTCACGGGCAAGGAGGCCCAGGAGGCGCTCGACCGCGCGTGGATCACGGTCAACAAGAACACGATCCCGTTCGAGACCCGCAGCCCGATGGTCACCAGCGGCATCCGGATCGGCACCCCGGCGGTCACCACCCGCGGCATGAAGGAGCCGGAGATGGAGGTCGTGGCCGGGCTCATCGACCGCGTGCTCCAGGCGCGCGGCGACGCGCGGGTCGAGGCGGGTGTGCGCGCCGACCTGGCGTCGCTGACCGGCCGGTTCCCGCTCTACCCGGAGCGCCTCCGGTGAAGTGCCCGTTCTGCGGGCACACCGAGGACCGCGTGGTGGACTCGCGCGTGGGCCGCGACGGCGAGTTCATCCGTCGCCGCCGCGAGTGCCTGAAGTGCAACCGCCGCTACACGACCTACGAGTACATCGAGGACATCCTCCCGATGGTCGTCAAGCGGGACGGGCGGCGGGAGCCGTTCGACCGCGGCAAGCTGCGGAACTCGATCCTGAAAGCGTGCGAGAAGCGCTCGGTCGGCGTCCAGGCCGTCGACGACGTCGTGAACGACATCGAGACGCGGCTCCACGAGCGCGCGGAGAAGGAGGTCTCCAGCCGCGAGCTCGGTGAGATGGTGATGGCGCATCTCCAGCGGCTCGACCAGGTGGCGTACGTGCGGTTCGCGTCCGTCTACCGGCAGTTCAACGACGTGACGCAGTTCATGGACGAGGTGAAGGGCCTGATCAAGCACCGGGAGCCGAAGGAGCCGGAGAAGGGGAAGGCGCGCCGGAAGGCGCGCACGTAGCGCCGCTCACGCGCGACGCGTCGCCAGCGCGACCCCGCCGATCACGACCAGCGCCCCGACGAGGTGCATCCACGTCGCGGGCTCCCCCAGCACCGCCCACGAGACGGCCAGCACCTCGAACGGGATCAGGTTGACCGTGAGCGCCGCGACCGGCGCCGGCACGACCCGGATGCCCCAGTAGAACCACACGTGCGAGATCGTCACCAGGATGGCGGCGTACAGGACCGCGAGCGCGGTGCCGAGGGTGGCCTCGGGGAGCGACCGCCACGGCCGCTCGAGCAGCGAGAGCGGCACCAGGATCGCCGAGGAGACGATGTAGGTGCCGGCGGTGACGACGCTGGGCGGGAACTGGCGCGAGACCTGGCGCGCGTAGACGGAGTAGATCGCCCAGATCGCCTGGCTCGCCAGGATGAAGAAGTCGCCGGTGTGCAGGTCGAGGTCCCGGAGCACGCGCACCGAGCCACGGGTCACCGTGAGGACGACCCCCGCGCAGGAGATCGCGATGCCGAGCAGGTTCATCGTGGAGAGCCGCTCCCGGAGCCAGGCCGCCGAGAGCAGGGCGACGAAGATCGGCCCGGTGGCGCCCAGGATGGCGGCGTTGATGGCCAGCGTCCGGCCGAGACCGAAGTACCAGACGGTGGTGTTGGTGACCAGCCCGGAGAGGGCGAGCACGACGAACACCCGCAGGTCGGCGGGGGCCACGCTCGGCCACGTCTGGTAGGTGAACCGGACGTACCAGAGCAGCACGCCTGTGGCCAGGACGGAGCGGAGCGCGGTGAGCGTGATCGGGCCGATCACCTGGAGGGCGATCTTGCCGGCGATGAAGTTGCCGGCCCAGACGAGGCTGATCAGGAACAGCAGCCCGTAGGCCTCGCGCTGGCGGAGCTCGCGGTCCGGCTGCGTCACGACCCACCACGGTACCAGAGGCCCGCGACGAGCGGCGCATCCGTCACTGAAAGCGCGGAGGCCCCGCTGTCGCGATCGCGGGGCCTCCGAGGTGGAGCAGTGCCGCGCCTACTTCTTCTTCTTGGCCGCCTTCTTCTTCGCCATCCGCGTCACCTCCTCTCGTCGGGCGCGGCGTGCGCCCTTGCGGCGGGATGCTAGGGGAGGGCTGCCGGGGGTGTCAAGCAGAAAATGCCAGGGGCGGGGGGCCCCACCCGCGCTCGCCCCCATATCTAGGGGCTTGACCGGCCGGCCGCACCCCCCGGCCGCCGGACGGTGGCGAGGCGGTCGGCCGCGCCCGGGGGCGGCCGGACGCCCGGGCGAGCGGGAGGGGAGGGGCCGCCCGCGCAGGTCGCCCCGCGACGATGCCGCGTCGAGCGCGCGCGCGGAGGCGCACGCACCGATCGCTCCGCGCGCCGGCCCTCGCGAGCGCCGCCACCGCGTCGCCGCGCGCGCGGACTTCGCGCGCGGACGCCCGGGCGTTGCCGCGATGCCGCGGGAGCCCCCGGATGCGGGGTGACCGCGAGAGCGAGGCAACCGGTGCGACGACGGTCGTGCGGGGAGGCGCGCTCGTGGCGGGGGATGCCGCGTGGCGTGCCAGCGCGCGCTCGGGATCGTGCGCCGTCGACCCACCATCCCACCCGCGCCGGGACGGCATCCCGACTGTGCGCCGGGACGGCGTCGCGACTGCGTTGTCCCGTTGACAGGAGCGCGCGCGCGATGCTAGGGTGTGGGCCGTTCTCATCCGCTGGGTGTCTTCCCCCATGGAGGCCGCGATGCTCCCGTCCCCGAGGAAGGCCCGGAAGATCCTGTTCGTGAATCCGCGGTTCCCGCGGTCCTTGTGGGGCTTCCAGGGGATCGCGGACCTGGTCGGCGTGCGTTGCGGTCAGGCGCCGCTCGGCCTGGCGACCGTGGCGGGCATGACGCCGCCGGAGTTCGCGGTCGAGCTGGTCGACGAGAACGCCGAGCCCATCCGGTTCGACACCGACGCCGACCTCGTCGCGATCGGGTGCTGGAACGTCCAGTACCACCGGGCCCGGGAGATCGCCCGGGAGTTCCGGCGGCGCGGCAAGACGGTCGTGGTCGGCGGTCCGTACCCGACGCTCTGTCCCGAGCGCTTCACCGACGGCACGTTCGACGTCGTCTTCGACGGCGAGGTCGAGATCACCTGGCCGGAGTTTTGCCGGGACCTGCTGGCGGGGACGCCGAAGCCGGTGTACAGGCAGGTCGGCAACGTGGACATCCGGCTCTCGCCGGTGCCCCGCTTCGACCTCCTCCGGCGCGGCGACTACCTCTACTACTTCGTCCAGACCACGCGCGGTTGCCCGTTCCAGTGCGAGTTCTGCGACATCATCATCACCGACGGCCGGGTGCCGCGCACCAAGTCGATCCCGCAGGTCCTGTCGGAGATCGAGACCGTCGCCGCGCTGGGCGGGAAGTACGTGAGCTTCTCCGACGCGAACTTCGTCGGGAACATCAAGTACGCCGAGCAGCTCCTGCACGCCCTCGGGGAGTTCAGCCGCGCCAACGGGTACCCGCTCCAGTTCTCGGCGGAGATGACGATCACGGTGGCGGAGCGCCCGCAGCTGCTCCAGCTGCTCCGCGAGGCGAACTTCACGAGCATCTTCGTGGGGATCGAGTCCCCGCGCGTCGACAGCCTGGTCGAGTCCAAGAAGCGGCAGAACGTCCACAAGCCGTTGCTCGACAGCATCCGCGCCATCCAGGCGCACAACCTCATGATCGTCGCCGGGATGATCGTCGGATTCGACCACGACGACGTGGGGATCTTCCAGGAGCAGTTCGAGTTCCTGATGGAGGCCGGCATCGCGTTCACGACGTGCGGGGTCCTGACCGCGATCGAGAAGACGCCGCTGCACGCGCGGCTCCAGAAGGAAGGGCGGCTCCTGCCGTACGACTCGGCGACCGTGCTGGGGCACGGGGCGGCGGACCTGAACTTCGTGCCGAAGCTGATGACCGTGGACGAGGTCCGGCGCGGCTACAACTGGCTGATCCGGTCCCTGTACAAGTACGACAACTACGGGGCCCGGGTCGCGCAGGCGCTCCGGCACTTCCGGGCCGGCTCGGACCGGGGGGGACGGGCCGCCGGGCGGGTTGACTGGGACCTGTGCCGGATCGCGGTGAACGTCGTGCGCCACTTCCTCCTGACGCGCGACCGCACGCGGCGGCGGGCCTTCGTCCGGACCCTGCGGACGGCGCTCGCGAGCGGGGCGTCGCTCGAGAAGGCGGTCAACGCGATCGCGTACATGATCGCCCACAAGCACTTCCACGAGTACGTGACGGAGGTCCACGGGACCCCCGAGGCCGTCCCCACGCGCTCGCCGTTCGCCGACGCCGAGCCGTGGTGGGAGGGCGAGTGGAGCGCCGACTACGAGGAGAGCCTGCGCCGGGCGCGGGCGGGCCGGGGCTGGCTGGCCTGGTTCCGGCCGCGTCTCCGCCGCGCGGTGGCCGTCCCGGAGGCGTTCCTGAGCGAGCGGGCCGGGGACTGCCTGCGCCGCTACCTGGACGAGCTCGGCGTCGAGGTGATCCCCGTCGCGGCCGCCGCGCTGTCGCGGCTGCGGGACCGGGCGGACCTGTTCGTGCTCCCGATGCTGGGCTCGGTGCGGAAGGGCCGGGAGGAGCTGCACCAGGTGGTGCAGCAGCTCCACGAGCGCGTCCAGGCCGACCTCGACAAGCTGCCGCGGATCGTACACCTCTCGCTGGACGAGGGGCGGGAGGCGGTGTTCGAGGCGTTCGCCCGCATCGGGCTCACCTTCACGGACCGGATCGAGCGGCTCCGGGAGGCGTTCGAGACGGCGGTCCACGCCGCCCTCGCCCGGTCGGCCGCGCCGCCCGCGCACTCCTCCGAGCCCGTCGTCTCCTGAGCGCCCGCCCGGCGGAAGCCGGCGGGCGCCGGTCCCCTACGGGCGCCGGCGACGCCCGGCGTCGGCCGCGTCCTCCGTCGGTGGCTCGGCCCGCGCGAACTCGACGTTCAGCGGGACCCCGCGCGCGCAGAGCGGGCAGCTCGCCGGGTCGTAGGTCGGGAAGTCGCGGTGGACCAGACTGAAGACCTCCCTCCCGAGGTCGCTCTTCGAGGCCCGCTGCCAGAGGCAGCCGATCCCCATCACGGTCCCGCCGGCGTCCCGCACCATCCGGATCAGGAGCTTGATCGTCTCGCCCGTCGTGATCAGGTCCTCGATCACCAGCACCTTGCTCCCCGGCCGCACGAACCGCGTGAACTCGTCCGGGAGGCGCACCTGGCGCCCCTGCTCGGTGAAGCCCTTGGTCGCATAGACGAGGATCGGCCGCGACGGCAGCGCGCGGGCCACGCAGTGCGCGAGGATCAGGGCTCCCGGCCCGGTGGACAGCACCACGTCCACCGGCCAGGCCGCGAAGTGGCTGGCGATCACGTCCCCCAGGCCCTCGGTGAAGGAGGGCTCGGTCGTGACGAGGGCCTTGTCGATGAACTCCGGCGCGTGGTGGCCCGACGGCAGCAGGAAGTGGTCATCGCTCCGATAGGCGCCGGTGCGCCGCAGGATCTCCAGGTGGATCCGCTCGCGGACCGCGGGATCGACCGGCGGGCGAGGCGCGGTGGGCGAGGGCCCCGGCCCGACCGGGACCCGGGGGGGCGCCCCACCCGGCGTCAGCGATGACCGGGGACCCGCCCGCCGGGCGGCGTCGGGAGCCGGCCCGCCCGCGCCTGGAAGGCCCGGATCGTCAGCTCTTCGTGGCATGCGGGGCAGACCTCGCGCCGGGCCTTCCGGAGGATCTCCCCCGGGCGGAGGTGCTCGTCGCAACGTTCGCAGGCGGGGTTGTTGCAGAACCGCACCGCTCCGCTCGGGCGCCGCCGCATCCCCTCGCCGTGCGGCCTATCCTGGCGTGCGGCTCGACACCTGTCAACGGGGTCCAGGGCGCCAGGTCCCTGCCCCGTTCCCGTCGGTGCCACGCGAGGATGTGATGGGCGGGCAGTGTCTCGGTCTGCCGGCAAACTGCGACACTGCCGATGGGCGCCGTTCCTTGACGCTCCTCGGCGACGGTGACTAGACTGACCCGGTGCGGCTCCTGGCCGTCGACACCTCCACCCTGACCGGGGCGGTCGGGCTGCTCGACGGCGGCCGGGCGGTGGCCGAGTCGCGCGTCAACGTCGCCGTGACCCACGGCGAGCGCCTGCTGGCCGCGATCGATGCCCTGCTCCGCGCCGCCCGGTGGCGCCTGGGGGACGTCGAGGGGTTCGCGGTCGCGCTCGGCCCGGGTTCCTTCACCGGACTCCGGATCGGCATCACCACCGTGAAGAGCCTCGCGTTCGCGACCGGGCGGCCGGCGGTGGGGGTGCCGACCCTGGACGCACTGGCCTGGATGCTGCCGTTCTGTGCCTTCCCGGTCTGCCCGATGCTCGATGCCCGGAAGGGGGAGGTGTACGCCGCCCTCTACCGCACCCAGGACGGGCGCCTCGAGACGCTGGCGGCGGCGCGGGCGATCGCGCCGGCCGCCCTCGCGGAGGAGCTTGCCCGCGACGTGGCGACGCCGATCGTGTTCCTCGGCGACGGCGTCGCGACCTGCGTGCCCGCCCTAGCCGCGGCCCTCGGGCCGCGGGCGCGGCTCGCCCCGGGCTCGCTGCGCGTCTCGTCGGGGCTCGCGGTCGCGGAGCTCGGGGCCGAGGCGCTCGGCCGCGGCGAGATGGCCGACCCGGCGGCGCTCGTCCCCATCTACCTCCGGCCCTCGGAGGCGGAGCTCGCCCGGGAGCGGAGGGTCGGTGCCGACACGGCGCATTGAGCCGATGCAGGGGAGCGATCTCGACGCCGTGCTCGAGATCGAGCGCGCCTCGTTCCGCACGCCGTGGTCGCGTGCGGCGTTCCGCCACGAGCTCGAGCGCAATCCGGTCGCCCGGCTCTGGGTGGCGCGCGAGCCGTCCGGGGGGTCCGTCGCCGGCGAGGGGCCGGTCGTGGGATATCTCTGCCTCTGGGTGGTCGCCGACGAGGTGCACATCACGAATCTCGCGGTCCGCCCGGATCGGCGCGGGCAGGGGATCGCCCACCAGCTCCTGGTCACGCTGCTCGCCCGGTGTCGCGCGCAGGGGGCGACGCGGGCCTTCCTGGAGGTGCGCCCCGCGAACCGACCCGCCCGGCGGCTCTACGAGGGGCTCGGCTTCCGGGTGGTGGGGCGGCGGCGCGGCTACTACCCGGACACCGGCGAGGACGCGCTCTTGCTCGAGGCGCGACTCGACGCCTCCCCCGGGGAGGCCCCGCCGCCCCGGCGGACGCCCGGCGGAACCGCCTCGCGCGGCGGCGGGTTAGAGAAGTAGGACGGACCATGCTGCGGCCCTTCACTGTCCGACTCGAAGCTCTGATTGGCGCGATCCTGGCCGGGGCGCTCGTCGTCTCGGCGCCGGCGTCCCCGTCCGCACAGCCGCCGCCGGGGCTGGACCTCGTGACGCGCGGCCGCTACGTGTTCGCGGCAGCGGGCGGCTGCGGGTGCCACACGGAGAAGGGCAAGCCGGTGAACAGCGGCGGCCGCCGGTACGACGGCCCGTTCGGCACCGTGTACTCGGCCAACATCACTCCCGACCGGCAGACCGGGATCGGCGGCTGGACGGACGAGCAGATCATCACGGCGATCCGCCTGGGGCGACGACCGAACGGCGAGCGGCTGGTCCCGGTGCACCCGTACCCCGTCTTCAACGGGATGGCCGAGGAGGACCTCCGGGCGCTGGTGGCCTTCCTGCGCAGCCTGCCCGCGGTGAACCGGCCGACCCCGCCCAAGCGGATCACGGTCCCGCTCTTCGAGACCGTCTTCCTGCCGGGCTGGCTCGCGGCGTTCGCGCCCCGGGAGACGCCCCCGCCGACCGCGCCGACCGCCGGCCTGGCGCGCGGCGAGTACCTGGTGCGGGCGGTGAGCCACTGCGGCGAGTGCCACACCCCGCGCGGGGTGACGCAGGCGACCGACAACGCGCGCTTCCTCGGCGGGAACCAGCACGGCCCGGAGAACTCGACCGTCCCGAACATCACCCCGGACCGGGAGACCGGGCTCACGTGGTCGGAGGAGGAGATCGCCGAGTATCTCGCGACCGGCAACAAGCCTGACGGCGACGTCGCGGGCGGGCTCATGGCCGAGGTCATCGAGGGCACGGCGGCCGGATACAAGGACTTGAGCCAGGCGGACCGGCTGGCGATCGCCCGCTACCTCAAGAGCATTCCCGCCGTGCGCAACAAGATCACGAGGCGGCAACAGTGACCGCGCCCCATCCTACACCGGGCGGGCCGGGGGGCCCGGCCGTCCAAGGAGGCCGCATGAAGCGCGTCCCCGTCTGCGCCACCGTCCTCGGCAGTCTGCTGCTCCTCGGCGTCACCGCCAGTGAGGGTCAGATGGCGCCCCATCCCGGGTCGGGGGACCCGATCGCCGACCGGCAGCGCCTCATGAAGCTGAACGGGGCGAGCTGGAAGGACGCCCAGGACAAGGCCAAGGCCGGCAGCATCGAGGCGATCGCCGTCAACGCCGAGACCATCGCGATCAACGCCCAGCACATCCCGCTCCTCTTCCCCAAGGGCTCGCTCAGCGACAAGTCCAACGCCAAGCCCGAGATCTGGGAGAAGTGGGGCGACTTCGAGTCGGCCGCGAAGAACCTGGAGACCAAGGCGCTCGCGCTCCGCGACGCCGCCAAGGCCAAGGACCAGGCGCAGGTCGAGGCCCTGATGAAGGACTTCGGGCGCCAGGCCTGCGGGACCTGCCACCAGCCCTTCCGGAAGCCGCTCCAGTAGCATCTCCGCGTGCCGGGGTGCCCCGCGGCACCCCGGCACGGGCTACAATCCTCCCCATGGCGGGCGCGTTCGCGGGCCTCCGCATGCTCGATCTCTCGCGCCTGCTCCCCGGCCCCTACTGCTCGCTGCTCTTCGCCGACCTGGGCGCCGAGGTGATCAAGGTCGAGGAGCCGGGGCGGGGCGACTACGCGCGCCAGACGCCGCCCTTCTGGCGGGGGAGCGACGTCGGCGCCTACTTCCTGCTCCTGAACCGCAACAAGAAGAGCGTCGCCATCGACCTCAAGACCGAGAGCGGCAAGGCGATCTTCCGCCGGCTCGCCTGCACGGCCGACGTGCTGCTGGAGAGCTTCCGCCCGGGGGTCATGGACCGGCTCGGCCTCGGGTGGGAGGCGCTCCGCCGGGAGCACCCGGGCCTGGTCTACTGCGCCATCTCCGGCTTCGGCCAGGACGGCCCGTACCGCCACGTCGTCGGCCACGACGTGAATTACATGGGGTACGCCGGGGCGCTGTCGGTGACGGGGCCCCGGGACGGGCCGCCGGTGACGCCGGGGGTCCAGGTCGCCGATCTCGGGGGCGGGGCGCTCCTGGCCGCGTTCGCGATCGCCGCCGCGCTCCACCACCGCCGGGAATCGGGCCGCGGCCAGTTCGTCGACGTGTCGATGACGGACGGCGTGGTCTCCTGGCTGATCCCCCACCTGGCGGCGTTCTTCGCGACCGGCCGGGTCCCGGCCCGCGGCGAGGAGCGGCTGAACGGCGGCTGGCCGTGCTACGGCGTCTACGAGGCGGCGGACGGCGGGCACGTGACGCTCGGGGCGCTCGAGCCGCAGTTCTGGGCGAACTTCTGCCGCCTGACCGGCCGCGAGGACCTGCTCCCGCTGCAGCACCCGCAGGGCGCGGAGCGGGAGCGAGCCGAGCGCGAGCTGCGGGCGCTCTTCCGCACCCGCTCGCGCGCGGAGTGGATCGAGCTGCTCCACCGGGCCGACGTCTGCGCCGGCCCGGTCCTTCGGCTGGACGAGGTGGTGCGGGATCCGCAGCTGGTCGGTCGCGGGCTGTTCGCCGAGATCGACCACCCGACGCTCGGCCCCCTGCCGCAGGTCGCGTTCCCGGTCCGGTTCTCGGAGACGCCGGCCCGCATGGCCACGGCGCCGCCGGGGCTGGGCGAGCACACCGACGAGGTGCTGCGCGAGATCGGGTACGACGCGGACGCGATCGCCGCCTTCCGTCGCGAGCGGGCGATCGCGTGACCGAGGCCGCCGTCGATGCGCTGCTCGAGCGCATGCTGGCGGGCGACCGCCGCGCGCTGGCGCGGCTCATCACGCGGGTCGAGAACCAAGACGTCGACCTCCCGCGGCTCATGCAGGGGATCCACGGCCACACGGGCCGGGCGTACACGGTGGGGATCACCGGGCCGCCCGGGGCCGGCAAGAGCACGCTGGGCGACCGGCTGATCGCCGCGCTGCGGCGCGCCGGGGCCTCGGTCGGGGTCGTCGCGGTCGATCCCACGAGCCCGTTCACCGGG
>DASRDR010000251.1:0-10714 GCA_035652475.1 Candidatus Methylomirabilota bacterium | reverse complement strand
GCTTCAAGGACGAGATCCTGGCGGTCCCGGCGGCCCAGATCCGCTACCTCGGCATGAACCAGAACCTCTACCCGCCGTTCAAGGACCGGCGCGTCCGGGAGGCGATCTGCCTCTCGTTCGACCGCGAGGCGCTGGTGACGGGGCTCTACGGCGGGGCCGCCACGCCGCTCTATGGCCAGATCACGCCGGGCGTCGCGGGGTACAACCCCAACGTAAAACCGATCCCGTACGACCCCCGCCGGGCCAAGCAGCTCATGGCCGAGGCCGGGTACCCGGACGGGAAGGGGCTGCCGCCCGTGAAGCTCACCTGCGAGCCGACCTTCAAGGACGAGCTGGCCTACTACGCCGACCAGTTCAAGAAGGTCCTCGGGATGCCGGTCGAGATCGAGATCATGGAGCGGGGGACGTTCATCAAGCGGATGAACGCCGGCGAGGTGCCGTTCTTCCCCTGGGGGTGGACCGCCGACTACCCGGACGCGATGTACTTCCTCTCCCAGGTCTGGTACGGGACGAGCCCCTACAATCGCTCCCGGTGGAAGAACGCGGAGTACGACCAGCTCATCGACCGCGCGCAGGGGACGGCGGACGCCGCGGCGCGCTACAGGCTCTACCACGCGGCGGAGGACGTGCTGCTCCAGGACTGGGGCACGTGCCCCCTGGTGGTCCGGATGCAGATCGCCCTCCGGAAGCCCGCCGTCCACGGCGTGCACCTGACGCCGTTCCGCTTCCAGCCGTTCAACACGGTCAAGCTCGACTGACCGCCCGGCCCGCGGTGGTCCGGTCGAGGGCTGGTGGGACCAAGCATCGGCGCGCGGGCTGCCGAGCGAAGGGCGGTACCTGCCGGCCGACCGGCGCCGCCGAGCTCGACCGGTCCGGCCCGTCGAGCGGCGCTTCGGGCTCGGTCCACGCTGCGTGTCCGGGGCACCCCGGGCGCCGGCGCGGCGCCGGGCGGCGCCGGGCGGCGGGGCGATGACCGGGTACGCGGTCCGCCGGCTCCTGGGCCTGGTGCCGGTGCTGGCGACCGCCGTCGTCCTGACCTTCGTCGCGAACCAGTTCGTCCCGGGCGATCCGATCATGACGCTCCTGAGCGATCGCTCGGGAGACGCCGCCCTGGAGGCGCGCCTCCGCGCCGAGTACGGGCTGGACCGGCCCCTCTGGCGGCAGTTCGCGAGCTACGTCGGCGGGATCCTTCGCGGCGACTTCGGCCTCTCGTTCCGGTTCGCGAGCACCCCGGTGATCGACGTGATCGCCCCCGGGCTCCTGGTCACGCCCGTGCTCGCGGTGGGCGCGCTGGCGCTCGCCGTGCCGGCCGGCGTCGCGCTGGGGACCTGCGCGGCGCTCCGCCGCAACAGGGCGGCCGACACGCTGGTCGTCGTCGGGCTGGTCGTGGGCACCTCGGTGCCGAGCTTCGCGCTGGCGGCGTTCCTCGTCTACGTGCTCGGCATCCGGCTGGGCGTGCTGCCGGTCGCGGGGTGGGGGAGTCTCGCGCAGACGGTCCTCCCGGTGACGCTCCTGGCAGTGTCGCCGGTCGCGTACATCGCCCGGCTCTCGCGGACGTACATGCTCGAGGTGCTCCAGCAGGACTACATCCGGACCGCGCGTGCGAAGGGGCTCCGGCCGCGGCTGGTCGTCTACCGGCACGCCCTCCGCAACACGCTGGTGCCGCTCCTGACGACGATCGGCATCGTCTTCGGCGGGCTCCTGAGCGGCACGTTCGTCATCGAGACGCTGTTCAACATCCCCGGGCTCGGCCGGATGGCGATCCAGGCGATCTTCGCGCGCGACTACCCGGTGACGATGGCGATCGTGCTGCTCTTCACGTTCTTCTACGCGGCGACGAACCTGGCGGTCGACCTCCTGTACGGGGTGATCGACCCGCGGATCCGGCTCGGCCGCCGGGGGGCGGCATGACCGCGGTGCCCGTGCGCGCGGTCGCCGAGCCCGCCGGCGGCGGCGCGCCGGGCGTGACGGCCCGCCGCGAGTTCTGGGCCCGGTTCCGGCGGAACCGCAACGCCGCCCTGGGCGCCGCCCTGGTCGCCGCGGTGGTCGTCGCCGCCGTGGTCGGGCCGTGGCTCTTGCCGGCCGGCTACGAGGACACGGACCTCCGGGCGGTCTGGGCGGCGCCCTCACCGGCGCACCTCCTCGGCGGGGACGCGCTGGGCCGGGACATCCTCGCCCGCCTGGTCGTGGGCGCGCGCGTGTCGCTCCTGGTCGCGGGGTCGGTGCTGGCGCTCACCCTCACGGTCGGGACCGCGGCCGGCATGGCGGCGGGGTACTTCGGCGGCGGGCTCGACGCGGCCCTGATGCGGCTCTGCGACATCGTGTTCGCCTTCCCCGACCTGATCCTCGCCATCGTGGTCGCCGCGATGCTCGGCCCGGGGACGCGGACGGTCATCGTGGCCCTGGCGATCGTGTGGTGGCCCGGCATCGCGCGCCTGACCCGCTCGCTCACGCTCTCGCTCCGCGCCGAGCTGTTCGTCGACGCCGCGATCGTGAGCGGTACCAGGCCCGCGACCATCCTGCTGCGGCACGTGCTGCCGAACGTCGTGCCGGCGCTGATCGTCCGGGCGTCGATCGGCGTCGGGTTCATCGTCATGGCCGAGGCGACGCTGTCGTTCCTGGGGATCGGCGTCCAGGAGCCCCTGCCGACGTGGGGCGGCATGATCCGGGACGGCCTCGTCGCGCTCAGGACCGAGCCGTACCTGGCGCTGTCGGCGAGCGCGGCCCTGGCGGTGACCATCGTGGGGTTCAACCTCCTGGGGGACGGCCTCCGCGACCTCCTCGATCCCCGGGTGCGGGCGCGATGACGGCGCCGCTGCTGGACGTCCGCGGCCTGTCGATCTCGTTCGAGACCGCCCGCGGGCGCGTGCCGGTCGTCGACCGGGTGTCGTTCCGCGTCGGCGAGGGCGAGGTGGTGGGGCTGGTCGGCGAGAGCGGCTCGGGCAAGACCGTGACCGCGCTCTCGATCATGGGGCTCCTCGGCGAGCAGGGGCGGGTGGAGGCCGGGCAGGTCCTGTTCGAGGGGCGGGATCTCCTGCGGCTCCCGGAGCGAGAGCTCCGGCGCGTGCGGGGCCGCCGGGTCGCCATGGTGTTCCAGGAGCCCATGACGTCGCTCAACCCGCTCCTGCCGGCCGGCTTCCAGGTGGCCGAGGTGCTCGAGGAGCACCTGGGGTTCGGCCGCCGGGAGGCGGCGGCGCGGGCGGTCGAGCTGTTCCGGGAGGTCGGGATCGCGGCCCCCGAGCAGCGGGCGCGCGACTACCCGCACCAGCTCTCGGGCGGGCTCAGGCAGCGCGTGATGATCGCGATGGCCATGGCGTGTCGGCCCCGGCTCGTCATCGGCGACGAGCCCACGACCGCGCTGGACGTGACGATCCAGGCGCAGATCCTCGCACTCCTCCGCGAGCTCGGCCGGGCGGCGGGGACCGCGGTGCTCCTCATCACCCACGACCTCGGCGTGGTGGCGACCATGGCGAGCCGGGTGGTCGTCATGTACGCGGGGGAGGTCGTGGAGGACGGGCCCACGGCCGAGCTTCTCGGCGCCCCGCGCCATCCCTACACGCGCCTCCTGCTGGCGGTCGTGCCGCGGGTCCGCGACAAGCAGCGGCGGCTGCCGGCCATCCCGGGCGCGATCCCGCCGGCGGGGCGCCTCCCGGGTGGCTGCCGCTTCCACCCGCGCTGCCCGCAGGCGATCGCCCGGTGCCGCGAGGCGGCCCCGCCGCTCGAGCCGCGCGAGCCGGCTCACCGCGTGCGGTGCTGGGTCGCCTGATGCGGCCGCCCGCGCCCCGCCGGGCAGCCGGCTCGCTGCCCGCGCCTGGCCGCCCCGGAGCCGCACCGGGCGCCGGGCGGCGCGGAAGCCGGGGCGGTGCGTCCGTGACGGCCGCCGCGCTCCTGGCGGCGGAGGGGTCCGGGCGGGAGTTCGCGGTCCGTCCGCCCGGGGCGGCGCGCCCGTGACGGCCACCGCGCTCCTGGCGGCCGAGGGGCTCGTCCGGGAGTTCCCGGTCCGCCCGGGCCGGGCGGCCCGCGCCGCCGTCCTGCGGGCGGTGGACGGGGTGAGCCTCGCCCTCCAGCCGGGCGAGACGGTGGGGCTGGTCGGCGAGAGCGGGTGCGGCAAGACCACCGTCGGCCGGCTGATCCTGCGGCTCGTGCCGGTGACGGCCGGCCGGATCGTCTTCGACGGCCGGGACGTGACTGCGCTCCCCGAGCGGCGGCTCCGCGACTTCCGCCGTCAGGTTCAGGCGGTCTTCCAGGACCCGTACTCCTCCCTGAACCCGCGCCTGCGGGTGCGCGACATCGTCGGCGAGCCGCTCCGGAACTTCGGGGCCACGCGCCGCCAGGCGGCCGTGCGCGTCGGCGAGCTCCTGGAGACGGTCGGGCTCCCGGCCGCCGACATGGCCCGCTACCCGCACGCGTTCAGCGGGGGCCAGCGCCAGCGGATCGGGATCGCGCGCGCGCTCGCGCTGGGGCCGCGGCTCCTCGTATGCGACGAGGCGGTCGCGTCGCTGGACGTCTCGGTCCAGGCCCAGATCCTGAACCTCCTCGCCGACCTCCAGGCCCGGCTGGGGCTGGCCGTCCTCTTCATCTCCCACAACCTGGCAGCGGTCCGGCACCTGAGCCACCGGGTGGCGGTGATGTACCTCGGGCAAGTGGTCGAGCTCGCCCCGGAGCCCGCGGTGTTCGAGCGACCCCGGCACCCCTACACCCGCGCGCTGCTCGACGCGGTGCCGGCCGCCGAGCCCGGGGCGCCGCCGCCCGCCGTGCTCCCCGGCGAGGTCCCGAGCCCGCTGGCGCCGCCGCCCGGCTGCCGCTTCCAGACGCGCTGCCCCCGCGTCGAGGCGCGCTGTCGCGCCGCCGAGCCCGCGCTGGTCGAGCTCGCGCCCGGTCACTGGGCCCGGTGCCACTTCCCGCTGTCCGAGCCGGCGACCGGCGCGGCGCCGGCGGTGGCGGCCCCGCGTCCCGGCAGCGCGCCCGGAGGCTGAGGATGCTGGTCGAGCGGACGCACTACTACGCCAAGCCCGGCCGCGCGGCCGAGGTCCTCGCGACGCGGCGGCGGGCGTGCGCCGTGCGGGTCGCGCTCGGCCTGCCCGCCGGGCGCGTGCTCGCGCGGGTCGATCCGGTCGGGGACGGGCCCGACGTGACCTGGGAGTGCGCGTTCGCCGACGCCGGGGCGCACGCGCGCGACCTGGAGGCGCGCGCCCGGAGCCCGGAGTTCGCGGCGATCCGGGCGCGCATGACCTCGCTGATCGACCGGTTCGAGCGGCTCGTCCTGGCTCCGGCCGAGGACGCGCCCGCGGAGTCGGCTGACGCGCAACCGGTCGTCCCCGTCGAGGTCGAGATCCCGGGCGGCGAGGGACGCCTCGCGGGCTTCCTCTACGTCCCCGCCGCCCGCGAACCGGCGCCCGGGCTCGTCCTGAATCATGGCAGCACGATCCACCCCGGCACGACGGACATCTGCCGGCCGGGGACCGCGGCCGTGCTGCTCGGCTGGGGGTACGCCGTCCTCCTCCCGCACCGCCGCGGCTACGGCCGCTCGCCCGGGCGCCCCTGGCGGGAGGACGTCCCCGGGGAGCTAGGGAGCCCGGCGTACGACCGCGCGCTGGCCGCGCGGCTCGGGGCGGAGGCCGAGGACGTCCTCGCCGCGGTGGAGTGGCTCGAGCAGCGCCCGGAGGTGCGGGGCGACCGGGTCGGCGTGATCGGGAGCTCCTTCGGCGGCACCGTCTCGCTGCTGGCGGCGGCGCGGTGCCCGCGGCTCCGCTGCGCCGTCGACTTCGCCGGCGCGGCGATGAACTGGGAGCGGACGCCCGCGCTCCGCGAGACCATGCGGCGGGCGGTCCGGGAGGGACGCGTGCCGCTCTGTCTCGTCCAGGCGGCGAACGACCACAGCGTCGAGCCGACGCGCGTGCTGGCGGCCGACCTGGCCGGGACCGGCCGTCCCCACGCGGCGCGCGTGTTCCCGGCGTTCGGGCTCACCGCCGACGAGGGGCATGCGTTCTTCCAGCACGGGGCGCCGATCTGGGGGCCGTGGGTGCGGGCGTTCCTCGATCGCTGGCTCCGGGACGGGTGAGCGGGGCGGTGGGGGGGCCGGTGCGGTTCGGGCTCAGCGTGCCGAACCGCGGCGTCGTGATCGGGGCCGGGGACCCGAAGGACCTCGTCGCCATGTGCGAGGCGGCGGACGCGTCCGAGCTCTTCGACGCCGTCTTCACCGGCGACAACCTCATCTCGAAGCCGCGGATCGACGCGATCGTCTTCCTCTCGCTGGTCGCCGGCCGCACCCGGCGGGTCCGCCTCGGGACCGCGTGCCTGGCGAGCTTCGTCTTCCGCCACCCCATCGTGCTCGCCAACCAGTGGGCGGCGCTGGACCTCCTGAGCGACGGCCGGACGCTCCTGGTCGCGTGCCTGGGCGGCGGCCCGGACACGCGCCGGGGGCCGCCCTCGCCGAGCGGCGCGCGCTGGGAGACGGAGTTCCGCGCCATGGGGATGACCACCGCCGAGCGCGTCGGGCGTCTGGTGGAGGGGATGGCGATCCTGCGCGCTCTCTGGACCGGGGAGCCCGTGACGCACCAGGGGCGCTTCTACCGGTTCGAGGACGTCCGGCTCAACGTGACGCCCCTCCAACGCCCGTGCCCGATCGCGATCGCGTCGAACCCGCAGCCGCCGCACGCCGACCCCGAGACCATCGAGCGGGCGCTGCGGCGAGTCGGCGAGCTCGGCGACGGCTGGCAGGTGGAGATGAGCACGCCGGCGGAGTTCGGTGCCCGGTGGCGGCGCATCCGCGAGTACGCCCGGGCGGCCGGGCGCCGCCCCGCCCCGGAGACCTCGATGATCCACTTCTACGTGAACATCCAGGACCGGAGCGCTGCCGCCTTCGAGGAGGCGCGGCGGTTCTACGAGGCGTACCACCTCGGCACCTTCCCCGAGGCGTACCTCCGCTGGCGCCTGGTCACCGGCACGGCGACCGAGGTGACCGAGCGCCTGGCGGCGTTCCTCGACGCCGGGTGCACGCTCCCGATCCTGCGGTTCGCGAGCTGGGACCCGGTCGGGCAGATGCGGCGGGCCGTGGGCACCGTCCTCCCGGCCCTGCACGCGCACGCGAGCCGCCTGGCGGGGGCGCCGTAGCGCGGCCGGCCGCGGCGCGCCGGGTCGCGCGGGGACCCAGCTGCCGAACGCGGGTCCCGGCACCCTGCGCCGGGTCATCCACGCGCCGGGGCTGGAGCGAAGGGTGCTAGTGGCCCCTGCAGCGCCGATCCCGGGCGGCGTATCCTGGACGGGGCCGCCGCCGGCCGAGAGGAGCGAGGACGATGAAGATCACGCGCATCGACGTCTTCCGGTTCGGGTACACGGCCATCGGCGGCGGCCTGACGCTGTCCGGCGGGCGCGTGGCCCGGGGCCAGGACAGCACGATCGTGAAGGTCTCGACCGACGAGGGGCTGGTGGGCTGGGGGGAGGAGTGCCCGTTCAGCCCGACCTACATGGTCGCCTTCGCCGAGGGCGCCCGGGCCGCCATCCGGGAGATCGCGCCCGCCCTCCTGGGCGCCGACCCCCGGCAGATCGAGCCCGTGTACGCCCGCATGGACGGCGTCCTCCAGGGCCACGCCTACGCGAAGTCGGCCCTCGACATGGCCTGCTGGGACCTCCTCGGCCAGGCGGTCGGGCTCCCGGTGAGCGAGCTCCTGGGCGGCACGTTCCACCCCGAGTTCCCCCTCTACACGATGGTGAGCGTCGGGCCCCCCGAGCGGATGCGCGAGGAGGCCCGCGGCCTGCTCGAGCAGGGCTACCGCCGCGCCCAGATCAAGGTCGGCGGGGACTGGCGGGAGGACGTCCGGCGGGTGCGGGCCTGCCTCGAGGTGCTCGGCGACATGGAGGTCGTGATCGCCGACGCCAACGCCCACTGGCGCCAGCACGAGGCGGCCCAGGTGGTCGCCGCGCTGGAGGACACCCCGATCTACGTCGAGCAGCCGTGCCGGCCGCTGGCGGCGTGCGTCGCCGTGCGGCGCCGGAGCCAGCGCCCGTTCATCCTGGACGAGAGTCTGAGCGATCTGGACGCCCTCCTCGAGGCGCGGCGGGCGGACGGGATGGACGCGGCCATGCTGAAGCTCTCGCGCTTCGGGGGGATCAGCCGGCTCCGGCTGGCGCGGGACCTCTGCCAGCAGTGGGGGCTGGCGGTCACCATCGAGGATTCGGGGGGCGGGGACATCGTCTCCGCGGCGATGGCGCACCTCGCCGCGAGCACCCGGCCCGGCCACCTGCTGAACGGGTCGCTCATCAACGTCAACGTGAACGAGCACCTGGCCGACGGCCCCCACGCCGAGCGGGGCCGCGGACGGGCGCCGACCGGCCCGGGCCTCGGGATCCGGGTCGACGAGGCCGCGCTCGGAGCGCCGCTCTTCACGGTTCGCTGACGCTGGCGCAGGTCGCGCCGCTTCGCCTCGAGCTCGTCGCGGTCGATCTCCCCGCGCGCGTGGCGCTCGCGCGGGATCTCGAGGGCGGGGTTCCGGCGCCACCGCCAGGATTCCCGCGGGGGCGCGGCCGCGCCCCCGAACGCCCGGAGCGCGCTGGCGCCTCCGTCGAGCGTCGCGGCGCCGGCCGCGATCGCCGCTCGCCCGGGGATCATGCCGCGTGGCCCCGACGGCCGCGGCGGACGCGCGCGGTCGCGCCACGGCCGTGCGGCCGCCGGCCGGCCCCCGCCTTCGCGGGCGGCTTGCGCCGGCCGAGGCTCGCCCGGAGCGCGTCCACGAGGTCCACGACCTTCGCCGGCGCCTCCGCCGGGGCCTCGATGCGCACCGTCTGGCCCTTGGCCTTCTGGCGGGCGGCGCGCGCGATCCGCTGGCGGTAGATGTCCTCGTACCTGGTCGGCTCGAACCGCTCGCTCCGCAGCTCGTCGATGAGCCGCCGGGCCAGCCGGAGCTCCGCCTCGCTCACGCGCGCCTTGCCCTTGTCGATCGCCCCGAAGTCGCGCACCTCGTCGGCGAAGAACAGGGTGTGGAGCACCAGGCCGCCGTCGAACGCCCGGATGGCGGCGATGTTCTCCTTCTCGCGCCAGACGAACCGGGCGAGCGCCACCTGCGCGCTGTCCCGCATCGCCTCGGCGAGGAGCCCGTACGCCTTCTCGCCGCCCTCGTCGGGGCCGAGGTAGTAGGCCGTCTCGTAGTAGACGGGATCGACGGTCTCGAGCGGCACGAACTCGGCGACGTCGATGGCGGGCGACGCCTCGCTCTCGAGTTCCTTCAGCTCCTCCTCGGTGAAGGTCACGTCCTCACCCTTGCCGATCTCGTAGCCCCGCACCAGCTCGCTGCGCTCGACGACCCGGTGGCAGTGGGGGCAGAAGAGCTGCTGGCGGATCCGCGTCCCGCACACGCCGTGGACCAGGTGGAAGCGGGGCGCGAGGGACGCGGTCGCGGTGTAGAAGCGGACGGGGATCGTGACGAGCCCGAACGTGAGGACGGCGGACCGGAGGGAGCGGGGCATGGCGTCGGGACCTCCTCGGCTCGCGCGCCGGCGCGCCGGGTGAGGGAGCGCGCGGACGCCCGGGACTGCCGACCGGTGATGCAGGGACGGTGCCAGCCAGGCCAGGGTCCGGCCCCCTCAGCCCGCGGATGACTCGATCCGGGGCAGGATCTCGGCCTCGGCGGCCTGGAGGTCCTGGGGGAAGTCGATCTCGATCCAGGGGAGGCCGCCGGTCGGGACCATCGCGAAGGGATGCCGCGCCAGGAGCCCATCCAGGGCGACCTCGTAGTCGCCGTCCACGCGGCCCTCCGCGATCATCGCCTCGAGCGCCGTGACCAGCGCCGCTCCGGCCGCCCGGCCCACCTTCGCGAACCCGACCCACTCCGCGCGGGCCTCGAACGGCCGGGCGGGCGGGCCGGCGACCCCCCGCCGGAGGGCGACGACGCGGGCGCGATCGACGTAGAGATTGATCTCCTCGCCGGTGTCGACGAACTCCGGCTCGCCGAGGAACGCGTTGGCCGCCGGCGCGCGCACGACCGCGTCCAGGAGCGCGGGGGCGAAGAGGACGTCGCCGTCGGCCAGGACGACGTCGTCCCGCGCGAACTCGCCGCGCCCCGTCCACAGCGACAGGCGGGGCCCCTTCTCGAACGCCGGGTTCAGGAGGTACCGGAGCGGCATGCCGCGGTGGTCCGCGCCCAGGGCGGCGCGGACCGCCTCCTGGCGGTACCCGACCACGATCGCGGTCTCGCGCACGCCGGCGGCCTGGAACCCGTCCAGGAGCCGGGCCAGGAGCGTGCGGCCGCCCAGCTCGATGAGCCCCTTGGGGCGATCGTCCGTCAGCGGGGCCAGGCGCTTGCCGAGCCCCGCGGCCAGCACGAGCCCCGTCACGGCTTGGCCCCCTTGCCCTGCTCCTCGAAGGTGAACTCCTCCTGCTTGGTCCGCAGCCGCTGGACCAGGTCCGGGTACCCGCTCTGCTGGATGATCCGGTTGAACTGCGCGCGGTAGTTGCCGACCAGGCTCACGTTCTCGATGATCACGTCGTAGACCCGCCAGCGCTCGCCGGCCTTGAACATGCGGTAGTCGATCGGGACCTGCGTGCCGGACTTCGTAACGAGCTTCGTCCGCACCGTCGCCTGGTCGCCGTCGACCGCCTCCTGCTCGTACACGATCCGCTCGCCGCTGTAGGCCTCGATCTTGTTGACGTACGAGCGCTCCAGGAGGTCCGCGAAGAGCGCCGAGAACTCCTCCCGCTCCTTGGGCGAGCGGGCCTGCC
>DASRDR010000250.1:0-19490 GCA_035652475.1 Candidatus Methylomirabilota bacterium | reverse complement strand
GTGACGCTCTCCTCCCACCTGGCGTTCGTCGCGCTGGACCCGGACGGGCACCCACGGCCGGTCGGCGCCCGGATCGCGCCCGCCGACGCGGCGGAGGCGGCCGTGGTCCAGGCGGCCGAGGCGCGGCGTCAGGCGCGGCGGGCGCGGCTGACCGCGCGCGCCGAGCGGGCCCGCGACGTGGCGGACCACACGGAGGGGTTCCGGTGGCGGCTGGAGCAGCAGCGCTTCGTCTTCCCCGAGGACGCGCTGCACGGCACGCTCATGTTCGCCGGCCGGCTCCTGCTGACGATCGACGAGGTCGCGGCGATCCTCGCGGTCCGGTACGCGCGGGCGCCGCTCGCCACCGCCTCGGTCGACGCGCTGGAGTTCTGCGCGCCGATCCGGGTCGGGGACATGCTGACCATGCGCGGCGCGCTCACCCGGGTGGGCGTCCGATCGATGGAGGTCGAGCTGGAGGTGCTGGCCGAGGCGCCGTTCACGGGCGAGGTCCGGCACACGTGCACGGCGTACCTCACGTTCGTGAAGCTGCGGAGCGCCGGAGGTGCGCTCCGGCCGCTCGTCGGCGCGAGCACGGTCGAGCAGCGGGAGTGGGAGGCCGCGGAGAAGCGCCAGGCGGCGCGCGTCGCCCGGGTGCAGGCGCTCCGCGAATCGATCCTCCACGAGCCCGCCTGGTGACCGGAGAGGGGTGACGATGTCCGGCCATTCGAAGTGGGCGCAGATCAAGCGGAAGAAGGCGAAGACGGACCAGACTCGCGGCAAGCTGTTCTCGAAGCTCGTCCGGGAGATCACGACCGCCGCCCGCGCCGGCGGCGGCGACCCCAAGCTCAACATGCGCCTCAAGGCGGCGATCGAGGAGGCGAAGGCCGTCAACATGCCGGCCGACACCCTCAAGCGCGCGATCCAGAAGGGGACGGGGGAGCTGCCGGGAGAGACGTACGAGGAGATCACGTACGAGGGCTACGCCCCCGGCGGGGTCGCCGTGATGGTGCGGGTCCTCACCGACAACAAGAACCGCACCGCGCCGGAGATCCGGCACACGTTCGCGAAGTTCGGCGGCAACCTGGCCGAGGTCGGCTCGGTGGGGTGGATGTTCGAGCGCAAGGGCATCATCCTGGTCGACGCCAGCCGCGTCGACGAGGACGAGCTGCTCGGACTCGCCCTGGACGCCGGGGCCGCGGACCTCCGGCGCTCGGACGCCGTGTTCGAGATCACCGCCCCGCCCCAGGACCTCGAGGCGGTCCGGCGGAGCCTCGAGGAGCACGGGGTCCCGCTCCAGTCGGCGGAGGTGACCTTCGTCCCGCAGTCCACGGTGCGCGTGGAGGGGCGGGAGGCCCAGCAGGTGATCCGCCTCGTGGAGGGCCTGGAGGAGCTGGACGACGTGCAGCACGTCTACGCGAACTTCGACATCCCGGACGAGGTGCTCGAGGCGCAGGGAGCCGCCTGAGGCACGGATGGAGGCGGCGCCGATCCCGCCCCGCGCCGGCCTGCGAGCGGTGGGCTTCGATCCCGGGCTGGCCGACACCGGGTACGCGGCACTGGAGGGCGGTCGGCGGATCCCGGCGGTGCTGGGGGTCGGCGTCATCCGGACCAGCGCCGCCGACCCGCTCGAGGTCCGGCTGGAGGCGCTCCTGGAGGCGGCCGACGGCGTGCTGGCGCGGTTCGCGCCGGACCTCGTGGTCGTGGAGGACGTCTTCAGCGCTCCGGCCGCGCCCCGGGCCGCGATCCTCATGGGCCACGCCCGCGCGGCGGTCTGTCTGGCCGGCCGGCGCCGGCGCGTGGACCTCGTGGCCGTCGCGCCGGCCGAGGTGAAGCGCGCGGTCACCGCCTCGGGGTCGGCGCCGAAGGCCCAAGTCGCGCGGGCGATGCAGGCGCTGCTCGCGCTGGCCGCCCCCCCCCGCCCGAGCCACGTCGCCGACGCGCTCGCGCTCGCGTACACCGGGCTCTCCCGCGCCCGGGCCCTCGCGGGGCGATGATCGCCTCCCTCCGGGGCCGGCTGCGGCGTCGCGTCGACGACCGGATCGTGGTCGAGTCGGCGGGGGTGGGGTACGAGGTGGTGCTGCCGCCGGTGGTCGCGCGCGGCCTGGACGGGGTGGCGGCGGGCGACGGCGACGCCGGCGCCGAGCTGGAGCTGGTCATCTACTACCATGCCACGCGCGACCAGCCCCGGCCCGTGCTGATCGGCTTCGCCCGCGATCTCGAGCGGGAGTTCTTCGAGCGGCTGATCACGGTCAAGGACGTGGGGCCGCTGGTGGCCGCCCGGGCGCTGGTCGCGCCGATCGCCGAGATCGCCGACGCGATCGTGCGCAAGGACGACCGGTTCCTCCGGCGCCTTCCCGGGATCGGGCCGCAAAAGAGCAGGAACATGATCGCCCAGCTGGAGGGCAGGGTCGCGAAGTATGCGCTGCTGCCCCGGGACGCCGCGCCGCCGCCGCCGCCCGCCCCCGCCCGCGGCGACGACGTCGGGGCGCTCGTGCACGAGGTGCTGGTGCGGCAGCTCGGCCTCCGCCCGGGCGAGGCCGAGCAGATGATCCGCGAGGCGCTCGCGCGCCGGCCCGACCTCGACGGCCCCGAGGCGCTGTTCGAGGAGATCTACCGGGCCCGGCGAGGGGCCGGATGAGGGGCGCGCGGGCGACCGGGCTCGGCGCTCGCCGGCCGCCGACGGCCGGGCGCGGCGTGTCCGGCGTGCGAGAGGCCCGCCCGGCGGCCGCGCGGGGGCCGGGGAGCCGGGCATGAGCGACGGCCTGCTGAGCCGGACGGCGCTGCCCGAGGAGGCGCCCTTCGAGCGCGCGCTCCGCCCGCAGCGACTGGACGAGTACATCGGGCAACGCGAGGCGGTCGAGAGCCTTCGGGTGTCGGTGGCCGCGGCCCGGCAGCGCGACGAGTGTCTCGACCACGTCCTCCTGTACGGCCCGCCGGGGCTCGGGAAGACGACCCTGTCCGTCATCCTGGCGAACGAGATGGGCAGCGGGCTCAAGAGCACGTCCGGGCCGGCGCTGGAGCGCGGGGACGACCTCATGGGGATCCTCACCAGCCTCGAGCCGCGCGACGTGCTGTTCGTCGACGAGATCCACCGCCTGCCGCGGATCGTCGAGGAGCTCCTGTACCCCGCGATGGAGGACCACGAGGTCAACTTCGTGATCGAGCGCGGAATGCACGCCCGGACGATGCGGATCCCGCTGAAGCCGTTCACCCTCGTCGGGGCGACCACCCGGCCCGGCATGCTGAGCGCGCCGCTCCGGGAGCGGTTCGGGATCTTCCACCATCTCGACTTCTACGCCGACGAGGAGCTCACCCGGATCGTGCGCCGGTCGGCGGGGATCCTCGACCTCCCGATCGACGCGGAGGGCGCGCTCGAGATCGCGCGGCGCGCCCGCGGCACGCCCCGGATCGCGAACCGGCTGCTCCGCCGCGTGCGCGACTTCGCGCAGGTGAAGGCCGACGGGCGGATCACCCGGGCCACCGCCGACGCGGCGCTGTCGATGGAAGGCGTCGACGCCCGGGGGCTGGATCGCCTCGACCGGCGCTTCCTCCAGGCTATCGTCGAGCACTACGGCGGCGGCCCGGTCGGCCTCGACGCCATCGCCGCGACCATCAACGACGACGCCGAGACCCTGGCCGAGCTCGTGGAGCCGTACCTGCTCAAGATCGGCCTGGTCGTCCGCACGCCGACCGGCCGCCGGGCCACTCCGGCCGCCTACCAGCATCTCGGGCTTCGCGGCGAGGGGCCACGCCAGCTCTCGCTCGGGTGATGGCGGACCTCGGCCGCGCGATCCTGCTCCTGGGCGTGGTGCTGGTCGTGATCGGGGGGCTCCTGTGGCTCTCCGGCGCCCTCGGCGGGCGCCTCCCGTTCCTCGGCCGCCTGCCCGGTGACATCTACGTGCGCCGGGGGACCTGGTCGTTCTACTTCCCGCTGACGACCTCGATCCTGCTCAGCATCCTGCTGACGCTGCTCTTCTCGCTGTGGCGCCGGTGACGGCCCGGCGGCGGGGCGCGCTCGTCGCGCTGGCGCTCTGGGCGGCGCTCGGCCTCCCGGCGGCCGTCGGGGCGGCGCCGGAGCCGGTCCGGATCGCGGTCGCCGACGGCTTGCCCCGGGTCGAGATCGGCACGGCCGACGCGGTGACGCTGCGCGACCCCTCGGGCGGCCGGATCCTGGCCGGCTTTCCGAACCCGCGCCTGGTGCGGGTGGCGCCCGCGGGCCTCGGCCTGGAGGTCGGCGCGGGGCTGCGGGTCGAGGGGGCCGCCGTGCGCCTGGAGCCGCGGCGCGGGCCGCTCCGCGTGGGCGCCCACGACTATGCCGGGACGCTCGAGGTCTGGCGCCAGCCGGCGGGGCTGCTCCTCATCAACGAGGTGCCGCTCGAGGAGTACGTCGCCGGCACCGTCCGGGCGGAGGTGTCGGAGCGATGGCCGTCCGCCGCGCTCCAGGCGCTGGCGGTGGTCGCGCGGACCTACACCGTGTTCCAGCAGGGGCGGAACGCCGGGAAGCCGTATCACCTGGTCGCCGGCAACCAGGATCAGAACTTCGCCGGCCGGGTGCCCGACGGCTCGGCGGCGCGGGAGGCGGCCCGCGCGACGGCGGGGCAGGTGCTGACCTGGCACGGCCGGGTGTTCCCGACCTTCTACCACTCGGACTCCGGCGGCTTCACCGAGCCGCCCCAGAACGTGTTCTCCGGCGACGGCATCCCTCCGCTCGCCGGGGTGCGGGACGAGTTCTCGCTCGAGTCCCCGAACTACAGCTGGACCCTCACGCTGCCGCTCTCGGCGATCGGGGAGCGGCTCCGTCGCGGCGGGATCGACGTCGGCCAGGTCAGCCGGCTGACGGTCCTGGAGCGGACGCCGTCCTTCCGCGTCGCGCGCATCGCCGTCGACCACTCGCGCGGCACCGCGGTCCTGCGCGGTCCCGACTTCCGGCGCCTGATCGGGTACGATTTCCTCAAGAGCACGCTGTTCGTGCCGGTGGTCCAGGACGGGGTGGTCCGGTTCGAGGGACGGGGCTGGGGGCACGGGGTGGGGCTCTCCCAGTTCGGCGCCAAGGGGATGGCGGACCGCGGGTACACCTACGCGGAGATCCTCGCCCACTACTATCCGGGGACGGCGCTGGCGACCATCCGATGAGCCGCCGCGCGGGGCGGGGGCCGCGCCGGCCCCCGACGGCGCCGCCCGGGCGCGCCGGCGAGACCGTCACCACCGGCGAGCGGGAGCGATGAGCGAGATCAGCTGGAGCGACTTCGAGCGGGTCGACATGCGCGTGGGGACCGTCGTCCGGGCCGAGCCGTTCCCGGAGGCGCGGAAGCCCGCCTACAAGCTCTGGATCGACTTCGGGCCGCTCGGGCAACGCCAGTCCAGCGCCCAGATCACCGACCGGTACCGGTCCGAGGACCTCGTCGGCCGCCAGGTGGTGTGCGTCGTGAACTTCCCGCCGAAACGCATCGGCCCGTTCGTCTCCGAGGTGCTCGTCCTGGGCGCGTACGTCGACGGTCACGAGGTCGTGCTCCTGCGGCCGGACGCGGCGGTCGACCGGGGAAGCCGGATTGGATAGGCGGCCGGAGGGGCTGGCGGCGTTCGACTACGCGCTGCCGCCGGACCGCATCGCCCAGGAGCCGGCCGAGCCGCGCGACGCCGCGCGCCTGCTGGTGGGCGATCGCCGGGCGGGGCCGTGGACGGACGCTCGCGTCGCTGACCTGGGGCGCTTCCTGCGGCCCGGGGATTGCCTGGTCGTGAACGACACGCGCGTGCTCCCGGCGCGGCTCCTCGGACGCATCGGCGGGAGCGAGCGGGCGGTCGAGGTCCTGCTGCTCCACCCCGAGGCGGACGGCTGGGCGGCGCTCCTGCGCCCGGCCCGGCGCTGCCCCGTCGGGACCACGCTCGAACTCGCCGACGGCGCGGCGCGGGCGCGGGTCATCGCGCGGGAGGCTTCGGGCCGCGCGCGGGTCCGGCTGGAGTGGCCGGGCACGGCGGAGGCGCTCCTCGAGCAGCACGGGCTCCCGCCGCTCCCGCCGTACATCCGCCGCTACCGGAAGCCGGGCGGGGAGGACTGGAGCCGGTACCAGACCGTGTTCGCGCGCCACCCGGGCGCGGTCGCCGCGCCGACCGCCGGGCTTCACTTCACCCCCGGCCTGCTGGCGGCCCTCCAGGCGCAGGGCGTCGAGCTGCACCGGGTGACCCTCCACGTCGGCCCCGGAACCTTCCGGCCGGTGCGCGCCGCGTCCCCGACCGAGCATCGGGTCGAGCCCGAGCGGTTCGAGGTCTCGCCCGCGACCGCCGCCGCGCTGACCCGCGCCCGGCGCGAGGGTCGCCGGATCGTGGCGGTCGGGACCACGACGGTGCGGACGCTGGAGACGGTCGCCGACGCCGACGGGGGGCTGGCCCCCGGGGCGGGATGGACCGCGCTCACGATCGTCCCCGGGCACCGTTTCCGCGCGGTGGACGCGCTGCTGACGAACTTCCACCTGCCGCGCTCCTCGCTCCTGCTCCTGGTCGCCGCGTTCGCCGGGCGGGAGCGGGTGCTGGACGGCTACGCTCACGCGATCGCCGCGGGTTACCGCTTCTACAGCTACGGCGACGCGATGCTCCTCGCATGAGGGTGGGCGCACCGGTGGGCGGCACTGGCCGGCGAGCCCGGCGGGGGCCCTCAGCCGGCGGGTGCGGGGTCGCGAGGTGACGTTCGAGCGGCTGGCGACGGCGGGCCAGGCCCGGAGGGGGCGGCTCCACACGGCGCACGGCGCGGTCGAGACGCCGGCCTTCATGCCGGTCGGGACGCTCGGGGCCGTGAAGAGCCTGACGCCCGCCGACCTTCGCCAAGTCGGCGCCCAGATCGTCCTCGCCAACACGTACCACCTCTTCCTGCGGCCGGGCCCGGCCCTGATCGCCGAGCTGGGCGGCCTCCACCGGTTCATGGGCTGGGACGGGCCGCTCCTCACCGATTCCGGCGGCTACCAGGTATGGAGCCTCGCCGCGCTGCGGACGGTGGGTGAGGAGGGGGTGCGCTTCCGGTCGCACCTCGACGGCGGGACGGAGCACCTCCTGACGCCCGAGCTGGTCGTGGAGGTCCAGCACACGCTCGGGGTCGACATCCTCCACCCTCTCGACGAGTGCCTCCCCCATCCCGCGACCCGCGAGGCGACCGAGGCGGCGATGTGGCGCACCGTCCGCTGGGCCCGCCGGACCCGCGCCGCCCATCGCGCGGCGGGCGCCGCGTCGCGGGCGTGCTTCGGCATCGTCCAGGGCGGGATGTACCCGGACCTCCGCCGGATCGCGGTGGCGGAGACGTGCGCGCTCGAGTTCGACGGGTACGCCCTCGGCGGCTTCGCGGTCGGGGAGCCGCGCGGCCTGATGCGGGAGCTGGTCGGGCTGACCGCCGGCGCCCTGCCGGGCGCGCAGCCGCGGTACCTGATGGGGGTGGGCCGCCCCAGCGATCTGGTGGACGCGGTGGCGGCCGGGATCGACCTCTTCGACTGCGTGCTCCCGACCCGGCACGCCCGGACGGGACAGGCGTTCACCCGGGACGGCCTCGTCGTGATCCGGCACGCAGCCCACGCGCGGGCGGCGGGACCTCTGGACCCGGCGTGCGGCTGCTACACCTGCCGGCACTTCTCCCGGGCGTACCTCCGGCACCTCTACCTCGCCCGCGAGCTCGGAGTGTACCGGCTCCTCACCCTCCACAACCTGACTTACTATCTCGGCCTGATGGCCGACATGCGCGCTGCGATCGAGGCCGGGCGCTTCGCCGCCCTCCGGCGCGGCGTGCTCGAGGCCTACGGCTCGGACGATGCCGAGCCGGTGACCGCGCCGGCCGGCGAGCCGTCGGCGCAGGAGGAGGCGTCGTGATCGACCTCGCCTACGCCATGGGCCAGCCCCCGTCGTCCGGCGGGGGCTCGGCGGCCCTGTTCGTGCAGCTGGTCCCCATCGCGCTGGTGCTGGTCATCTTCTACTTCCTGGTGATCCGTCCCCAGCAGCGGGAGCGCCGCCGCCGCGAGGAGATGCTGGCCGCCCTGAAGAAGGGCGACCGGGTGGTGACCTCCGGCGGGCTGATCGGGACGGTCGTGGGCGTTTCGGAGCGCCGGGTGACGCTGAAGCTCGGGGACTCGGTGCGGGTCGAGTGCCTGCGGAGCGCTATCACCGGGCTCGAGAGCGAGACGAAGTCCACGGACTCCGCCTGACGGGAGATCGGCATGCCACGCTATCTCTGGCTTCGGATCGCGCTGGTCGCCGCGGTGATCGCGGTGTCGGCGTGGTACGTCTATCCGCCGCGCCAGCGGATCAACCTCGGCCTGGACCTCCAGGGCGGCATCCACCTGGTCCTCGGGGTGGAGCTCGACAAGGCGCTGGAGAACATCGTCGACCGGGTGGGCGCCGACATCCGGGGGGCTCTCGAGCGGAAGGGTATCCGGGCCCAGGTCGCGCGCCGGACGCCGACCGGCCTGGTGGTCCAGCTGGGGTCCCCGGAGGCGTACGACGAGGCCCAGCGCGTGCTCGCCGACTACGGCACGCTTGCCCAGGGCGCGGCCGACCGCGCCGCGGGCCGGATCGAGCTCGCGCTCAAGCCGAGCGAGGTGACCCGGCTCCACGACTCGGCGGTGCGGCAGGCGCTGGAGACGATCCGGAACCGGGTCGACCAGTTCGG
The DNA here is from genome assembly GCA_035652475.1 of Candidatus Methylomirabilota bacterium. Lineage (GTDB taxonomy): Bacteria > Methylomirabilota > Methylomirabilia > Rokubacteriales > DASRDR01 > DASRDR01. Next base: position 10,870 of record DASRDR010000250.1, on the reverse strand, counting down.
CGTGGCCGAGCCCACGATCCAGCGCCAGGGGGAGAACCGGATCCTGATCCAGCTGCCGGGGATCCAGGATCCGGCCCGGGCCAAGGCCCTCATCGGGAAGACCGCGGTGCTCGAGTTCAAGCTCCTGGACGACCAGGCCGACGTCCAGAAGGCGCTCCAGGAGGGCCCGCCGCCCGGCGACCAGATCCTCTACGGTCGTCGCATCGACCGGACCACCCGGGCCGAGACGAAGGTCCCCTACGTCGTCAAGGTCCCGACGCTCCTCACCGGCGACCTGATCCAGACCGCCGAGGTGCGGATCTCGGACATCGGCGAGCCGTACGTCTCGGTGACGTTCAACGCCACCGGGGCGCGGATCTTCGGCGAGGTGACCGAGCAGAACGTCGGCAAGCACCTGGCGATCGTCCTCGACGGCAACGTCCACTCGGCGCCGGTGATCCGCGAGCGGATCCCGTCCGGGCAGGCGCAGATCTCGGGCGGGTTCACCGCCGACGAGGCGCGCGACCTGGCGATCGTGCTCCGGGCCGGCGCCCTGCCGGCGCCGGTGCAGATCCTCGAGGAGCGGACGGTCGGGCCATCGCTCGGCGCCGACTCGATCCGCAAGGGCGTCGTCTCGACGGTGGCCGGCGCGCTGGCGGTCGTGTGCTTCATGGTCATCTACTACCGGCTGTCCGGGGTGGTGGCGGACCTGGCCCTCGTCTTGAACCTCCTCATCCTGCTCGCGTGCATGGCCGGGTTCGGCGCGACGCTCACCCTGCCGGGGATCGCGGGGATCGTGCTCACGATCGGCATGGCGGTCGACACGAACATCCTCATCTTCGAGCGGATCCGCGAGGAATTCCGTCTCGGCAAGACCGTGCGGGCCGCGATCGACGCCGGGTTCCGGCGGGCCTTCACGACGGTCATCGACACCCACGTGACCGTCGTGGTGTCGGGCGTCATCCTGTACCAGTTCGGGACCGGCCCGGTGAAGGGCTTCGCGGTCACGCTCATGATCGGCATCGTCGCCAGCCTCTTCACCGCCGTGTTCTTCACGCGGCTGATCTTCGACTTGATCTACATGGGCCGCCGGCGCCTCCAGACGCTCTCGATCTGAGGCCGCCGGCGGCGAGAGGACGGACGAGCGCGGATGCTGCAGATCTTCGTGAACACGCGATACGACTTCATCGGCAAGCGCCGCTGGGCCTACCTGCTCTCGCTCGCGGTGACCCTCGCCGGGCTGGCCCACATCGCCTGGCAGGGCGGCCTGCGGTACGGCATCGACTTCTCGGGCGGCACGCTGATGCAGGTCCAGTTCCAGCAGCCGGTCACGGTCGAGGCGGTCCGGCGGGCCCTGGACCGGGTGCAGCTCGGGGACAGCGTGATCCAGCAGTTCGGGGGGCCGCAGGAGCACCTGATCCGCGTCCCGGCCGGCAGCGGCGCGCTCGAGGAGACGTCGCGGCGGGTCACTGAGGGGCTGCGGGAGGCCGGGCTGCCGGGGTTCGAGGTCCGGCGGCTCGAGTTCGTCGGGCCCCAGGTCGGGCGGGACCTCCAGCTCCAGGCCGTGTACGCGGTGCTGGCGGGGATGGCGGGCATCCTGATCTACACCGCGGTCCGGTTCGACTTCCGGGGCGGGGTGGCGGCGATCGTCGCGCTCCTCCACGACGTGCTGGTGTCGATCGGGGCGATCTCGCTCACCGGCCGCGAGATGTCGCTCCCGGTGCTGGCCGCCCTGCTCACCATCGTCGGGTACTCGATCAACGACACGATCGTGGTGTTCGACCGCATCCGGGAGACCCGGGGCCGCGGGCTCCGGAAGGGCGAGACGCTGGCGGACGTCATCAACGGGGCCATCAACCAGACGCTGTCGCGGACCATCCTCACCTCGCTCACCGTCTTCCTGGTGGTCGCCGTCCTGTACCTGTTCGGGGGCGAGGTGCTCCGGGACTTCGCGTTCGCCCTCCTGGTCGGCGTGGTGACCGGGACCTACTCGTCGGTGTTCGTCGCCGCCCCCATCATCGTCGACTGGGATGCGTGGAGCCACGCGCGCCAGCGCACGGCCAAAAAGACCGTGGTGAAGGCCGGCGCCCAGCGGTAAACTACGAGGTCACTCGACTCCGTCTGGGTCGGGCGCCCGGGCCGCAGCGAACACGAGCCGCCGGCGCCGGGGCGGCGCCCGGCGGGCCGAGCCCGGCGCATCATGCGGACGCTGAGCGAGCTCCTGGCCGAGATCCCCCGGTACCAGCCGGGCGCCGACGTCGACCTCGTGCGCCGGGCGTACGACTTCACCGAGGCGGTCCATCAGGGGCAGCGCCGCGTCTCCGGGGAGCCGTACCACTTCCATCCCCTGGCGGTGGCCGGGCTCCTGGTGGAGTTCAAGATGGACGCCACCACCGTCGCGGCCGGGCTCCTCCACGACGTGCTCGAGGACACCGCGACCACCAAGCCCGTGCTGGTCGAGCGGTTCGGTGCCGACATCGGGGAGCTGGTCGACGGCGTCACCAAGATCGGCAAGCTCGCCTTCGCCAGCCGGGAGGAGCGCCAGGCGGAGAACTTCCGCAAGATGCTGGTCGCGATGGCCCGGGACATCCGGGTCCTCATGATCAAGCTCGCCGACCGGCTCCACAACATGCGGACCCTCCACTACCTCGCCCCGGAGAAGCAGCGCGCGATCGCCCGGGAGACGCTCGACATCTACGCGCCGCTCGCCCATCGCCTGGGGATGGCGAAGGTCAAGGGCGAGCTGGAGGACTTGGCGCTCAAGGCGCTGCAGCCGGAGGTGTACGACGACCTGCAGCGGCGGGTGGCCAAGCGGCGGCTCGAGCGCGAGGCCGAGATCAACCAGGTCATCGCGATCCTGTCGCGGAAGCTCGGCGAGCTCGGGATCCAGGGCCAGATCACCGGCCGCCCGAAACACTTCTCGTCGATCTTCAAGAAGATGCAGTCCGGCCGCGAGTTCGACGAGATCTACGACCTCACCGCGGTCCGGATCATCGCGCCGACGGTCCGGGAGTGCTACGGCGCGCTGGGCGTCGTGCACTCGCTCTGGAAGCCGGTGCCCGGCCGGTTCAAGGACTTCATCGCGATGCCGAAGTCCAACATGTACCAGTCGCTCCACACCACGGTCATCGGCCCGAAGGGCGATCCGGTGGAGATCCAGATCCGGACCCCCGAGATGCACCGGATCGCCGAGGAGGGGATCGCGGCGCACTGGCTCTACAAGGAGCGGAAGGACCAGTCGGGGTTCGACCAGGCGTTCGTCTGGCTGCGGCAGCTGCTCGAGTGGCAGAAGGAGATGAAGGACCCGCGGGAGTTCATGGAGACCGTCAAGGTCGACCTGTTCCCGGACGAGGTCTATGTCTTCACCCCGAAGGGGGACGTCAAGGCGCTCCCGGAGGGCTCCACCCCGATCGACTTCGCCTATGCGGTGCACACGCAGGTCGGCAACCGGTGCGCGGGCGCGCGCGTCAACGGCAAGCTGGTTCCCCTCCGGCACGTGCTCCGGCAGGGCGACATCGTCGAGATCGTCACCTCGCCGACCCAGAAGCCCTCGCGCGACTGGCTCAAGGTCGTGCGGTCGACGCGCGCCCGCTCCAAGATCAAGCAGTGGCTCCGGACCGAGGAGCGCGCCCGCTCCATCGCGATCGGCCGGGAGATCCTGGAGCGCGAGGCGAAGAAGTACCGGCTGGCGCTGGCGGCGCTCCTGGAGTCGGAGGAGCTCCGGAAGCTCGCGGTCGAGCACGGCTATGCCACCGTCGACGACCTCCTGGCCGGGGTCGGGTTCGGCAAGACGGCCGCCGCCACCGTCCTCGGCCGCTTCGTCCCCGCGGACGCCGCCCCCGAGCCGCGCGTTGAGAGGGCGGCCAAGCCTGCGCGGCCCCGCGAGTCCGGCGGGGTGAGCGTGAAGGGCGTCGACGACGTCCTGGTGCGGTTCGCGAAGTGCTGCGGCCCGGTGCCCGGCGATCCCATCACCGGGTTCATCACCCGCGGCCGTGGCATCACCGTCCACGCGCGGGACTGCCCGAACCTGGGCGCCGGCGCGCTGGACGGGGACCGGACCGTGCCGGTGGAGTGGGCCGTCGTGGAGCGGCAGGCGCTCCCGGTGAAGATCGCGGTGCACATCGGCCGGGACCGGCCGGGGTTGCTCGCCGAGATCTCCACCGCGATCTCGTCGCGCCAGGCCAACATCGTGAAGGCCGAGGTGACGGTGACCGAGGACCGCAAGGGGTTGAACCGCTTCACCGTCGAGGTGACGGACCTGGACCAGCTGCAGGCGGTCATGGCGGCCATCCGCCAGATCAAGGACGTCATCGGCGTCGAGCGCGTCCGCGGCCTCTGACCGCGCCGCCGGGGCGCCCGTGGCGGACATCGGTCGCCGGCAGTTCGAGCTCCTCGTCGAGCGCGCCCTCCGCCGCCTGCCGCGCCGGTTCCGGCGCCGCCTGGCAAACATCGCGGTCGTGGTCGAGGAGTGGGCCGACGAGGAGACGCTGGCCGAAATGGGCATCGAGCCGCCGGACACCCTCTACGGCCTGTACCGCGGCACCGATCTGACCCGGCGCGACAGCGCCTACGGGAACGTCCTCCCCGACGTGATCACGATCTACCGCGGCCCCATCCAGGAGGACTGCGACTCGGTCGAGGAGATGGAGGAGCTGGTCCGCGACACCGTCGTCCACGAGATCGGCCACTACTTCGGCCTCGACGACGCGCGGCTGGAGGAGCTGGAGGAGGGGCCGGACTAGGGTCCCGCGGTCGTGGACCGGAGGCCCCGTCCTTCGGGGGCCTTCCGCGGACGTCAGGGGCTCCGGCGATCCGCGCGTCCCGAGCACTCGCCGCGCGGAGGCCGCTCCGGCCCGCCAGCCGTCGGTCGCTCTTCTCGTGCGCTCGCCGCCCCCCGCGCGATGAAACGGGGTCGCGCCCGCTCTGGCCCGCCAACTGTTCGCTGGCGTCCCGGGATGCGTCCCGAGCCGGCCCACCCCCTTTCCCGCCGTGAACGGGGCGGCTCCGGTGCCGCCTCGGGCCGTCCGGGTCCGCCAGGGTCGCCGGGCCAGACCGGTCGTCGGAGCGGACAGGCCGGTCGCACCGTCGAGGTCAGGACGTCGTCGGCGGGACACATTTCGCTTGACAGGGTCTTTCACTTCGTCCTACTGTTTCAGCGAACGCTGAAAATGCGCGTACAAGTGAAACTATGGTCCGACTCAATGAAATCAAGAAACAAGCCGCGGAGCGGCTCCACGCGCTGTTTCCCCAAGTGGCCGAATGGCAAGAATCGATCGATGCCAGCGTCGGTGACACGACGGTGGATGTCCTCGTGCGATTCCGCATAGGGACAGAGGAAAAGGCCCTGGTGTGCGAGGCGCGGCCGCTCGGTCAGCCACGACACCTGCGCGAGGCGATCACGCGGCTGCGCGAGGTTCGCCGGCAGATCCCGGGGGCGTACCCGGTGGTCGCCGCCCCGTACGTCAGCCCGCAGTCGGCCCTGCTGGTCCGGCAGAACGGGGCCGGGTACATCGACCTTTCCGGCAACTGCTACCTGGCGTTCGACAACGTCCTGATCGAGAAGGAGGGCCGGCCGAACGCCCGGCCGCTGCGCCGGCCGCTGAAGGCCCTGTTCGCGCCGCGAGCCAGCCGCGTCATCCGGGCCCTGCTGGTGGAACGGGAGCGGGCATGGCGGCTCGAGGAGCTGGGGCGGGCGGTCGAGGTGAGTCTCGGGCACGCCCACAACGTCGTCAAGCGGCTCGAGGACCTGGACTGGGTCGAGCGGGGGCGGGACGGGCGGTACCGCCTGGCGCGGCCGGGCGATCTGCTGGATGCCTGGCGGGACGAGTACACCTACCGCGTGAACGCCTCGAGCGCGTTCGTCGCCCCGGTCGACCGGCGACGCGTCATGGAGGCGCTGTCGCGCCACGCGACCGAACTGGGGATGAGCTACGCGTTCACGCTCCACGCGGGCGCGTCGCTGATCGGGCCCCACGTGCGGGTCTCCACCGTCCACTGCTACGTGGCGGGGGAGATCGACGCCCTCGCCCGCGCGCTCGGGCTCCAGGCCGTGGAGGGCGAGGGCTCCGTGTACCTCATGACCCCTTACGATCGCGGCGTGTTCTATGCGCCGGTGGTCAAGGCGGGCTTCCGGGTCGTGAGCCTCCCCCAGCTCTACGTGGATCTGTACCGCCACGAGCGACGGGGGCGGGAGCAGGCGGAGAAGCTACGCCGGGACGCGATGGGCTTCTAGCCGGAAGGAGGTGAAGGCCATGGCGAAGAAGAAGAAGGCAGCGAAGAAGAAGAAGTAACGTCCGACGCCATGGAGGGGGGTGCAGCCTCCTCCCGGGACCAGGACGGCATGGAAGGAGGTGATGGCTGGATGGCGAAGAAGAAGGCGGCGAAGAAGAAGAAGTAGCGCTCGACGGGTCGGGGATCGATGCCAGCCCCGACCCAGGTTCGGAGCCGTGCAGGCCGCCGGGGGCGACTGGCACCCCCGGCGGCCGGTCCTCACACCGCCTTGACGACCTTGCCGCCGCGCAGGCAGCGCGTGCAGACGCGTACCCGCTTGGCCCGGCCGTCGACGACCGCCCGCATGGGGACGAGGTTCGGCAGCCAGCGGCGCTTGGTCACGTTGTGCGCATGACTGATCTGGTGGCCCACGACCGGTCCCTTCCCGCACACGTCACAGCGCTGGGCCATGCCTGTTGGACTCCTCGGGAGAGATGACCCCCCGGTCGGCGTCGCGCCCACCGGGACGTCCCGGCTTGCCGCCGGGGAACGGTCTTCTATACCATGAGCGTCCAGGTGAGACAAGCCTCGCGCCTGCCGGGCTTCCCGGTCCGGTGAGCCCGCCTGGGCCCGCCCCGACCGGCCTCGACGCGCCGGTCCAGTACCTCAAGGGGGTCGGGCCGCAACGGGCGCGCCTGCTCGAACGCCTCGGACTGGTGACCGTTCGCGACCTCCTCGACCACTTCCCGCGCGATTACCAGGACCGGCGCGAGTTCGTCCCGTTCGCCCAGCTCCCGCTCGGCGAGCCCGGGGTCGTGCAGGGGACCGTCTTCGGGGTGGCGGCCCCCCGTCGCGGCTCCCGGGCCCCGGTGCAGGTGACCTTCCGGGACCGGACCGGGTACTTCACCGCCACGTGGTTCGGGCGGCCCTACCTCGCCCAGCTGTTCAAGCGGGGGCAGCGGGTCGTCCTCTACGGCAAGAAGGTCGCGCGCGACCGGCACACCGTCCTCGAGGGCCCGGAGTTCGAGCTGGTGGAGGACGACGAGCTCGCGTCGATCCACATCGGGCGGCTGGTGCCCGTCTATCCCCTGACCGAGGGGCTGTTCCAGCGCCCGATGCGCGACCTCCTCTACCGCGTCGTCGAGGCGTACGCCGACCAGGCGCCCGAGATCGTGCCGGACGCCGTCCGGGCGCGGCGGGGCCTGCTCGGGATCGGCGAGGCCTACCGGGCGGTGCACTTCCCGGAGCGCCCACCGGACGTCGACGTCGGCCGGCGGCGCTTCGCGTTCGAGGACTTCTTCGTTCTGCAGCTCGGGCTCACACTGCGGCGCCGGCGCCAGGCCGCGGAGCGGGGCCGGGCGCTCGCGCCGCCGGGCGCGCTGGTCGCGCGCCTCGAGGCGGGGCTCCCGTTCCGGCTCACGGCCGCCCAGCGCCGGGTGTGGGGCGAGATCCGGTCGGACCTGGCGCGGCCCGTCCCGATGAACCGGCTCCTCCAGGGCGACGTCGGATCCGGAAAGACGGTGATCGCCGTCATGGCCCTCCTCACCGCGGTCGAGGCCGGCTTCCAGGCCGTCCTCATGGCCCCCACGGAGATCCTCGCCGAGCAGCACCTCCGGACCGTCCGGGCGCTCGCGGAGCCGCTCGGGGTGGAGGTGGCGTGGCTCAGTGCGGGTCAGCGGGCGCGCGACCGCGAGGCCGCGCTCGCCGCGCTCCGGACCGGGAGGGCCGGCATCGCGATCGGCACGCACGCGCTGCTGCAGGACGCCGTCGAGCTCCGGCGCCTCGGGCTCGCCGTGGTCGACGAGCAGCATCGCTTCGGCGTCCTCCAGCGCGCGACCCTCCGCGGCAAGGGCGAGCGGCCGCACGTCCTGGTCATGACCGCGACCCCGATTCCGCGCACGCTGGCGCTCACCCTCTACGGCGACCTGGACGTCTCCGTCCTGGACGAGCTCCCACCCGGGCGCACCCCGATCCGCACCGAGTGGCGCGGGGAGCCGGCGCGGGAGCGGATCTACGCGTTCATGCGGGACGAGCTCCGCGCCGGCCGTCAGGCCTACGTCGTCTGTCCCCTGGTCGAGGAGACGGAGGCCAGCGACCTCCGGGCGGCCACCGAGATGGCCGAGCGGCTCCGGACCGGGCCATTTCGCGAGTTCCGGGTCGGGCTGGTCCACGGCCGGCTGCCCCTGGACGCCAAGGACGCGGCGATGCGCGCCTTCAAGACCCGCGAGCTGGACCTGCTCGTCGCGACCACCGTCATCGAGGTCGGCATCGACGTGCCGAACGCCTCGGTCATGCTGATCGAGCACGCCGAGCGGTTCGGGCTGGCGCAGCTCCACCAGCTCCGGGGCCGGGTGGGGCGGGGTTCGGCGCGCTCGTACTGCATCATGCTGGCGGACGCGCCGCTCTCGGACGACGCGCGCCGCCGGCTCACCGCGATGTGCGAGACCCAGGACGGTTTCCGCCTGGCCGAGATCGACCTCGAGATCCGGGGGCCGGGCGAGTTCTTCGGGACCCGCCAGTCCGGGCTCCCCGAGTTCCGGACCGGCAGCCTTCTCACTCACGGGCGCCTGCTCGAGGAGGCGCGGCAGGAGGCCGAGGCGCTCCTCACGGGCGATCCCGGGCTCCGGGCCCCCCAGCACCGCGCCCTGCGGGAGGCGCTCGTGCGCCGGTGGCGCGAGCGGCTCGAGCTCGCGTCGGTCGGATGAGCGCCGAGCGGCCGCCGTCCCGACGCCGCGGGGCCTGACGGCGTGCGCATCATCGGCGGCCGCGATCGCGGCCGGCGGCTGCGGGCGCCGCGGGGCTTCCGGACCCGCCCGACCGGGGAGCGGGTGCGAGAGGCGCTCTTCGACATCCTGGGCCCGGCGGTCGTCGGCGCGCGCGCGCTCGACCTCTTCGCGGGGTCCGGGGCGGTCGGCCTGGAGGCGCTGTCCCGCGGCGCCGCGCGGGTCGTGTTCGTCGAGCGGGACCCGGCCGCGCTCCGCGCGCTCCGGGCGAACCTGGCCGCGCTCGGCGCCTCGCGGGAGGCCGCGCGGGTGGTGGCCGACGACGTCGTCGCCGCGCTCGGCGAGCTCGGGAGGCTCGAGGCGCCGTTCGACCTCGTCTTCCTGGATCCGCCGTACACGAGCGGGCTGGCCGCGCGCGCGCTGGCGGCGCTCGGGCCGGCAGGCGTCTGCCGGCCGGGTGCCGAGGTCGTGGTCCAGCACTCGACGCGGAGCCCGCTGCCGGCCGTCTCCGGCCTCCTGGGGCATCGTCGCGCGCGCCGTTTCGGCGACACTGCCTTGACTTTCCTCCGGGTCGCGGAGTACACTCCCGGCGGCTCGAGGCCCTGAGTGCGCGAGATCGTGGCCGACCGGTTTCCCCCGCGCCGTGCTCACGTGCGCCGCGCGCCGCGGATCGCCTGAGCTTCACGCCCACCCGCCGGAGAGGATCCGTGGCTGTGCGCGCCGTCTACCCGGGCTCGTTCGATCCGCTCACCAACGGCCACCTCGACCTCATCGAGCGGAGCCTGCGGATCTTCGACCAGCTGGTCATCGCGGTGGTCACGAACCCGGCCAAGACGGCGCTGTTCACCGACACCGAGCGGATGGAGATGATCCGCGAATCGACCCGCCACCTGGGCGAGCTCGAGATGGTGGCGTTCGACGGCCTCCTGGTGGACCTGGTGGCGCGCGTGGGGGCGACCGCGGTCATCCGCGGGCTCCGCGCGGTGTCCGACTTCGAGTACGAGTTCCAGATGGCGCTGATGAATCGGAAGCTGCGGGAGGAGATCGAGACCGTCTTCCTCATGCCTCACGAAGCCTACTCCTACATCTCCTCCCGCCTGATCAAGGAGGTCGCCGGTTACGGGGGCTCGGTGAAGGGCCTGGTCCCGGCCGGCGTCGAGGAGCGACTCCGGGCGAAGCTCGGCCATCGCTGAGCCCGCGCCCCGGGGACGGAGGACAGAGTGACCCGACCGATGCTCGCCGAGCGCGCCCGCCGCCTGACGCCCTCGCCCACGCTGGCCCTCGCCGCCCGGGCCCGCGCGCTCCGCGCGCAGGGCGTGGACGTCCTCTCGTTCACCGCGGGCGAGCCGGACTTCGACACCCCGGACCACATCAAGGAGGCGGCGATCCGGGCGATCCGCGAGGGCCAGACCAAGTACACCGACTCGGGCGGGATCCCCGAGCTCAAGGCCGCGATCTGCGCGAAGCTCCGGCGGGACAGCGGCCTGGAGTACGACCGGACGCAGGTGATCGCCTCGGTCGGCGCGAAGCACACGCTCTACAACATCTGCGCGGTCCTGGTCGATCCGGGCGACGAGGTGCTGGTGCCGTCGCCGTACTGGGTCAGCTACACGGAGCAGGTGCGGCTCTTCGGCGGCACTCCGGTGCCGGTCCCGACCGACGAGGCGCGCGGGTTCCAGCTGGACGTCCCGGCCCTGGCGGCGGCGGTCACCCCGCGCACGAAGCTCCTCATCCTGAACACGCCCAACAATCCGAGCGGCGCCGTGTTCCCCCGCGCCGACCTGGAGCGCGTGGCGAGGCTCGCGGTGGACCGCGGCTTCTACGTGGTCTCGGACGAGTGCTACGACGCCCTGTCCTACGACGGGCGCGTGCCGAGCATCGCGAGCCTCGGCCCAGAGATCAAGGTGCGGACCCTCGTGGTGAACACCTGCTCGAAGGCGTACGCGATGACCGGATGG
>DASRDR010000249.1:0-4388 GCA_035652475.1 Candidatus Methylomirabilota bacterium | reverse complement strand
TCGTCGATATAGACGATGCCGCGTTCGGCGCGCTTAACGTCGTAGTTGGCCGACTGTAGCAGGCGCAGGATGATGTTCTCCACGTCCTCGCCGACGTACCCCGCCTCGGTCAGGCTCGTCGCATCGGCGATCGTGAACGGCACGTGGAGGATCTTCGCCAGGGTCTGGGCCAGGAGGGTCTTGCCGGATCCGGTCGGCCCGATCAGCAGGATGTTCGACTTCTGCAGCTCGACATCCCCCGCGGCGGAGCCCGCCTCGATGCGCTTGTAGTGGTTGTGGACCGCCACCGCCAGCACCTTCTTCGCGCGCTCCTGGTCGACGACGTACTGGTCGAGGATCGCCTTGATCTCGGCCGGCTTGGGAAGACTGCGGATCTCGCGGCTGCGCTCCTCCTCCCACTCCTCCGCGATGATGTCGTTGCACAGCTCCACGCACTCGTCGCAGATGTACACGGTCGGGCCGGCGATGAGCTTCCGGACGTCGTTCTGGCTCTTGCCGCAGAACGAGCACTTCAGGACACCGCCGTTCGTCTCCCGCGCTCGCGCCATGCGCTCTCCCCGGGTGCCGGCCCGCTACGCCCGGCGCCCGTCGCCCGCCGCCTGAGCGGCCCGGAGCGCCGGGACGTGGGAGACGATCACGTCGTCCACGATCCCGTACTCCTTCGCCTGCTCCGCGGTCATGAAGAAGTCCCGATCGGTGTCCTTGGCGATCCGCTCGAGGGGCTGCCGGGTGTGGTGGACGAGGATCCGGTTCAGCTCGTCGCGGATGCGCAGGATCTCGCGCGCCTGGATGTCGATGTCGGTCGCCTGTCCCTGGACCCCGGCCAGGGGCTGGTGGATCATGATCCGCGAATGCGGCAGGGCGAAGCGCTTCCCGGCCGCGCCCGCGCACAGCAGCAGCGCGCCCATCGAGGCCGCCTGCCCCATGCAGATGGTCGACACCGCCGGCTTGATGTACTGCATGGTGTCGTAGATCGCCATTCCGGCGGTCACCGAGCCCCCGGGGCTGTTGATGTACAGGTAGACGTCCTTGTCCGGCTCCTCCGCCTCCAGGAACAGCATCTGGGCGATGACCAGGTTGGCCATGTCGTCCTCGATGTAGCTCGGCAGGAAGATGATCCGTTCCTTGAGGAGGCGGGAGAAGATGTCGTAGGCGCGCTCGCCGCGCGGGGTCTGCTCGACGACCATCGGGACCAGTGCCACGGCGTCCTTCCTTCCCGGTTCGGGTTACTCCGGCTCGATCTTCGCGTGCTCGACGAGCAACGCCAGCGTACGCGCGTCCCGCAGAGCCAGCCGCAGGCCGTCGAGCTCGCCGCGCCGCTCGAGGACGGCCCGGAGCGCCGCCGGGGGCCGCTCCGCCTCCCGCGCCAGACGCTCGATCTCCGCGTCGACGTCGGCGTCGGTGACGGTCAGCTCCTCGCGCTCCGCGATCGCCTCGAGGAGGAGCAGGCGGCGCACCGCACGCTCGGCGTCCGGCCGCAGCTCGGCTCCGAGCTTGGCGTAGTCCCATCGGACCGCGTCCGGGTCGACGCCCTGGCGGCGCAGGCTCTCGCGGGCCATCCCAAGGCGGTGGCCGATCTCCCTGAGGACGAGGCTCTCGGGGGCGTCGACCCGGTGCGTCGCCAGCACCGCGTCGACCACCGCGTCCTCCAGCGCGCGCCGGTTCCGGCGCGCCTGCTCGGCATCCAGGCGCGCCCGGACGGCGGCCCGGAGGTCGGCCAGCGTCTCGTGGGTGCCGAGGACCCGGGCGAGCTCGTCGTCGACCGGCGGCACCTCCTTCTCCTTCACCTCGACGACCCGGAGGGCGAGCCGGCCCGCCCGGCCCCGCAGCTCCTCCCGGGGATGCCCGTCGGGGAACCGCACCTCGACCGTCCGCTCGGCGCCCGCCTCGAGCCCGATCACCGCCTCGTCGAGCTCGGGGAGCACGCGCCCGCCGCCGACCTCGAAGCCGTAGCCCTGCTCGCGCCGGGGTTCCCCGCCCTCGGGGGTGAACTCGTAGTCGACGAGCACGAAGTCGCCGATTCGGGCCGGGCGCGCGGCCGTCACGAGCGTCGCCCGCTGCTCGGCGAGCGCGGCGAGGGCCGCCTCGACGTCGGCGTCGGTGACCGCGCGCGGGGTGTGGCGCACCGTCACCCCCCGGTAGGCGCCGAGCGCGATCGCCGGCTTGATCTCGACCACCGCCGTGAAGCGCAGCGGGCGCCCCTCCTCGAGCTCGACCTCGCGCAGCTCCGGCTCGTCCACCGGGAGCAGGCGGGCCTCGTCGACGGCGCGGCGGTACACGGTCGGGATCAGGCTCTCGGCCACCGCCTGGCGGACCTCGTCGGCGAACCGCGTCCGGACGAGCGTCCGCGGCACCTTGCCCTTCCGGAACCCCGGCAGCTGGGCGCCGCGCTGGACGCGGCCGCACGCGGCCTCCCAGGCCTCGCGAACCTCCGCCTCCGGCGCCTCGACCACCAGCTGGCGCTTACAAGGATCGAGCTCTTGAACCTCGACCTTCATCCTTGGCCGTACCGCGTGCGCTTACGGGAGGTGTGGTGCGAGAGGGGGGAGTTGAACCCCCAAGGGACTGCGCCCACTGGATCCTAAGTCCAGCGCGTCTGCCAGTTCCGCCACTCTCGCCCGTCCCGAACGGTTGGGGTGGCGTCGAATCTCCCCGCCCCGAGCACTCATGCGTCGGATACCGCTGGAGTATACCGGAGCGCCCACAGCGGAGCAAGAAACCGCGTCTCATCCTCGCGCGCGCGGGGGCGTGCGGATGGACGGCGGCGTGCCCGATGGCCACCGCCCCGTGGCCGTCGCCGCCGCCTACTCCTCCGGCGCGAAGACCCGGATCGACACGCGGCGGTTCTGGTCGCGACCCTGCCGTGTCTTGTTGTCGGCGACCGGCCGGATGTCGCCCAGCCCGATCCAGTGGATCCGCGGGAGCTCGATCCCCTGCTCGACCAGGAAGCGCCGCACCGCGTCGGCCCGGCGCTGGCTGAGCTGGATGTTGTACGCGCTCGCGCCGACGTTGTCCGTGTACCCCTCGAGCTCGACCGTCATCTCCGGACGCTCCTGGAGCTGCTTCACCAGCGCCCGGAGCGTCGTCTGGGCCCGATCGTCGAGCGCCCACTTGTCGAAGGCGAAGTGGACCAGGTGGGTGTCCGCGAGCATCCGCTTGTTCCGGCTCGTCCAGAGCTTCGTCAGGCGCTGGTCGGTGTCGCCGGCCTTCGCGAGCGCCTCGCGGGCGGTCGCCTCCGCCGCCTCGGCCCGCGCGGTCGCCGCGCCGGCCGTCGTGGCCGCCGCCTCCGCTCGCGTGCCCGCCTGCTGGGCCGCCCCGGCCGCCTCGCTCGCCGTCCGGTCCGCCGCGGCGGCAGTTGCTCGGGCGGCGTCGAGCTCCTGCCCGAGCCGCTCGGTCCGCGCCTTCTCCTGGCCCAGATCCGCCTCGACGCGGGCGAGGTCCTGAGCCAACTTCTGCTGCGACTGTCCCACCTCGCTCTGCACGAACTTCTTCGTCGCGCAGCCCCCCGCCAGCACGACGGCGGCGACCAGACACCCCGCGAGCGCCCGCCCTCTGCCCATGGCTCCTCCTCCGCGCGGCCGCATCCGGGGCCGGCGCGGCGAACAGTGTACAGGGTCGCCGCAGGGGCCGAAACCCCACCGCCGCCCCAGGGCCGGGAGGCCGCCGGGCCGGACCTTTGCGGGCCGGGCGCACGCTACGAGTCGGAGGGCAACCGGGCGGGCGGCGCGGGACGGCCCGCGGGCATGCCCGCCGCGCGCGGGATCCCGCGATCCCCCCGAACCACGACGGGTTCGGCGGCCGGGGCCCGCGCCGGCGGCGCAACCGGGCGCGCCGTTTCCGGCTTCCCTGGCGCCGCGGCGATGCGCGGGGGCGCAGGCCGCGAGACCGGTGCGCTCGCGCTCGCGGCGGAGGGCTCGGCCGGATGCGGCTCCCGGTGCGTCGCGTCGGTCGCAGGGCCGCCGGGACGGGGGCTCGCCGGAGGACGCGCGACGCCGGGCGGGCTCGTCCCCGGCGGGAACGCGGCGGCGCCCCGGCCCGGCATCGCCGCGACCTCCCGCGAAACGCGCGGCCACTGGCCTCGGGCCACCGTGCCGGGCTGCGCGATGCTCGGCGGGTTGGACGGCGGCGGAACCGGCCGCGCCGGACGCCGCGCCGCCTCGTTGCCGGGCGCGGTCGTTGACGGCGCGGGCGGCGCGCCCGCCGGCGGCGTGGACGGTGGCGTCACCGGCGGCGCCTTCCGTCGCATCGCTGGGTCGGCCGGCCCGCCCGCCGCACCCGGTGACCCGATCGTCCCGTCGGGGTGCGCGCGGCGGCCGGCCGGCTCGTCCCGTGGCCCGCCGGCGGAGCCGAGCAAGGCCTCCGTCGCGTCTCGTGGCCCGCGATGGGCG